>JAFGDP010000122.1 GCA_016932075.1 Chitinispirillaceae bacterium | reverse complement strand
GTGCCGGTACGGTATAACGATTTCATCTTCAGGCGGGAACGCGGCCCGGTAGACGCGGTGACCTTTGTCATGCCGGGAATCCTCCGTTTCACCGTGCAGGAACCGGGACCGCTTCAAATCGCACTTTTTTCGCTGCGCGGTCAGCTGGCATGGTCGCGCATGATGGAGGCAACGGCCGGGACCTGCATGATGCATATCGAACCACGTTACCTGGAGACCGCATCCGGCCTCAGGGTGCTTTCAATAAAGCGTTCAGGCCACCCCATGTGTCAGGCGATTATCCCGATGACCAGCGGGCAAACAAAGTAGTATATCCCGAAGGGCGGGTCGCATTGAATATCCGCGCATGTTTTGCCAGAACCATGATGGCGGTGATTGTTTGTTATGCAATAAAGGCCCCTTCGCAGAGTTCGTTGTATCCGTTTCAGAATCCTGACCTGCCGATTGAAGAGCGGGTCGCCAGCGTTATCTCTCTCCTCAATCAATCCGAAAAAGTGCAGCTTCTGGCCAGCTCATCCCAGACAGTATCCCGGCTCGGTTTTACCACGACCGCTCAGACCGAAGGGTATCATGGCGCTGCACTCGGCGGACCTGCGCGGTGGGCCCAACACTCATCCCCCACCACACAATTCTGCCAGGCATACGGCATGGGAGAGACATGGGATCCCGCGGTAATTGAAAAGGCCATGGACGTTGAGGCAACTGAGTTCAGATATACGTTTCACCGGGGACTCAGATCAGGGCTCATCGTCCGCGCGCCCAACTGCGATCTTGGCCGCGATCCGCGCTGGGGCCGCAGCAGCATCCGATGTCGCGCTCGTGGTGGTGGGGAACAATCCGCTCTGCAATAATCCCGGGTGGGGGGTATGCTGGGAAAAGAGCGAAGGCAAGGAACAGAAGGACCGCGACTCCATAACCCTTGAGCCGCTCGACGAAAACCTGATCAGAGACGTGTATGCAGCCAATCCGAATACCGTGGTTTTGATACTTTCCAGCTTTCCCTATGCGGCAAACTGGGCGCAGGCCAACGTACCTGCCATCCTCCACATGACCCACAACAGCCAGGAGCTCGGCAATGCGCTGGCCGATGTGCTGTTCGGGGACTATAATCCGGGCGGGAAGACAACGCAGACCTGGCCTTCATCGCTTGGCGACCTTCCGGAAATGATCGATTACAATATCAGAAACGGCCGGACCTACATGTATTTCGCGGGCACGCCGCTGTACCCGTTCGGATATGGTTTAAGCTATACGACCTTCAGGTATGCCAATTGTGCAACAAGTTCTGCCACGCTTGATGCGAAGGCCGCTATTACCGTGAGCGCGGACGTGACCAACACCGGCTCGGTTGCCGGCGAAGAGGTGGTGCAGATGTATGTGAGGCATTTGAACTCAGCAGTGCCGCGGCCGCAAAAAGAGCTGCGGGGATTCCGGCGCGTGGCACTTGCCGCCGGTGAGACCAAAACCGTGACCATGGAGCTTCCTGGAAGATACCTTGCATACTGGGACTCTGCCGCCGTGACCTGGACGGTAGAGTGCAACAAGGTGGAAATTCAGGTCGGCGCCTCGTCGGCCGATATCAAGCTTTACGATACGGTCTCGGTGACCAACTGCGGTCCTATCGATATTTCACCGGTTGTAAAACAACCACAGAGAGAGGAGCCTGCTGTCGGAGGGGCCGCGGCCCTGTCTGGGATAGGTATCGTCAAACATGGAGCGACCACGGCTATTGTGGTTCGCATGAACAGGACTGCTGATCTCAAGCTTTGTCTCTACCGTCTTGATGGTACTCTGCTGTTCAACGCCACCGGGAGAGGGGTAAGCTCAGGAAACCACATTTTTCCTCTTGATGCCCGATTGCTTGCTGCCGGCGTGTACCTGGTAACGGCTCAAACGCATAAACGCATGCTTGTATCAAAATGGGGTATTGGAAATCATTTACGCTGAGGCTTTTTAAAAGAGAAGCACCATAGTGCCGGTTTTAAACACTAAACTATAAATGTATTTATTCTCCAAGTTTTGGATTTATGAGGTTTAGTATGGTCTGGTTTCATAACTCCTTTGGAATCATGAAATCAGCGAAGGCAGTAGGGGGGATTTATACATGAGAAGAGGCGATGTTCCTTCTGGGTCTGGCCCCGGGGTGGTGTTATATTCCATCCTGCTTTGTGTCTTATTTGCCGGTCATGTCAGTGGGCAGGAGGACTACACGACGTGGTCCGATGTCCAGCGGATAGTCGTCAACACCTCGGCGTCAGGCATGGGCGCGAACGTCACGGAGACCGTGACGGCCATTCCTATCCTGGTGCGGCTGCACCCCGGCAATTTCTCGGGATTTGACAGAACGCAGCCAAAGGGGGCGGACATACGTTTTGCCAAGGCCGATGGGACGCCCTTGCCTTACCAGATCGAGCGGTGGGCGGATGGCGCGAACAATAACGACACCGCTGAAATATGGGTCAGGCTTGATACGGTCTTTGCTCTTGACAGTACGCACTATTTCCAGATGTATTTCGGCAATGCCGGTACTGTCGATAGCGGCAATGGCGCGGCGGTATTTGATTCGGCCGGCGGATTCGTGGGGGTTTGGCACCTCGCGGAAACGCCTGATACCGCGAGCGCGGCGCTGTTGAATTCGTCCCAAAACGCGCACCATGGAAGACCACGGGGTGGCCTTGGTTCGGCAAGTTCCGTGGCAGGAGTGGTCGGGAAAGCGGTGCAGTTCAACGGCTCTTCCGATTTCGTCAGCTTCGGCGACATCAACGCCATCGACGGCGTGAGCCGGTTGACTGTCGCGATCTGGTTCAAGGCCACCCAGCTGCGCGACTGGGCAAATCTTATCAATAAAAGCGAGAGCAATGCCAATGGGTGGTATATTATCCAGAACGGCGGGGGGTACAACGGCTCCGACGATTTCCTCGTCGCGGTGCGGAACCAGGGGAACAGCGCGGCCCAGGACGGCGCCACCAGCACCGACATCATCCCCACGGGTGCATGGTCGCAGTGCGTGATGGTGTATGACGGAACGCAGTCAAACGACACCACCCGTCTCAGGTTCTATTTCAACGGTGTGAAGGTCCCTCTTGTCTATCGTCCGGCCATCCCATCCATCATTCCCGCGACCGCCGCCCATGTGCAGATCGGCAAGAGCTACTTTGAAAACACCTTTTTTTACGGCGCGCTCGATGAACCGGTGATCATCCGCGACACACGTTCCGCTTCATGGATCAAGCTGTATTACCAGACCCAGAAGCCGGGAGCAAACTGCGTTATTCTGCAAAAGGGATCTTTGCCAAGTATCGTTGCCCAGCAGCCGACGGCGGATACCACCATCATCGAAGGCAGTCCTCTTGCTTTCCGCGTGACGGTGTCTTCAGCAACAACCGCACGGTATGCATGGTATAAAAACGGCGCGTCGTTGGGCAGAACCACGGCCGGTTTCACCATTGCGGGGACCCGGGTTTCGGATTCCGGCTCCTACCGGTGCACCGTCACCAATGATTTCGGCAGCGTTCAGTCAAGAGCGGTGAAGGTGACCGTGATCCCCGCAGGCACTGCGCCGGTGATTACGGTCCAGCCAAAAGATACGGCGGTGGTGGCAACCACCCAGGCGTGGCTTCGTGTGGCGGCGACCGGTACTGCGCCGTTTACGTATGCATGGTACAAGATCACGGCAGGTCAGGGCGTCGCAGTTGCCGGCCAGACCACGGCCCATCTTTCATTTGCGCGTGCGGCATTCGCAGACAGCGGTTATTATTACTGCATTATCGGCAACGATTTCGGCGCCGCGGTATCAGATACGGTCAAACTGACGGTACAAGACGGCAGGCCTTTCATTACTGCCGGTGGCCAGCCCCGGGACACCATCGTGCTGGAGAACAATCCGTGGAGTATGACGGTTACCGCAACCGGCGAAGGTTCGCTTGCGTATGGCTGGTTCAAGGGCAGCGTTGTGCCGGCCGATACGGTCCCGGGCCAGAGGGCAAGGACGATACGTTACCAGAGCGCCCGTTTGAGCGATTCAGGGGTTTACTACTGCGTCGTCTCCAACGCCTTTGGCGCGTGCACCAGCAGAGCCGCGATGCTTCGCGTGGCCCCGAATAACCGGCAGGTCACCAATCCAATTACTATACAGACGGCATTTGTTGACACAACCCATATACAATTAAAAATCAGCCGGTATGATGAACTGCCGCTGACTCCTGCAGACCGATATTTTCCCTGGGCGGCGGATACCGTGCTGGTATGGTACCGGGTAGGCTCATTTCCGACGGCCGTGAATCGCAACGATCCGAACCTGATACGGTTTCCCCTGGCACAGCTTTTGGCGAGCCAGGCGAACGTATTCGATTCAATCATTACCGTTTCTGCAATCGGATGCCTTGATTATTTTTTCAAGGGCTCGGTGCACTGGAACAACAGCTCGACAGGGAGAGATTCCATTCCTCCCTTTGCCAATAACGATGCGGCAGGAGACGCGGTGCGTATGTGCGATACCACGCGGCTCATGAATCCGCTTCGCTTTTTCTTCGCGGTCCCCTTGCCGAGCGACTCAACGGTCACGGTGACGCTTTCCGGGTTGACCGTTTCATTCCGTCAGTTGCATCTTATCAAGTCGCTTGATCTGCGGTATTCGGTCGGCGGCAGCAGCTTCAGCGACACGGTTATTCCGAAAGCGGCGCTGGGAACGGTCGGAGACAGCATTTCCATCAGCGTGCGGGATGTACGATTCGCAGAGGATGAAACCTGGTCGCAATGGGAGGTCTTTTACACGGGCATAAACGACAATCCGTGCGATACGGTGCGGGATTCCTGCCGCGTTGGAACCCCGCGTCCGGAAAACACCGCGGTGCTTCGGGTGGACATGGTGCTTGCCACCCAGGCGAACCTGTCGTGGACAGCGACCGGCGGCCCGTATTCGCTGTACCGCCTCTGGTATTCGGAGTATTCAATTCCGGACAGTATTTCACGAGCGTCAAGCATGTACTATGCCGATACGTTCCCCGGATCGGCGGCAAGCGGCGTTATCCGCGGTCTGGCACCGAACAAAACCTATTACTGCGGGCTCCAGGTGCAGCTCCACGGCAAATGGTCGCTCATCACCACGGCGGCTCGCTGTACCTTGACTACCGATACTATTGGGGATGACCTGCCCATCGCTAACAAGGTCGTACTCGACACGATCGAGTACGATTCCGGCGCCTACCGGCTGCGGCTCATCTGGCATGTCGATACCGCGGAAATTCTTTTGAATGCAGGCATTCGGTGGGTCTCCTTTCCCGGTGATTCCTTTCCATTGCCTGATATCCGGACGACCAAATACAATACGCGGCAGAGCGGCGCTCCGGACACGTTTCACGTGACTATTGATGGCGTTGCGCTGGAATTCGGAAAAAGCTACACGTTCGGCGTCTGGCTCCAGAAAGACCAGGGAGTGTGGTCATACCCGACAGATGCCTCGATACAAGAGTTCACCATCCCGCAGCCGAGTGCAGTGCCGGTACAGATATTTGATGAAACAGGAATTATTATCGCGTTCGGAGGCGCTGTGGTGCTCCGGGAGATCGATAACGTGGAGACGACCGGTTATCTGCGCAGGGTGGACCTGAACATGCAGGGATCAGGGCTCCTGCCGGTCAGCATGGCGGTCTCGATAGAACCAAGCAGGGAATCACGGATACGGTTTCTTTTGGGATTGCGGTACGACCCCGCACTGATACCGCTGGGCTATTCGGTGGACGATGTGCGAATGTACCGCTACGACACCACCCGCAGCATCTGGCTCTATGATACCGCAACGGTGGTTAAGGTTGCCGGAGACGCGTCAATTCTTTCCATCCAAACCTACCTGTCAAGCTGCACGTATCCCTTTGTCCTTGCGATTGACGAACAGGTCCCGGATATTGTCGTGTCCGGCGATACCACAAGCCCGGTATCACCGGGAGAACAGATAACCGTGCGTTTCACCGTAAACGACAACATGGCAAATCCGCTGGTGCTGCTTCATGCCGGAGAAGGTGACAACATAGCGGTAATCAACGATACGATCGAAAGGGCTGAAGCAATTTCAGGGATCGGGCGTGACTGGACCATTTCCGGAAATGTGGTGGAAGGCGAGAGCGGCATCAGGGCGATAATCACGGTGCATGACGGGCGTTTCATCACGCAAGCGAACGTATCCCGCGATATCCTTTTTTCCTATTCCGACGTGACGAGGCCGAAGCAGGAGCAGTGGACGCCGCTCGGCGCGACCGCGGTGCTTGATGAGCCCGGTATCAGGCAGGCCCTCGATGAATACGGAACACTCGAAAAAACGTGGAAATATGACATCTATACGTTACGGTTGTTCCGTTTTCTGCAGAAGGATTGGCAGGAGTACTCGGAGACTGTTGTTGATTCGTTCACTCTTGTGCCGGGCCGGGTGATCTGGCTCAAGACCCGCAAAGACACCGCAATTGATTTCGGGAGCGGCCGGAGCGTATCGCTCAAATCTCCCCAGGTGATCAGGCTGCCGGGAAAAAGCTGGACCGATTTCTGCCTGCCGTACCGTTTCGATATGCGTATCGGCGACGTGTTGACTGTCATTGATTCGTCCGCGGCGTCAGTGCTTCAGTTTTACCGGTGGAAAAAAAGCGGAGGAGAGAGGCCGCTTTACAGCGCCGAGGAGTTCTACCTTCCGCAGATCCAGGCCGTGAACGACAGGACCAGGGTGATACGCTACGTGGACGAGAACTCCAATAAAGAGGCCTTTACCGTATGGAACCCGCTTGACAGTGATGTGGAATTGCGTATTCCTCCGGTTCCCCTGCCGCTGTCGAATATCAGATATGAGAAAAAGGCCGCACGCTCCAACGGATGGTGTGTCGTGGTGCGGCCCTCGGTTCCGCAGGGCGATCTAAGTCCCGTGTTGTGCGCATACGACGACCGGCGAAGTGGTTATTTTGACTCGCCCTTGCCGCCGAACCTGTACCCGGTCAGTGTGGGGATCATGTATGGGCACCCCATGCGTGTCTGCGGCACGCTGGTGACAGGCGAACTCCGGGATGGCGGATTTGCCTGTGACCTGGTTTTTTCCAATAGCTCCGCTGATAAGACACGGGTATCCTGCAGGATTGAACAGATTGCCGGTGCTGACGTGGCGGTCGCGGTTATCGATCCCTCAAGGGGTATACGAAATAACAACGGACAAATGGCGGAACTGGACCTTGACGCTTGCAGTAAAACGTACAGGACGCTGGTTATCGGTACACCGGAATTTATCAACGATTACCGATCCATCAACGCACATCCTATGTTCGGCGTACATAGGATTGCTCCAAATCCATTTAAGACGAGTGTAAGGATCGAATACCATGTGCCGTTCGAGGGAGTGGAAGAGGTGCGTTGCGAAATAATCGACCAGCTTGGAAGATTGGTATGGTCAACGGCAAGAGGGGATTTCATGCATCCTGGAAAAAACCGGTTTATCTGGACGCCACTGCATTCCCAAAAAGAGCTGGCGTCCGGAGCCTATTTCGTTCGGCTTATTGGGTTCGACGGAAAAGGAAAAAAGGCCGGAGAGGGTATTTCTAAGGTACTGTATCTGCCATAAATATGAAAAAATGGCACCTTTCTAGATTGTGCATGGTATAATTACAGCACACACTGTCTGTGCGCCTGCGTGGTTGTTTTCAACACTAATAGCATATAGTGTCTGTCCGAAAAGTACTCTTTTTGACGTCATACCGGCGAAAGCCGGTATCCAGTTATTAAAATCAACCCAAAAACCTGGATTCCGGATCGAGTCCGGAATGACGAGTTAAAAAAACAGGGGTTTTCGGACAGACACTATATAGATCGTGGTAGATGATGCCGGGCGCACCTGAAATCTCGCGAAAATGTGCTGTTTTTATGATTGGAAAAGGGTTTAAACGGATAACAAAAAGCGATTGTTTCGAGTCATCCGGATACGATACAGAAAAAACCGATCGGATGAGAAGACTATGCGTCATGATGCGAACATACCTGCTTATTCTTTTTGCGGTACTGTATTGTGCAGCAGCTGCTGCTGAGGCAACCGGAGCCCCTGATGCCCGGCTTGCGCTATGGTATCGCCAGGCTGCCGGGGACTGGGAGTGGGAGTCGCGGGCCCTGCCCATTGGTAACGGTCGGCTCGGCGGCATGGTCTTCGGCGGCATTGCACAGGAGCGTGTCCAGTTCAATGAAATCAGCGTCTGGACAGGGAATACAACGAGCCGCGGTTCGTATCAGAACTTCGGGGACCTCTATTTCGATTGTGCCGGATTGAGCTCCTCGGCCGATTACCGAAGGGAGCTTTCCATAGAGGAAGCCATGGCGCGCGTTCGCTTTACCGAAGGGAGTATTGAATATGCGCGCGAATATTTTGTGAGCCACCCGGACAACATCCTTGTGGCCCGTTTCACGGCCAGCGCTGCTAACAGCGTCAACATCGCCGTGCGCGTGACTGATGCGCATGACGGCACCTTGACCGTGTCCGGAAACCGGCTGACCATGTCCGGCACACTGTCCCTTCTCTCCTATGAAGCCCAGATAGTCGTGTTGCAGGAGGGTGGGACCATGACTGCCGGGTCGGACCGCATTTCGGTCGCGAATGCAACCGCGGTAACGGTCCTCATGGCCGGCGCTACTAATTTTGATCCGGTCTCTTCTACCTATACCCGCAGCGGGTTGCACGATTCGGTTACGGCGACAGTCAATGCCGCTGCCGCGCGGACCTTTGCTCAGCTCAAAACACGTCATGTGGAGGATTACCAGCCCCTTTTCAACCGTGTTGGCTTGCATTTGAACGACGCAAAACCAGCACTTCCAACCGATACTCTCCTCATGCGCTATCAGAATGGGACGTATGACCCGGCCCTGGAAGTGCTTTACTTTCAGTATGGCAGGTACCTGATGCTGGCCTGTTCGCGCATGGGAATCGCCCTGCCGTCGAACCTGCAGGGAATCTGGTGCAACAGCAACACGCCGCCGTGGCAGTGCGATATCCATTCCAACATCAACGTACAGATGAACTATTGGCCCGCCGAAAACGGCAACCTGAGCGAATGCCATGAAAATTTCCTCAGATATATTTACAACGAGGCCATGGTGCAGCCGTCGTGGCGGGCGATGGCGACCTCGCTCGGCCATCCGGGATGGACGCTTAAAACGCAGAACAATATTTTCGCCTACTCTGACTGGGAGTGGAACCGGCCCGCCAATGCGTGGTACTGCATGCACCTGTGGCAGCATTACGAGTATACGCTTGACAGCGCATTCCTTGCCGCGCGTGCGTATCCGGTCATGAAGAGCGCCTGCGAATTCTGGGTCGACCGGCTCATCACCGACACCGACAACACCCTGGTCGCGCCGGGTGAATGGTCGCCGGAACAGGGGCCTTCGGAAAACGGCGTGCCGTACGCGCAGCAGCTCATCTGGGACCTGTTTTCCAATACCATACGGGCAAGCCAGGTGCTTGGTGCCGACGCGGCGTTCAGGTCGACGCTGCAGACCACCCTCGGCAAACTTGATCCGGGCGTGCGCGTCGGTTCCTGGGGACAACTGCGCGAATGGAAGTACACAAACGATGACTCGACCAATACGCACCGGCACATTTCCCACATGATGGGACTGTATCCGGGAAAACAGATTTCACCCTGGATCGACACGGTGTACACGCGCGCCGCAAAACGGTCCCTCGATGCACGGGGCGACAACAGCACGGGCTGGGCAACCGCGCATCGCATCGCCTGCTGGGCGCGCCTGCTCGACGGCAACCGTGCGCTCTCCATTTTCCGCAGGTACCTGCTCGGCGGTAACACGCTGACCAACCTGTTTGACAACCATCCGCCGTTCCAGATCGACGGAAATTTCGGGGGAACTGCCGGGATCATAGAGATGCTGCTGCAGAGTCACCTCGGCACCATTGAACTGCTTCCCGCGCTTCCGAGCGCATGGCCCAAGGGCAGCGTCACCGGTCTCTGCGCAACGAATGGATTTGAGGTCGACCTGACCTGGGACCAGGGCAGGCTGCAGCAGGCAGCCATCACCTCAAAAAATGGCGGGCAGTGCGCCGTGCGCAGCAGCGCGTTTACCGGGAACGTCTATGTCTACAAGGTCGCGGGCAACGAGCCGGTGTCGGTTTCAAGAAACGGCACGCGAGTAACGTTCTCCACCTCTGCCGGCGAGCAGTACAGAATATCACTTCAAGCGGCCTCGCTCTCCGGGCGGCCGGGGGTTTTTTTAACACCGTCACTCGGCGTCGCTGCGCGTGCCGGATCACGCATGACCATTCGCTTTTCGCTCATGCGTCCGTCGCCGGTGCGTATTGCCGTCTATACCGTTAACGGCCGGCGCATCATGGATTACCGGATGCGCATGCGGCAGCAGGGTGCGCATGAGATCGCACTGCCGCTCCGCAGTCAGAACATTGCTGCGAACAGCTATCAGATCTTTTTAACGACAAACCACGGGACGGTCGTCCGTACGCATATCGTATTGAATTGACATAAGGAAGGAAGGACCAGTATGCAGTTGCCGCTCATTACAGCTGTATTCAGCGCCGTCATTATTGCATCATGGCCGGTCGGCGGCGAGGACCTGTTTTCGACCTGCAGATTTCATTTCGGTACGCCGGACGGTAATGCACGGAACAATGCCGACCTCATGGCGCAGGTCGATTATCTCACCGCCTGGGCAGGGAGCCAGGATAATTTCAACCTTGGCACCTTTTTCCAGACGTGTCGCAACAACCAGAAGACGCCGGTGATCGTGTCCTATATCATCGCGTTCACCGCGCGGCGGGACTGGGGCCTCCAGGATTGCAACGTAGACCCGGTAAATAACCTTTGCAAACGCGGGGCCGATTACATCCGGCAGCAGCGATCACGAATCATGGGACAGTATTCGAAATACGCCCAGGGCGCTGCGCAGAATTTCGGCGCTACGCGGCCCATGGTATGGTGCATGGAGCCGGACTACACCCAGTATGCCGATGCCGGCCAGAATGGCGGCGGCCTGACCGTCACCCAGTGCGGACAACTCATGAACGAAATCCTGGACACGATACGGAAACATTGTTCCAAAGCGGTTTTTTCCATGGACATCTCTCCGTGGAAAGACACCACCTGGCAGAAGAACTGGTTCCGGGCGATGAACATGGCAAGGTTCACCTTTGTCAACACATCAGGCGGTCAGGCTAGGGCTGACCAGACGTATATAAGCGACACCTGGTCGACGGCCCTGCCAACCTGGGCGTGGGTCTTTACAACGTACGGAACGCCCATGATCGCGGATGCCGGGTACGGGGTCGGCGGCGGCTCCACCGGTCATGACACCCGGTGGGACAATGTGAGCAACCTGAATGCGCGGATCAGCGACGGCGTGCTCTGCGTTGCCCAGGCCAATCCAAATTCAAACTGGGCATCGACCATCAGTTCGATCCGGTCGCAGTTGTCTCGGCCGCCCAAGTGCCCGGACGGCAACACGGGGATACAAGGACCGGTGCGTCCTGAACGCCAGAGGGTGGTTTCGTCTTTAGCCCATTGTAAAGGTCCCGGTCTCGTGGAGCTGCTGGATATGTCGGGAAAGGTGCGGTATTCGATTGCCATTCCCGGAGAGGATCTGCCGATAGCCAAAATCGGCGGGAGCGGGTTGCCGAGCGGCGTCTATCTCCTGCGATGGAGGGGCGCAGACCGCGTCTACTCAAGAGGACTGACCGTTTTAACCGACCAGTAGCCCCGTGTATTATTTTATCGGCACGGTTTGTGGAGGGCGGATCGCGCAGTCTGATGCCATCCCCCACTGTTCAGCGTGCGAAAATGAACGTGTCGTTGATTTTTTTCCGGACTATACCCTGTGAGCCTTGACATCCAGTCTATGCCGTCGTGTATGCGGCAGTATAGAGTCACGTTTCTTTTTTCCTTTTGCGCCCTGGTACTCGCAGGCACGAGTTGCGACCCGTTCTTGCCGTTTACCGTGGATTCATCGTCCATACGCGCACTGCTCAGATATGCGCCGTATATGTCGTTTCCTGTTGGCAGCGATTCCACCGACTGCAACAGCCCGGCCCACTGGGACAATGACACGCTGTTTCTGTTCAATTCCTACGGTGAAGTGTGGCGTTCGAAAGGCGCTGATCTTTTTCACCTCGGCAGAGTGGTTGGCTGCACCTATGATACGGAGTCGAATGGGGGACGCTGGATCGAAAGCACCTGGAAGGATGAGGAAACCGGACTGCTCTATGCGTGGTACCATAACGAGCCGATGGACATCTGCCCGAGCAATGAGCTGACCGCACCCCGCATCGGCGCGGTGGTGTCCGGCGATAACGGACGGACCTTCAAGGATCTCGGCTATATCATCGAAACCAGGGACACGCTCAACTGTGACGCGAAAAACGGCTATGACGCGGGCGGTAACGGCGATTTCTCAGTGCTGCCTGATGCGGATAGAGAGTATTTCTATTTTTTCTTCAGTGTCTTTGCCGGAAAAATTACCGAGCAGGGTGTGGCAATCGCCAGGATGCGATACGAAGATCGTGACGATCCAGTTGGAAAGGTATGGAAATGGCACGAAGGGGAGTGGAACGAACCTGGAATAAAAGGACGGGCTACTCCGATATTCCCTGCAAAGAAGGACTGGGCGTATGACACCACCGATGCCTTTTGGGGGCCCTCTATCCACTGGAACACGCACATCAACCGGTACGTCATCCTTCTCAACCGGGCCAAAGGACCTCCCGGATACCGCCAGGAAGGCGTCTATGTGACCTTTAATCCTGATATTTCCGATCCACTCGGGTGGACCGAGCCCAGGAAGGTCTTCCGGGGCGGCCATTGGTATCCCCAGATCATTGGCATTGACTCCACAAAACACGAAACAGACAAGGTTGCAGGTCGCGTTACACGGTTTTTTATGGATGGCTGGTCTGAATGGGAAATGCTGTTTTTAAATCCTGATGAGCTGCCGTAAAATACCAAAACATCCGAGTAATCTACCGCTCTTGATTATTTGTCTGTTGTAGTCGCAATTTTGTCATACAGTCGCAGAATTGCGACCCTTCTTGAGGCAGCTCCATTCTATCTTTTTTTTGGTAACAACTTATACCACCATCAGATATGATAATTTCCTCCTGTTGGCATGGCAATTGAAATAACCATGACCAGACGCAGCAAAAGGAGGATTCCATGATGGTAAAGAAATCTGCAACATCTTTTGTTTTTGTATCGACCGTACTATGCCTCTGCTGTGGTAATAGCATGGCTCAATCAACTATCTCCCTTGTAGGATTCAGGGGAATCGGCATACCGTCGGACATTGTTCGTCCGGTTGAGCAGCGGGTCGAGTCAGCGCTATTCACTCATTGCCACTGCGCCGTTATTTCAAAGGAGGAGCTTGACGGCACCATTGCGGAGTTTCTGAATACCGATGTGGGCCGTGCCGCCATGCTTGCCAGGGAGGGAGCGGCCAATGGCAGGGCAACGGTCGACACCATTGTTACCGGAACGCTCTCAAGAGTCGGACCGTCCTACAGTATCATCCTCAAACTTGTTGATGTGAAAAGCGGCTGCATTGTCGCTTCAGCGCATCGGGAGCACACCGGTTCCCTGGAGGCGCTGTTGGACTGCGCCGACGCGACAGTCGCAGCCCTGTTCGAGCAGCAGAATCAGGAAACCGCCATTGACACGCAACTTGTCCCGTCTGCAGCAAAGCAGGATGGGACCAATACACAGCCACTGGAAAAGGAGGTACCCCGGAAAAAAGAACGTCAGAAGGTCACTGCACCGGTTGCCGATGAAATGGCCGACCGGATGATCGAAAAAATCGGCATTGGCGCGATTGCCATTTTCGCTTCCATTGCCGCGATACTACTCATGAACACAACACGTTAATACACTATTAGCAAGGGAATCAATTATGAAACGCATCAATTCCTGTATCGCTTGTACAGCAGTAGCAACGCTTCTTCTCAGCTCCGGCGGATTTTCACAGACAACGGATTCGTACAACGGGCCGAAGCTCGAGTACCGTGCGAAACGGCTCAGCGGTCCGCGCATGGGACTGTCCTTCGCCATTCCTGACGGAAAGGAACTGCAACGGGAACTCAGGGAAAACGGCATGGGTCCCTTTCTCAGCCAGTTCGGCTGGCATTTTGAATGGATCGTGGAACCCCAAAACGGCGGTCCGGCGTTTGTTATCGAAGCGATTCCGTTTATCGGTGGCGTCGAATACAGTACCGTGGTCCCTAGCCTTTCACTTGTGATGGGGGTGCGTTTACCGTCTGGATTTGAATTCGGCATGGGTCCAATGGGTTATTACACTGGCGACGAACAGGAGCCGGTCGGATCGTCACTGGTTGTAGCGGTCGGCAAGAGCCTTGATTTCAGCGGTGTTTCAATTCCGCTCAACCTTGCGATCGCCACAAGCCCCGCCGGCACGCGGGTATCGTTCGTATTTGGCTATGCCATAACGAGAAGCTAAATGTCACTTATAATCATAGATATAAAGTCTATGTTGAAGGGGGAACCACCTTGTGGATTCCCCCTGGCCACAAGACTCCTCGTCCCGGCTTAGCCGGACTGCGGTGTCTTGTGGCACACCCCCTCCTGCAAAGGGGCGGCGCTATGTGCTCGCTTCCGCTTCGCACGCGTCTCGCCCCCTCGCCTGCCTGCCAAGCCTTGGCGCAGGTAGGCAACGCACCCTGCTAAGGAAAAATGGAAAAATTATACCCCTGCATGCTTGTTAAAATCCAACTGATTGATATGTGTATGGAAGGCTATTGTTTTTTGTTAAAAATGTTGAGAGCCGCAGCGGAATAATAGCAATAGAAATAAAACATCTTGAATTATTAAGTTCAAATAGTCAAATCCTTCGGTCGGGTCTTTTTTTTTGGATATTCAGCTAAAGTGTAAAAAAGCAAGAAAGCTTGTTCTGGCAGGCAAATGTAAAATCCGTAGCATAGTAATAAAAACTTATTGACCATATCCCTGCCGCACTGTAGCTTGTACAGTATGGATCAACTCCGATCAGACCGTTTTCGCGGGCCGGCTCCGGCTATTCTCCTGGCGCATTCGGTGATCATCTTTATCCTCGGCCTCATGCTGTTTGTTTCCAAGTGGTTCCCCTACGGCCCTCTAAAAGAGATACGTGAATGGCTGTACCGGTTCTTCTAGCCATCGCGTCGACCTTCTGGTTCGCGTGCGTCTGGGCAGGCATGGGGAGCCTTCTGTTCCGCCTTGTTACAGGCAGGTCCGCGCAAACCTCCCTGGAACGGCTCTGTGCAATGGGTCTGGGATACGGCTGTATCGGCAACGCTCTCATGCTGCTCTGTTTTCTGGGACAGGCACATCCACCAGTCATTATCGCAACTCTTGTGCTGTGTACCTTAACTGGTGTGCCGTTTCTGCGGACCTGGCCCGCGTTCCTGATGCGCCAGGCTTCCCGTGTTCCGCGCGTCTGGAAAACCCATCCGCTGCTCTGCTCTGTGCTCGCGCTCATGATGACCGGCTACGCGGTCCTGGGACTGGGGCCGCCTGTCGACTTTGACGGCCTCATGTATCATCTCCCCACGGTCAAGCTCTATATGCAGGAGGGCGGGTTCTGGGATATTTACTTCAACGCGCAGTCCGACTACCCCATGCTTGCCCAGATGCACTACATGGCAGGCATGGCCCTGAACAACGATATCATCTGCAAGACCGTTGCGTTCTCCGTGGGGGTCATGCTGATCAGTGGGATCGGCGCCATGGGCAGGGCATGGCTTACTCTTTCCGGACCGCAGGTGCTGCTTGCCATGCTCCTGTTTGCGACCTTTACGCCGGTCATGGCCGGGCTTCCCACCTGTAACGTAGACCTTGCCCAGGCATTATGGATGCTGCTTTCGCTGCATGCCCTTGAATCCGGCATCAGAAAAGGTGACCGCCGCATGATTGTCCTGGCCGCTCTGTTTGCCGGAATGACGGTCCAGACCAAGGTGTTCGGCGCCCTGCTCATTCCGGTGCTCTGCCTGCGTCTGCTCGTGCATTTCCTGAAAATAAAAAACAGCAAACCTTTGTCAAACCTGTTGGTGCCCTGTATCGTCATCATCACCATTGCAGGCGCCATGGGTGCGCCATGGTTTGCAAAGAGCTATGCGTACAACGGCACCATCCTTGCCGTGCGGCATACCGCCATCCAGGGGCAGGGCCTGGCGCGGCCCATGAACAGTAGTACCGACAATCCAGTGGCGGCGGCCCTGATCAACACCGTGGGCCGTACCCTGGCCGCACCATGGACCTTTTCGTTTTTTCCCGGACAGCACCAGGGCGACACGTTCGGTCCGCTGCCCCTGGCCATACTGCCGTTTCTCCTGCTGACCGGCGTGTCCCTGCATGCTCGGTTCCTGCTTCTCTGCGGCGCAGGGTATTGGGCAATGGTACTGTTTATGGAAATGGTATTTATCCAGGGCGGGTCAAGCATCAGGTATAGCACCTTTCTTCTCGCGATCGCTGCTCTGTTCATACCGTATACCCTGGGACGGCTTGCACAAAAAAACGTCATTCGCCGCATCCTTGCGGTCATGACCGGTATCATGATCGCTCTGTCGGTCCTGCTCTTCTTAAAACGGTATCATCGCGAGTGGATCGCCTTTGCCACCAACGCGTCGCGCGACGCCTACTACACTGCCCTGGTTCCCGAGTATCCGGTCATCAGGCGCATCAACGGTATCGCGGACGGCAGACTCGTCATGCCGGTATACAACTACGGCGAGTATCTAATCGACGTGCCGTACATCACCGCCTACCGGTCCTATCCTAATGCGGATGAGATGCGCCGGGACCTTCGTGAAAAAAACATCGGCTATATTTTCGCGAATGATAAATTCGATACGCTCTCGAACCAAAACCCGTTCCCTCAGATCAGGAACAAGAAGTTTGTCATGGCCCGAAACGGTTTTTATCTCTATGAACTGCTTCGGGAGGATACAAAGTGAAAAACGAGAGACGAAAAGTTAAAAAATCGGCCTTTCCCTAGGCCCGATTCCCAAAATGGAATCGGGCCATACCTCTTTTGCGGACCGTGAAAATAAGTAGTCGATACCTGAATAGAGGCATATATGCGTCAATTTTTTTCACGGTGACCGATCCGGTCGCCCGGTTCTATCAATAAAGGAGCAGGCCGCGATCAGGGCTTAAAGGTTAGAACTGGCATTGACCAGATTAATTGTTGCCAGCGTTACACATAGTAATCCAAGGGCCACCAGCAAAGCAATCATGGCGCCTTTAGACGCTTTTGCCATCTGTTCGGTAAATACAAGACGGTAGGTGACCTCCGTGTTTTCGCTTCTGTCAGTCAGTTTTCTGAATTTCATTGTTGAAAGAAGCTCGATCAGCTTGTCTTCGATCGGGCTGTCGTTCAGGGTGTTTTGGATGATTGAAATCGCGCCGACAGTGCCGTTGCTGTTGATTGTAAAATACACGCATAGAGAGCCAGATAATGAGGGATTTATTTCGTATCGGTCCTTATATAGTGAAGTCAATTGCAGTTTTATTGAATCAAGGACGCGTTTAATGCTCGAAACACCGCGTTTGCCGGAGATAACCAGTATTCCCCCATGCTTTTCAAGGCAAGAAGGAGCATGTTTTTTTTGGGACATATTGTTTTCAATGGGGACGACCATTGCCGTTGTCGCCGGTTTCTCGATGGTTTGACTGGTATCATTATGGGCAGAAGGCATGTCAGCATACTGTATGGTGGCATCAAGGCTGTCGATGTCCTTTATGAATTTCGATAGTGCAATTTCAAGGGATTTTTCCAGAACGTCGCTGAAAGCCTCCTGTGATGCAGCCCAGTTTATTCCGGTTTTTTTATGGCCTGAATATTTTTTTTCAATTAAGGTAGACTGGTTTAGTTTAATAACGGCAGCCAGTGTCACTTCCCCAAGGTAGGTCATATATGCGGTGGTGTATACCTTTAATATTTTCCCGTTAATGACAAATGCGTCGCCGCTATCATCACACTCCTTTTTAATCTCATACCCTGATCGTGTCAGCTTGTTCTCAATTTCCTTGTTGACCCATTCTGGAACGCTGTTTTCTGCAACGACCTTGGCAGTACGCATTCCATAACCGTTCTGCACATGACCAATCGTGCTGTCCGGCCTGACGTCGGCAAGACCATCGAAACAGACGGCATGTGATCTTGGGGGATGGAGCGTATCGTTGCAAGCCGGTGTTGAATTTCTGAGTGCGACGTGCCGCGTTCCAAAAGCACATCCGATGCAGATGAGAAGAAGTGACACAATACCAGAATGGAAACATGTTTTAAGGAATGTCATATTCAGCCTTTCGTGTTGTGACGGATCTCTCGCGTGCACGCGGTGCGCACGTGGACTGTTGTTCTGTCTTCGTGAATTTGTAAGATTCGCACATTCGTTGTCTCACTGCCCATAGTGTTGAGGGCGTTGTGTTACCGCTGTTCCAGCATGGCGAAATATTTTTTATCAACCGTTTTTTTCAACAGTGGCAAAAAGAGGAACAGAAACCAGAGGCCGAGCCTTCTCATCCCTGCGGCAAGCCCGTGCATGCGCATGATGGTAAATGATTTCCTGAACGAATAGAACCGGCGCAACGCGGTATAAAACTCGTTTTGAAGCTCGCGAATGTTCATATTTTTCGGTTGGAACGTGGCATGCATCAGGTCATAGTACTGCCAGTTTTTTACCACCATCCTGCCTTCCTGTTGATACTGCTGAAAAACCGGCGTACCCGGGAACGGCGTCAGCACCGCAGGCTGGAGTGAGAATGCGTTGATGGCGCTGCAGAAGTGGACGGCGGTGCGAATGTGCTCCCTGGTGTCGGTGTCGAGTCCCAAAACGAGGCTGGCTAACAGTTTTATCTTGTACCTGCCGAGCCTCGGCATGAAGTCCAGGAGAGGTTGGAGATGGATTTTTTTCTTAACGTATTCGATTGCTGCCGGATTAAGGCTCTCCAGCCCGATCAGGACGGAGCGCAGATGCGCGCGGCTGAGGAGCGACAGGAGCTCTTCGTCAAGCACGATATCGGCCCGTCCGAAGAAGAAGACGTCACGGAAAATGAGTTTCCGATCGATCATGGCGGTCAAGATCTCCTTGGCCCGTTTCCGGTTACCCGTGAAATTGTCGTCCTGAAAGTTGACGTAACGAAACCCCCGCTTTTTATAGTAAACGAGCTCCTCGATGACGCTGCCGGCGCTGCGTTCCCGATAGGGATGGAACATGCGTGACGTGCTGCAGAAACCGCAGTTGAAATGGCACCCCCGAGTGGTCATGATATTGGCCTCGGTGCATGGCGTCTTGAGGAGCGAATAGTCGGGAAAAACCACGGTATCGAGGTCCATCACGGGCGGCGCTTGCACGATCGCATCCCGGCGCCGCCCTTCCATGACGTCGACGATGACGTTTTCTGCTTCTCCTGCAACCACCGTGTCGCAGTGCGCGCTGGTTTCTTCGGGGGCGACCGAGGCGTGCATGCCGCCGATCACGACCCGTATTCCTCTGCTTCTGAAAAAGTCCGCGATGGCAAATGCGCGGGGCGCCGTCGAGGTCATGGTCGATATGCCCACGACGTCCGCGTGGATGAGCTGCCGCAGGTCCACCTGGGCATACAGCTCCTCGTATACCGTTACCCGGTGGCCGCGGTCGCGCAGCATGGTCGCCAGAATCAAGGGGCCGGTAATGGCGTTGGGCCGGGTGTAAATCCGGTTGCCGATCCGGTTGCCGAACGTTTTTCGTATGTCCGCGGCGGGCGTTATGAAAACGATTTTCATGTCCCGGCCCCTCCGCTCCAGGAGCGCTGCTTGGTGTTCATGATCAGCATCTGGAGCCGGTTTTCGAGGTTCGCCATACTCGTGTCGTAGTCGTAGTCAAGCGGAAGAATGGTGATACAGGGAAACCGCTCCTTGAGCGATGCGATGATTCCCTTGCCGGTGATTTGGTTCGGCAGACATCCGAACGGCTGAATGATGATGAAAGATGCCACGCCGTGCTTTGCGTAGTGCACGATCTCCGCGGGAATGAGCCATCCCTCGCCGGCCACAAAGGAACGGTCGACCTGGCCGTCGATGTCCTGTACGAGGTCATCAATCAGGGGCCGTTTTTCATACCATCGAAAGCGGGAGTACACCCGCCTCACCCTTTCGAACACGTGACGGTACACGAGACCCTGCACCTCAGCGCCGAGCCGGGTCATACCGGCCCTTTTTGCAAGCTTTCGTACTGATGCGTCACGGTCAACGATGACCTGGCGCCAGAAAAAGTTGAACATGTCGGGCAGCAGCACTTCCATACCGTGTTTTTCAAGATAGCGCACCAGGTGCCGGTTCGCCGAATCATGATAATTACAGAGGATCTCTCCTATGATGAGCGCCCGTGGCCGGCGTGGTCCGTCATGGAGTGCAACGGCATTGAACGCGGTTACCGCATCCCGGAGCGCGGCCAGGCTAGAGTGGACGCTGCGCTCGAACGTTGCGGTTATCTGTTGAAGATGCTCTTCGTACAGGCGGTCGACGGTCCCTTTTTCGCGTTCGTAGGGCCGCGTCCTGCGCACCATGGCGTCGAGCGAGTCGGCAATGGCAACGCCCCACAGCATGGAGAGCATCGACCCTGCACCGACGATGAAGCCGGGGTGCATGTGTTTTCGATCGTCTCCGCTTGTGACAATTGCGACTTCAGGGTAACCCGCTTCGTCAAGCGCCTTGCGTACCAGGACCTGATACTGGCCGGCACGGCAATCCCTGCAGTTTTTTGTCAGGGCAACAGCAATCCGGCCGGGTGGAATGGTCGTCTGAGAAAGAAACAGGAGTATTTCTCCGGTAATGACCTGGCACGGAAAGCACATGTCGTTGTGCACGTGCCGTTTCCCGAGAAACTGCGCCGCGTCGTCGGCCAGGGGGAGCGCGACAGCGGTAAACCCCCGCTTTCTCAGTATGGCTGCGGCGATGGAGGAGAACGATCGGGACAGATTGGGTACCAGGATGACCCGCCGGTTCTTGTCGGCGCGGGAAAAAACAGGGATGAACGGCGGCGGCAGCGTAGGGGCAATGCGCTGTGCGCCGGTCATTACCGCCGCCTGCTCCGGACGGTTTCCACGAACGAACGGACACGGATACCGATGGCGCCCCATGCTTCCCCTTCGTCGATTTTGAGGACCAACGGCTGCCTGCCGCAGACCTGACCCATGATCCTTGCCAGCTCATCGGAGATGACGGCGTCGTGCCCGCACCCGAAAGAGACGAGCTGCACGATCTCCATGCAGGGGTGCGCTGCCGCGAAGAGCGCGGCGCAGTAGATCTCGGAGTGAAACGGGTTATGCAGGTCCGGTCGCACGCACGACAGGTCGAACCGGTCGCGGTCGGGTATGGAGTCAAGGGTCATCAGGGGGATCGACAGGGATGAAAACATCTCAGGCACGCCATGGTTGATGAACGGATCGTAATGGTACGGCCTTCCGGCCAGAATCACTCCCATTCCCCGGTCTGATTCGATTGATGCGAGCACGCGCCGTCCTTCGGTTTCCATGGAACCACGGAATGCGTTCAGCGCCTGTGCAGCTTTTGACAGTGCCGCTCTGGCCTCGTCGGCTTTGATACGGTATTCGCGGAATAGATAATCAATGACCTGGCGCCGGCGCATTTTTTCGTCATGCCAGTTGAACGCCGGCGTGTCGACCACGCAGGGTATTCTCATGTGCGGTTTGTTCATCTCCCTGAGCACGAGAGGATATCCCTGCACCACGGGACACATATATACGGCGCGCTTATCGGCCAGCGTGGAGGGCTCTGCAGCCATCATGGGAAGGAAAATCCGGTCGACATTTTGTTCTATTAAATACTCCACATGCCCGTGGGCGATTTTTGCCGGAAAGCAGATATTATCGGACGCGAGGAAGCGCAGGCCCTTTCCGCACAGGGTCTGGGTGCTCCGTGGGGATACCATGACCGAAAACCCCAGTGACGTGAAGAGCGTTTTCCAGAACGGCAGGCTGTTGTAGAACTCGAGGACACGGGGGATGCCTATGACGCCGGGGCGTTTCAGATCCGCCGTCGCACTCGCATAGTCGAGCAGGAGCGCGGCTTCGCGGAACCTGATCAGCGAAGGGACGTCGTGTCGCATCGATACCGATGGCTGCCCGGGACGGGACGCGATGTTGCCTTTCTCGCACCGGTTGCCTGCGCAATGAACCGTGCCGTTTGAGAAGCGCATAATCGTGCGCTTGCACCGGTTTGCGCACCCGGTGCAGCGGTCATACGTGCTGTCTATGCACTCGAATGAACGCAGCGCATCGAAGCCGATAAACGCCGATTCAGCGTCATGTCGCGCCTTCATGGCGTCGCGTGCAAGCAGCGCGATGCCGAGCGCGCCCATTTCGCCCGTGTGCCGCGGCCGCACCACGGCTGCCGTCGTGCGTTCTTCAAACGCTCTGAGCACCGCATCGTTCTTGAAGGTCCCACCTTGCACAACGATGTTGTCACCCAGATACGAAGTGTTGCGACAGCGGATGACCTTGGTGAATAAATTGTCGATGACGGACCGGCACAGGCCCGCAATGATGTCTTCGATCGGTTTCCCGTTCTTTTGCTCCGTGGTGATGGAAGAGTTCATAAACACCGTGCACCGCGACCCCAGCTGCGACGGATTCCTGGCTGAAAATGCCATGTCCGCGACCGATTCGATGGGAATGCCGAGCGACAAGCACAGTGTTTCGATGAATGATCCGCACCCGGCGGAACATGCCTCATTGAGAAACAGGTCGCTGATGACGCCGTTGTTGATCCGCATCGCTTTCATGTCTTGTCCGCCGAGGTCAAGAACGAAGGTGGCGTCGGGCACCTCGCGGAGCGCGGCATGAGCATGGGCAATTGTTTCAACGGTGTGGAAGTCAGCGCCCAGCACATTTGCCATAAGCGCTTCACCGTAGCCCGTGGTGCCCAGGCCCCTGACGCGGAGGCGGCAGCCGCCTTCCCTGTAGGTATCGTGCATCTCACAAAGCGCTTTTTTCACCACATCGAGGGGATTCCCGGAATTGGAGGCGTAGAACAGGTTAATGACCTCGCCGTCCCCGTCAATGAACACGAACTTGATCGTAGTGGAACCGGCATCGATGCCGATATACACGTCCTGTATGGTCCCTTGCTTGATCGCCCTGGCCGAAAAGGGCGTGGTCGCATGCCGGGCGCGGAAGGCTTCCCGCTCGCCGTCCGACCTGAAGAACGGCTGAGCGTGCGGTTGTGATGCATAACGCACCGGGCGGACGCCGTCGGCAAGCTCTTCGACCGCCTGTTTTCCGAGATACCGTTTCTGTGCTTCGGGTGGCATGATACCCAGTCCAAGCGCCGCTCCTATGGCCACCGTTACCTGCGGATTCGGAGGCACAATAATTTTCTCTGTCGAAAGCCCGAGGTGTTGTGCGAACACCGCGATAAGCCGTCGGTTGAAGGTGAACGGACCGCCGAGAAAAACCACGGGCGGTTCAAGCTGCATGCCATGCCCGAGTCCGGTTATGGTCTGTTTCGCCACCGCATGGAACACCGAAAGCGCGAGGTTATCCTTGTTTACGCCCATATTAAGCAGCGGCTGCAGATCGGTCTTGGCAAAAACGCCGCACCTGCCCGAAATATCGAACACGGTTGTTCCATGCCTCGCCGCTTTGTCGAATCGTTCAATCGGAACATCGAGAAGCACGGCCATCCGGTCTATAAATGCGCCGGTGCCGCCTGCGCAGGACCCATTCATCCTCATGTCAGAAAGCTCGTTGCGGTCGGATGCTTCATTACGCCGGAAGAACAGGATCTTCGCGTCCTGTCCGCCCAGTTCGATGCAGGTTTTTGCACTCGGAAACAGTTCAGTCACCGCTATGCTGTTTGCGATCACCTCTTGTATAAAGCATCCTCCGACCATATCGGCAATCGACTCCGCGCCGCTGCCGCACATGCACGTTTTCAGCGTTGCCCGCGGAAAAAGATCGTGGATTCCCGACAGAAGGCCGGCCACGGTTTTCGCCTGTTTCGTATAATGGCGCAGGTATCTCCAGTGCAGCACCTTTTTTTGCGCCGGGTTCAGGACAGCCACCTTTGCCGTGGTGGAACCAACGTCCACGCCGACCCACAGTTCGCCGGTCACATCGCGCGTATGACAGATGGGAATACTGCTCCCGGTTACCGATACGTCGCCGAGCGATTCATCTATAAACAGCGAATTGGCGCGGACAAGGAACGCATCAGCGCACGGCGATACGGCAATGCGCATGTCGTTTTCATCCATGGGCGTTATTGGTGGCAGTGATCCGGGATTCATCTCAGAGAGAAGGGGAACGGTGTCTTCACTGCACTGTTTTTTTTCCGGGACCACGACGAAAGTCCTTGTAATAGTAAGCGCCGTATATTATTCAATCCGGTGCCGCGGGTTTGGATGCGTGCCGGCCGATTGAGAATATGGTGATTTTCTTGAAAATACACCACCGTTACCATGAAATCACACGAGAGGCGATACCGCATTTTGGTGCCTTCTGACTCTTTGCCGGGAGCCGCACCCGTTTAACAATTTACGATGTCCCGGGACGTGATGGCAAGAGTGAAACAGCTTATTTCCGCGGTCTGTGACAAATCCTTTGGACGGTGGTAACGGGGCTGTCTGGGTGATAACGTTTCGTTCCTGTCATATTGTGGAACAGGGCAGTCAGCGGGAAACCGTTTGTTTTACTACAACGGGATTCTTTCAATGACCGGAACGCCGTTCATGCGCGCTGAAGATATTCCGCCATGCTCTGAACAATCGTTCTGAAACGGTGGCACATCGCCGCAGAATAGTCTGGATCGTTTATTACCCTATGATCAGGTTTTATTGGCCGGGTTACACTGTATCAAAATAGAGAAAGGAGCGGTATGACCGCGCAGGGCAGCACGAGGTAAAGGGACCGGCAGTGATGATCACCGGTCCCTTTATAATTAAGGTCGTAATCGCCTTTAAATCCGTGATTCCTGGTGTGCAGGGTTATATTTTTGGCTATTGGACCTCATCGAAAGGGCTTCTTATGCGGCACGCGCGACTGCTATCTGTCTTGTTGGCGCTCCTCCTTTTTATTATTCCCGGCTGCGCCGCGAAAATAAAGCAGAAATTTCTTGACGAGCCGTATGCGGGAAAAGCCATTAATGCGGCGCTTGCGATCACCGACATCGAGGTGGTGGACGGCAGAGGGACCGTGGACAACGAAGCCGTGTCGATTCCATCGTTTACCTTTAAAAAGGTCGGTGACACGATCGTTCCCCCGCTTACCATGGAGCAGGAGAAGGTGATCCATGATGAGATCAGGAAATACGCAACAGGCGAAGGCACGGGCGCGCTCGTACGGGCAACGATCAATCAAGGGGTCAAGCAGTATTCCATGGGTTTTTTCAATGCGAGGGAGTATGCAGCCGCGACCGTGACGATCGAGCTTCTGCAAAGCGAAACAGAGCCGTATCTGTTCAAAACGAGCGGTGAATCGTATTACGAGGTCAAATCAACCAGGGCTGATACGCTGTTTCTTGAGACGATCTACCGTAAGGCGCTCCAGACCTGCGTGTATAAAGCGTTTGAAAGCGTTGCGTCGTTTCTGGAAAAGCGCGGGGCCGAGCAGGTTTCTGAACCGATGCCGGACACTGCAAAAACAGAGTAAATTCGAAAGATCTGCCCGCACCCGCAAAAAAAGGCCGTTATGCAGGGGGCGGCTCATTGCCGCGGGAAGCGTTGATGATCGCTCGTATGGCGTTTATTTTTTCCGCGTCGGCCCGATCGGAGTCGAGGATTTCCTGAATGCGCGAGCAGCACTTTTTCATGCCATCAATCGTTTCTTCGAGCGAGGAGATCTTCTTTTGCGCGCCTGCCTGCGCCATTTCCATTGAGAACCGGTACTCCTCATCCTCCTTACGGCGGGCCAGGAGCTCAACAAGATTTATTAGCTTTTCCTTGAGAATGCTCATGTTAAAAGGTTTGGTAAGATAGTCTCGCGCGCCGGCTTTCATGGCCTCGACCGCCGACTCGGCCGAGGCGTGGCCCGTCACGACAATCACCTCGCTTTTCGGGCGGCGCGCGCGGATCGCCTTGATCGTCTCGATCCCGGAGATGCCGGGCAGCAGCAGGTCGAGGATGACCATGTCCACGGGTTCTCGTGACGCCAGATCAATGGCGTGTTCTCCATTCGTAGCGATAAGGATATCGTTTTCACTCACCCCCGTTTTTTTAAGCGCCTCGCTGAAGAATTCCAGGATAAGGACATCATCGTCCACGCAGAGGATTTTCATCGGTCGCCCCCTTGAAGAAAGATCGCCCGGAGTAGTGCAATTACAAGACCCATGCCGGCAGGTATCGGATTATTCCATCGTGGCCGTGGAGGAGAGTTACAACCGGATGCGACGATGAACAATCCCAACACTGCTGCTGCCAGTGCGGTACGATCCCGGCTCAACCGGAAAAATAGGTAATTACACTGATTATCCTGCAAGTGTCCCGTATTTTTTACGGCAAAGAGAGGGAACATGACAGACGTTCTCCATCGAGAATGAAGTATTTAAAAAGCCAGCCCGCCGCCAATGAAACATATTATTTTGGCTTGTTATTCATACCGGCAAGCAATCGTCGACCGGTTTTCCATCACACCGTCACTCATTCTTTCATTACCGGCCGGTACGTGGGTGGAGCAATAATGCTCGTGCCGGCGGTGAGTTTGTTCCGGGAGGGCCAATGGACCATTTGAAAACCCATATGGAAGTTTCTATCGAGCGCGATATCGACCGTATCCGTTCCAAAGTGAGGGAGATGGCACGGCTGGTCGAGCAGGCGCTCATTGACTGCATTAAGGCCATATCAGAAAGCAGTTACCAGCGTACCTACGCGGTGGTACTGCGCGACCAGCACGTGAACGAAAAGGAATTGGAGATCGACCGCCTCTGTCTCGAATTCCTCGTGCGCCAGCAGCCCGTGGCAATGCCCCTGCGGTTTGCCTACAGCACGATCAAGATCAATCTTGAGATCGAACGGGTGGGCGACTATGCGGAAAGTATTGCGCGACAGCTCCTGCACAACCGCGAGCCTATTGACCAACCGCTCAAAGACCGGATCGTTGAACTGGGCAAGCTGGCCATGGGACTGTTTCATGACGCGGTCAAATCGTTTCTTGAGCAGGATGCCGAGCAGGCGAAAAAGTGCATAAAGGCCGCAGACGCGATCGATCCGCTCCGGAGCAAGCTCGATGATGACATTGCCGCATGTCTCAATGAGAAGAAAATGTCGTATGCG
Organism: Chitinispirillaceae bacterium; assembly: GCA_016932075.1. The sequence goes on along the minus strand of JAFGDP010000122.1, from coordinate 11,108 downwards.
CTTCATGCGAGCCTGATCACCATCGTGCGGCGGTTTGAGCGGGTGTCGGACCAGGCGCGCAACATCTGCATGGAAGTCCTGTACCTGTGCACGGGCCACCAAAGCAAACATCCCGGAGCGGAGTTTTTCAGGGTGCTGTTCGTGGACCGTGACAACGCCTGCCTGAGCCAGATGGCGGAAGCCATTGCCCATGAGCAGAAACAGATCAAGTTCATTTTTTCCAGCGCAGGTATCGAGCCGAGCATCGTGGATCCGGACGCGATCGAATTCATGAAACAGAAGGGACATGACCTCACGCGCTCGGCGCCCAAGGCCATCCAGCAGATACCGCACCTCGACCACTACCAGGTGATCGTGACCCTGGACAAGGAGGCATACCGGGGGTTTCCCAAGGCGCCGAGCAAGATCGTTTTTCTCGACTGGCATGTTGATTGTCCGTCAGAGGCCCACGGATCAAAGGAAGAGAAGGAAAAGGCGTTCAGCGAAGCGTATGACTTTCTGGCGTCCAGGATAAACGAGCTCATCGTGGCCTTAAAAAGCACCGGTAAGGAAAAATGAAGGACACCATTGCATTGTGGCATAATTTTGCGGCACGGGTGACATTCAAGCAGGTGGCGCTCGGCTGTCTGTGTGCGATGCTGCCCTGTGTCATGCATTGTCATAACGGTAAAAAGAGCGGAGCCGCCTCGGCGGTGACCATACAGGTCAAGGGTTCCGATACCATGGTGAATATCGCCCAGGCATGGGCTGAAGCGTACAAAGCGGTGGCGCCGGAGGTTGAAATAGAGGTGTCCGGAGGCGGGTCCGGGGTCGGCATTGCAGCGCTTATCAAGGGCGCCATTGAAATCGCCAACGCCAGCCGCGATATCAAGGATGAAGAGCGTGACGAAGTGCGGAAAAATACCGGAAAGGAACCGGTGGAATTCACGGTAGGATACGACGCGCTTGCGGTCTTTGTCCACAAGGACAATCCGGTCGATTCCCTGTCCATTGATGATCTTGACAATATTTACAAGGAAGGCGCGAGTGTAACGAGATGGTCGCAACTCAGTGTCTCCATCCCCGGCGTGCGCAGCGATGACATCGTGCGGGTGAGCCGACAATCAAGCTCCGGGACCTATGAGTTTTTCCGCGAGGTGGTGCTGCAAAAACGCGATTTCAAGCTCGGATCGTGCGATATGAACGGTTCAAAGGAGGTCACCGAACTTGTCGCCACCACCAGGACCGCGATCGGGTACAGCGGCATGGGATATGTGACCCCCCATGTTAAAATGCTTTCCATCAAGAAGTGCGACACCTGCCCGGCGTGCGCGCCGAATATCGAATCCACCTTGAACCATACCTACCCGCTTGCACGGTCGCTGCACATGTATACGCTGGGAGAGCCGAAAGGCGCAATTAAGAAATATCTTGACTGGATATTGTCGGACGATGGACAGAAGATTGTTGAAGAAAACGGTTTTGTGCCTATTAAATTGCTGTCGCCTCCGGGAAAAGATACCGTGGAAGTGGCGGAGGGAAAACGGCATGGGAACTATCACTAGGGACCGCCGTTTTCCGGACACTGCCGGCGTTTCCGTACCGCCGGCCATGACCATCCGTCTTGTACGCCCCCTCTGGGCGGTGACCGCTGAACGGCTGTTTGAGCTGCTCATCCGTTTCTGCGGAATAAGCGCCATCATTTTCGTGCTCGCTATTTTCTTTTTCATATTCAAAGAAGCGGCGCCGGTTTTTTTTGATGAAAAGTTCAATCTGTTCGAATTCCTCTTCAGCACGAAATGGTATCCAACGTCGGCAGTCAATATTCGCTACGGCACGTTTGCGCTGACCGTCGGCAGTATCAGCGTCACGGCGCTCGCCATGGCCATTGCCGTGCCGTTCGGCCTGGGCGCGGCAATCTATATAAGCGAATTCTGCGGCACCCGGCTCAAGGAGACGCTCAAGATCATTATTGAACTTCTGGCGGCCATCCCGAGCGTGGTCTGGGGTTTTATCGGCCTTACCGTCATGAGTAAAGTTATTGTCGGCACGACCGGCGCGGCGATAGGAGTCAATCTTCTCAATGGTGGTATCATTCTCGCCCTCATGAGCGTACCCATTATCGTGTCCATCGGCGAAGACGCACTCAAGGCGGTTCCTGATTCTTACCGGGAAGCGGCGTTGGCTCAGGGAGCGACCAAGTGGCAGATCATTTATCGCGTTCTTGTGCCGGCCGCAAAAAACGGACTGTTAGCCGCAGTGCTTCTTGGCGTGGGACGGGCGGTCGGCGAAACCATGGCAGTGCTCATGGCGACCGGCCATGCGGTCCAGATCCCGATGATGCTTGTGGACCCGATCCGCACCCTGACCGCGAATATCGCGGCGGAACTGGGGGAGGCTCCTGCCGGATCGAGCCATTACCGCGTGCTGTTTCTGACCGGCGTGCTGCTTTTCAGCATCACCTTCGCCGTCAACCTGACCGCTGATTTCGTTGTCCGGGGTATCAGGAGGAAATGACCGGTATGGCAGACGCCCTGTTACATCCCGCCCTCCGGTTCACCAGGACCGCGCATACGGTGCGCAAGGAACAGGTACAGGTCGTGGCGCAGGGCTTTTTTCTCGTTATGGCCATGGCAATGATCGTGCCGCTTCTGGCTATTATCTGTTATCTTGTCTGGCGCGCGATGCCGTCGCTCAACTGGGAGTTTCTGGTTGACGTTCCGAAAGATGGCATGCGGGCAGGCGGTATTTGGCCCGCCTTCGTAGGCACCCTCTACCTTGTTATCATTTCGCTCGCCATCGCGGCGCCGATCGGCGTTCTCGCCGCGATCTATCTCAACGAGTACGCCAAAGACAACTGGTTTAACAGAATCATAAACCTTGCGGTCATCAATCTTGCCGGCGTGCCGAGCATTGTTCACGCCCTGTTCGGTCTTGGCGCCTTCGTGTATGCAGCGCGGTTCGGCTATTCCATTATTTCGGCGGCACTCACGCTTGCCATCATGACGCTCCCGGTGATCATTGCAAGCACGCGTGAGGCGCTCGCCTCGGTGCCCATGTCGTTCCGTGAAGCGTGCTGGAACACCGGCGCCACCCGGTGGCAGACCATACAGGCGGTCGTTCTGCCCAATTCAATAAGCGGTATCCTGACCGGTATCATTCTTCAGGTGAGCCGGGCAGCCGGAGAGACCGCGCCTATCATGTTCACCGGAGCCGTGTTTTTCAAGGTCGTGGCACGGGGAGACCTGTTTCCTTATCAGCTTAACGAGCAGTGTATGGCGCTGTCCATGCATCTGTACACGCTTTCGACACAGGTACCCAATGTTCAGGAGTCGATTCCCTATGCCACGGCGGTGGTGCTGTTATGCTCGGTGCTCATTGTCAATGCAAGCGCCATAGGATTGCGTATATGGCTGCGGAACAGGAAAAAATGGTGACGATGCACACGCCTGATGTCCGAATCGAGGTAGAAGACCTGCGCCTTTCCTACGGGAGCAGGGAGGTGATCCACGGTATCTCGTTTCACGTCATGAGAAACGAGATCTTCGGCATCATCGGTCCCGCGCAGTCCGGAAAAACATCCCTTTTACGCTGCCTGAACCGGACCATCGAATTCGTGAGCAATACCGCGGTTTCCGGCACCATCCGGTTTGACGGGGAGGATATAAGGAAAACCAGGGACATTTTTTCGTTGCGCCGCAAGATCGGCATGGTGGCTCCCCTGCCGGTCGGCCTGCCGTTGAGCATCTATGATAATGTCGCGTTTGCCCCGCGATGCGCGGGACTGAAGAACCGCCGTGATCTCGATGCCATCGTCGAGCGCTGTCTTACCCAGGCTGCGCTATGGGACGAAGTCAAGGACCGGCTTTCAAGCCTGGGCACCGCGCTTTCCGGCGGACAGCAGCAGCGGTTGACCATTGCGCGTGCCTTGTCGCACCAGCCTGAAATCCTGTGTCTTGACGAATTCTCCATCGCCATTGATCCGGTTACCACCATGCGGATCGAAGAGGTGCTCAAGGAGCTGCGCAATGAGATCTCCATCATTCTCGTCACCAATCTGGTGCACCAGGCCCAGCGGCTTGCCGACAGGACCATGTTTTTATGGGAAGGTAACATCGTCGAACTCGATACCAACGACGTCATTTTTTCAGATCACCCTTCGGATCCCAGGACCTATGACTATGTCAACGGCAACTTCGGTTAAAGGACCGGTCTCTCCCGCAGGCGACGCTCTGTCTCATTGTGTCCGGACGCGCGATTTGAATCTCTGGTACGGTTCGTTCCAGGCGCTGAAAAGCATTTCCCTTGACATAAAACACGGTATCATCACCTCGCTCATCGGGCCGAGCGGGTGCGGCAAAACCACGTTCCTGCGCTGCTTCAACCGGATCAACGAACGCTACAGCTATGTCCGCACAACGGGTGAGATCACGATTCTCGGGAAAAACATTTATGATCCTGACGTCTCGCTCATAGAGCTGCGCAAATCGGTAGGCATGGTGTTTCAACGTCCCAATCCGCTCCCCATTTCGGTATATGAAAACGTCGTGTTCGGCCTGCGCATCCATCTGCCGTTTCATAAGCAGAAAAAAAGCGTTTTTGACGAAGCGGTCGAAAAAGCGCTCACCGAAGTCGGGTTGTGGAAAGACCTGCGGGACCGGCTCAACGTGCGGGCGACCTCGCTCCAGCTCGAACAACAGCAGAAACTCTGCATTGCCCGGCTCCTGCCTCTCAAGCCGGAGGTCATTCTCATGGACGAGCCGTGCTCGGCCCTTGACGTCGAGGGTACCAAAGCCATTGAAGAGCTGATGTTTGACCTGCGCGGGAAATACTCCATTATCATTGTGACCCACAATATGGCCCAGGCGCGTCGCGCCAGCGACGAGTGTATTTTCATGCTCCTTGGCGAGGTGCTGGAGTTTGCCCGGACCGAGGAGCTGTTTCTAACCCCGAAAAACCCCAAAACGGCCGAGTATATTGAGGGAAGGTACGGGTAATAGAGATAACCTGTAATCCTGAATATCCTCATCGGCGTCGGTGTCGGAATCGGTATCGTTAAGATTCTATTAAAAAAGCATAAAACACCATGGTACCGACATGCACCGACAATCCTGATTGAATTTTTTTCACTCCATACCGTTCACTGCCGGATTATAAAAATTGGTGTATTATTTGATTTATTATTATATTGTTCACCAGGGGGAATCCGCATACCGTGCTTAGAGGTTAATCGCTTTATTCATATCGTCTTTTTTTCTTTCCGGGGAGGTTGTTTATGAACCGCATACGCATGATGGGCCTCATGCTTGTTCTGGGCGCTTTTTTACTTTACAGTCAGCAGTATCAGATACAGGGTACGATCACCAACCAGGCTGATTTTCCGGTGAAGAACCTGGTGGCAAAACTTGCCCGCGCAGGGCATCAGGCAACCACCGATACGGCTGGAAATTTTCTGGTTTCCGGGTCGGTGGATATCTGGGTTGCGAATAACGGCATGCGTGCCGCAACAGCCCCGGTACCTGTTTTTAAAAATGACCGGTTTATCGTGAATCTACCGGAAAAGAGCGCGCAGGTCACCGTTGAACTATACACGGTGCAAGGGCAGCGCATCGACCGGGTGCATGGCGGATTGCTCGGAAGAGGCGAGCATTCCATTCCAATCGCGTCACAGAAACAGACCGGCGCGTCAATGATCGTCGCCCTGGTAACGGTAAACAATGCCGCATACAAGTTCAAACTGCTGCGCAACGGATCGCGCACCTTTTCCTGCTGTCGTGAACGAGGCAATCTTTTTGCCGAAAACGGGCTGGCCAGGAGCGCCGGCGCGCCGCTCGACACGCTCGTCATCTATCGCAAGGACAGCGTGGAATATACAATTCCAATCACCGCCACCTCGGCGCGCTACCGGATCATGCTCGACCTGCTGCCCTATGAGATCACCGAAGACGTTGCCATAAAAGAGGACCGCCGCGGGCCCGAGGAAGTGGGTACCGAGCTGCGGCAGCAGAATATCTATCCCTATGATCTCTGGACCTACCTCACCGGACCGGATGACGCCTGGTGCTCCGAGTTCCTCGCATGGGCCTACCGTGCTGCCGGGTATCCCATGGGTAGTGACGAAGGGACCGCGACACGGCCCCGCTGGCTGCAGAAGGGCAATACCGGCATACGGTCATGGTTTCAGAACACCGCCAACAAGCATGAGTGGGTGGACCGCTCCTCGGCGAAGTGGGAGACCTTCGTGCCGGTGTACGGCGATTTCGTGCGGTATGACAATTCCGGCGGCGGACATACCGGCATTGTGCGCTATGTAAACGGCACCACCATGTACACGGTGGAAGGAAACGTGAGCAATTCGGTCAGGCTCCGCACCATTACCAATTATAAAAGCAATTCAAGCCTTGACGGGTTCGGCAGAAGGAGCGGCGTGCGGCAGGACACGCATACGCAGGTATTTTAAATTGTAGATTGTAGATTGCAGATTGCAGATTGAAAAACAGGTTTTAATTTTCAATCATCAATCTGCATTCTGCAATTATACTAGTTTCCCTTGCAGCATCGCACGCCGGAGTGGGGTTTTGCGTCGCCGCTGGTTACCTCGGCCACGGTCTGGCATTTGGAGACCGGTCCGCCCATGAGCGCCATGCCGCCTCTTTCGGTAACCACCCATTCGAACAGGTTGCCCGACATGTCGTAGCCGCCGAACGGGCTGACGCAGTTGATCCGGTTTCCCGAGGTCTCGGTGTACCGGGTATCGGTATTGCAGCGGTCTTTCTCAAAGTTTTTTCCGTACGGGTAGGGAAGCCCGTTTAAACCGCCGCACGCCCACATCCATTCCGTGGTGGTGCAGAGCCGTTTGCCCTGTTTCTCGCACAGTTTTTTTGCCTGTCCGAAGGTGAGTTTGGTGCGCGGCATAGTGCCTGATTTGTTGGGATATTCATATTTGTCCATACAGACCTTGAAGAACGGCTTTCCGCTCCTGCCCGGAGGCATGTCCACGAGAAACATGTCTGGCGGACAGGATAGCGTCTGCGCATATTTTTTTATGGCGTCGGTGCCTTTTGCCTTTGAATGACGGATAAACCGATTGATTTCGTCGCGGCTGAATTTCTTGGGTTCGCCGCCCTGGATGAACTGCATGGTGACGTAATTGTCACCTTCATCAATGATTGTTCCGGCATACAAAAGATCGGCCTCTGCTTTGCCGTATTTGTCTTTCTTCGGATTTTTTACGTAGAGCGTGTCAAACGGTCCTTGTGGTTTTTGGGCGGTCGTGTCTTTCTTTGGCTGTTTCTGGCCGGGCGGGATAAAAATGATCTGCTTGATGACGTTTTTGGCGATGGGGATCGACGAACCCTCGACAGCCAGTGAAAGCTCCTCGTCGTTTATAGTGGTTAGTCGTCCCTTGAAATGCGATCCATTGTTCAGGGTCACCTCGATGTCCGGTTTGCCAGCCGCGCGCTCCTGCAGCTGTTCATACGTGAGCATTTCCGCCTTCATCTTTCCGTCTGATGACGTGACTTTTTTCGGCGCGGGCCGCTCAATCACCTGATAACTCTGCATCAGGGAGAATTTGAACGAATACGGCTTCCCGTCCGTTGTTTCAAGCACCAGGGAGGTGTCGCTTCTCGACTCAACCGTGCCGGTCAGATCGTCCCCGGTTTTCAGGATGATCCGGTACGTGCCGCCGGGCTCGATGTCTGAATAGGAGTTCTCCGTCACATAGGTACCGGTGGAGGTGGTTGCAACCGTGGTATAGTCCGACGCCGGGGTGAACGGCGCCCTGGTCGATGAGAGCCACCATTGACGCCATGCGTTCGGATCATGGCCGAGGCTCATGCCGGTAAGACGGGAGAGGGCGCATTCCGCGGCGTAAAAGGTGAACGTGATTCTCAGGTTGAACATGGCTTCTATGATCGCGCCTTTTTTGCCCTTGCGCGAGCTGAGCATCTCCGTTTCCTTGGTGCTTTCGATAAACTGTTCGCACAGGGAAAGGGAGTTGTAATCGAGAAACGGACACGAGGTCATGAACTGGTTTTTCGCGCTCATGACATAGGTGCTGACACAGTCGTCATACGAACCCTTGCCCGTGTATTTGGCCTGTGGGATCTGCACAACATGCACCGCCTTGGGGAACAGGTCGATGAGCGTATTGATCGCGTCCTTGGCCATGCTGAGCTGCATGGATCCGAGCTTGGTCGTTGCCGTGAAGGTCCGTACCGCGGCGTCCTTGTTGACCGACAATCCGGTGGTGGTATAGTTGCCCAGCGCGGCAAAGTAAGCGGCCGCCTCAGGCGTGTAATAGATGGTCGGACCTGCTTTGAGGTCCTTGATGTAGTTGTCCACGGTTGCGGCGTGTACGACAACAACAGTAGCCAAGAGCATCAGCATCATGGTGACGCATGCAAATCCGGGAAAAGAACGGTTATGATATGCCATTTTCATCTCCTGGTTGAAAGGTATTCGGTTGATCAGACTAAGAAAATAAATAAGTGATTAGCAGGATTGTTGTAGTAATTGGGCAGGTGCAGGAAAAGAGAGATTTGCTGGAGTATTTCTTGCCTTTTCCGCTTTTATGATATATACTTTAAATATGCAAGGAATATTTAAACCCTATATTAGATTGCTGCAATCCATTGTTTCAAAAGAAATAAGCAAGGGTAATTCCCTTGTAATTTTCGGTCCAAGGCAGGTGGGAAAGACATGGCTTGTAGAAAACAGTCTGGAAAACGACAAAGAACTGCTTGTTCTTCCTTTTCAGGTTCCTTCCGTACGTCAGGCCCATGAAAGAGATCCTTCACTCATAATCCGTTTGCTTGAGGCTTCGCCGGAAAAAAAGATCGTTTTTATCGACGAGGCGCAGAAAGTACCTTCCATTTTCGATTCGGTTCAGTATGTGATCGATAAAAAAATGGCGATGGTGATACTTACAGGATCTTCGGCCCGGAAGTTGCGACAGAAGGGGGCGAACCTTCTTCCGGGTCGTGCCAAAAACTATCGACTCGATCCGCTGACGTGGTGCGAGATGGGAATTACCGGAGAATCCCGTATTCCCGAGCTTGAGATGAAGAAAATACCCGGGCGTCATGCATTTTCTTTTAAGGAATCGCTTGTTTATGGATGTTTGCCGGGTATTGCCATGCAGAAGCCTGAAGACCGGGCCGGCTTTCTGCGTTCTTATGCGGAATCATATCTTGAAGAAGAGATCCGGGCAGAAGCATTGAGCAGAAACATCGGGGCATTTTCACGTTTTCTCGAGCTGGCCGCAAGCGAATCCGGCAGCGCTCCGAATATGTCAAAGCTCTCAATGGAAAGCGGCGTGAGCGTACCGGCGATAAAGGGATACTATTCCGTGCTCGAAGACACGCTGGTGATTGAACGGGTTGATCCTTACCTTAAAAATGCGCGGAAAAGGATTCTTTCGACGCCCCGCTATTATTTCTTCGATACCGGCGTACGCAACGCGTTGGCGCGCCTGCCGCTGGTACCGGAACTGCTGCATGCCCAGAGGGGAAGCTTATTCGAGCATGCCGTAATGCTTGAAATAATCCGTCGTGCGCGGTCTAAGGATTTCTGGTGTCGTGTCAACTACTGGCGCACCGGCGGCGGGGCAGAGGTAGACTGCGTCCTTGATTGCGGCGACAGGGTTGTGCCCATTGAAATCAAGGCAACCGCTCATGTTTCACGGAGCGACGCTTCCGGCATCGCCGCTTTTCTTTCGGAATACCCGAAGGTCGCTTCACACGGGTATGTGATAACGGATGGCGAGGTCCCGGAGAAACTGTCCGATACGGTCACCGCGGTGCCGTGGCATATGATGTAGGTCCACCGTTTTTTCGATGGGACGGTGGCCATTGCTACGGTTAAGGGTATCGGTCATAGCGTAAGGAAGCTGTCACAAGCTACCTGCCAACAGCAAACAACCGTGCTGTTTTTATCCCCTGTTTTTCAACCATAAGTTGATATACGCCAGGAGCAAGGTCGCGAGTATTGATTACAAATGATGCAGGAGCATTTTTCTTCGATAATGTAGAAATCCTTTTCCCGGAAAGGGAAAAAACATATGCTGTTGAGCCGCGGAGCGAATAGGGTAGGTGAATTTTTAATATATTTCCGCTGTGTTTAAGAGAAACACCTTCAGCATCTTTGTTGCGTACAGGTTTTCGAGTGACGGTACTGTTTTCTGCTGGAGACGTTATAATCGTGCCGGAATCGCCGACAGCAACGTATTGGGTGCCGGTAAAGGTTACGCAGCGGAGGTTGCGGGTAGTGCTTGAGGTTTGGGGAGTCCAGGGTTCAGCGTCAGGGGAGGTGAGAATTGTACCGCTATCTCCTACCGTAATATTTAAATCACCTTGCCATGTAACATAATTCAAAATATTTACTCTTTCGAGGGCACGGTTACGGTTCCAATTAATACCGTCTGATGAAATGTATACTATACCCACTTTTGACCACGTATCAACTCCTACTGAAACAAATTGAGAATCGTTTGCAGCAATGCTATTTAAATAGGTATCTGTTGTCGCCAATCTCCATGTCCAAACTTGTCCATCATTAGAGGATACAATTGTACCACCATCACCTACAGCAATATATTGAGAACCATTCCATGCTATTGAAACGCATTTCCCACTTTTTGCAGTTAATGGTAAAGTATTCCATATTAAGCCATCTTGGGATGAAATTAAAATAGTATCACTTGGCCCAAATGGTGCATCGGTTAATGATAGTATCTTACTACTAGCATATAGCACATAAACCATATCTACTAATCTTGGCGGTTGTTGTTTTGTCCATACAACACAATCCTCAGAAGTTATAATTGTCCCTGAATCTCCCACCGCTACCAGTTTCTCCCCAGTCCAAGCAATTGAAGCAAGGTTCTTGTTCGTACCAGAAGAACAGCTTTCCCAATTCTCTCCATTATCTGATGTTAGGATAATTCCTGAATCTCCAACCGCCACTAGCGTTTGCTCTGTCCATACAATCGATCTTAAGTTTAATTCAGTTCCTGATTCCCTGGCTGTCCACTGTGTCTGCGACCTTACCCCAAAAAGTATCACACTTGCAATAAGAGTTTCCTATGTTTGAACTGACCTGCATAGACCACAGGAGGTACCCTTCCC
>JAFGDP010000121.1 GCA_016932075.1 Chitinispirillaceae bacterium | reverse complement strand
TGGATCCGAAAACAATAAGGCCCCATGCCGGTCCTACGGACCTTGGGTCCTCTGGTGGTTTGTCATTTACTACAACCATGCCGTGCCGACGGCACTTTAAACCACAATGAAAGAAGCGGCTGAAATCTCATAAATCGTTGGTCAATTAATGGTGTAGGTGATAGACAACATGTTGCCAATATTTTTGGAATTTTTATGAAAATTGCAACTTATTATCGTATATTCCTACTAATCAGTTAAGAATATGTGTCCAAAATACTACGCAGTTATACGACACCCTCACCATTTCAGGAGCCAAAAAATGAACCGGTCGCCCGTTTTCATCCAGCTTGTTACGCTCTTCCTGCTCGCCTCGGGATTTCCGGCCGCTTTTGCCCAGGCGCTGTTTGAGATCAATCCCGACTCCGCCAAATCGTACATCAGTCCCGCAATTTACGGGGTCAACACCATTTCGTGCAGCAAGGAGAACATTACCACGCTCCTGCCCGTTGCCAATCTCGGATCCGAGCGCATCGGCGGCAATCGTATGACCGGGTACAACTGGGAAAACAATGCTTCCAGCGCGGGCAGCGATTGGAACCACAGCAGCGACGCCCATCTCATGAACAATCCCGTTCCCACTGTCCCGGGTCCGGGCGGCGTCATGGTCACATTTCTCGAACGCTGCAGGGACCTGAACATGTATTCGACCGTCCAGCTTCCCATGGCAGGCTATGTTTCCGCCGACATGAACGGCGCCGTGGCGGAAAATGAAGTTGCGCCCTCTTCGCGCTGGAAAAAGATCGTCTTTGAGAAAAACGGCCCGTTTGCTCTTAACCCAGTCCTCACCGATAGCTCCGTTTTCATAGACGAATTCATCAACTTCATGGTTCAGAAATTCGGGAAAGCCGCCGAGGGAGGGGTCAGAAGCTATTGCTTAGATAACGAACCCGGACTCTGGAAAAGCACCCATCCGCGCATCCATCCGCAGGCGCCCGCCATAACCGACCTGATTGACAGGTCCGCGGACCTCGCCGCAGCGGTTAAAGCGGTCGACCCCTCTGCTGAAATCCTGGGACTCGAAGCGTGGGGATGGATGGAAATGAACACGCTCGCCTCGGCAACCGGATGGGACGCATATAAAAGCACCTATGACTGGGGATTCAGCGCCTACCTCGGGGAAATGAAGAAAAAATCAGATGCTGCGGGCAAACGGCTGCTCGATGTGGCTACCGTGCACTGGTATCCCGAAGCCAGGGGCGACGCGCGAATCTGCAATGACTCCATTGGAACCGAATCAACCATCCAGGCTCGCCTGCAGGCGCCGCGCTCCCTGTGGGATTCCACATACAAAGAAACGAGCTGGATCGCGGACAATACCGGATCGATATATCTTTTAACCCGCTTATTCAAATCCATCGCCCAATGGTATCCCGATACCAAACTCGGCATCACGGAGTATACCTATGGCGGCGCAGCGCATGTTTCCGGGGGTCTGGCGCTCGCCGACGTGCTCGGCATATTCGGCAGCAAAGGAGTGTATGTCGCCAATCTTCACGAATCCGTGAGAAAATATCTGACCTCTGCATTTCTACTCTACCAAAACTTTGACGGCAAATACAGCACCTACGGCGATACCAGTGTCGCGGCCTCATCACCCAGCGCAGGTGATTATTCGGTGTATGCATCCATCGACTCAAAACGGGACAAGCTGCTCCATGCGATGCTTATCAATAAAAAAAGTGCGACTGCTTCGGTCACCGTACACATCAGTGGATTAAAACAGTACCAGTCCGGAATAGTGTACGGTTTTACCAGTGACAGCAGCGGCATCGCCCGGATGGCTGATGTCGGCGCTATAAGCAACAACACGCTCAACTACAATGCGCCCGGCTATTCGGCGCTGCATTTTATCCTGTCGACCGATGCGACCGTGGACCTGGAAACGCCGGCCTATTACAACCTCGCCGTAACCACGCTCGGCAACGGCAAAGTCCTTCGTACCGTAAACGGCGCCCGGCTCGCCGCGGGAACACCGGTGACCCTCACGGCCGTGCCTGACAGCGGGTGGATATTCAGCGGTTGGGCAGGCGCCGATTCGAGTACGAATGCGTCGGTCACCGTAACGATGAACGGCAATAAAACCATCGAAGCCCGGTTTACCAGCACCGCGGAGATGATCCCCAACGGAGATTTTTCCAACGACATCGCCAACTGGAGCGTCAGCACCTGGAGCGCCGACGGCTCCGCACAGGGTTCGGCAACCGTGGTAAGCGGCGTGCTTACCTATGTGATTGCGAACGGCGGCGCGGAAACATGGAATATCCAGATTTTTCAAAATACGGTTCCGTATATTAATGGCATCACCTACACCCTCTCATTCGATGCCTGGGCCGAAGCATCCCGTTCCATGAATGTCTATGCGGCTGGTGGCGCGCTCGCAAAAACCATCGCTCTGACCACGACCAAAACCGCCTACACCTATACCTTTACCGCGGACAGCACAACCGCCGCCGGACGGCTCTCTTTTGACTTTGGCGGAAACGGCGTTAATGGAGCGGGTGTAGCCTATCTGGACAATGTGTCAATGAAAATAAAATCCATCAATCCCATACGTACCGCTGCCCGCGCCGGCAGAGGGAGCGAGGCCGAAATAGCGATCTTTACGGGTAAAGGCGCTCCAGCCATCATCCGCACGCCCCAGGGTTCCGGGCCGTTGACCATCACGCTCCGTACCCTGACCGGAAGGACCGTGGCAACACTCTACCGGGGTAAAGTTAATGGGATGCAACGGGAATTCAGGCTGAACACGATGCGCACCTTTGGCGGAAAACTGCTCGTACCGGGCATCTACCTTGTTCATGCCCAGACTCGTGATGCTGCCCGCGCCTGCAGAATTCTCCTTAACTAGAGAAGCAGAAGAAGGGGTCATATCCGGAACGCTCTGTTCCGGATATGACCCCTGGACACATTGGAAAACGAAACTGGGTTGAAAAAATATAGTAGGTAGAGGGGTATTGCATGCGGGGAATAACGTGCCGATCCGAAGACGAAACAACGGTATCGAGGCGTATATCCCTTCTCCCGCCGGTGCCAGTAACCAGAATGGTCCGGTGGGAGGTTCGCATCTTCGATTGTTTGGAGCAACGCCATCCTGGAACCGGCGTGATTAGGTCGATCGCCAGAGAATGGCAAGGTTAATGCAGATAGTAAATAAGTCCGGCAAGAGCGTTACGGCATATTAATAGTAGAGAACCAGCGGCAGACATTTTCCGGCAGGTTATGCCGACGAAATAATGTTTGCCGGTAGATCTCAGGAGATGCATCATGGATTTTCACTGCCAAAGGGGACCTGCTCGAGGAACATTGGCCGGTCAATGGCTGTTTCGAATTTGGTCATGCTTTGCGCTGGCGTTTGCTGGCAACCTTTTCGGGCAGAACATCGCTATTAACGGTACCGGAGCCGGCAGGACCTTCGATGGCGTCGGCGGGGTAAGCGGAGGCGGAGCCACCTCCGTCCTGCTGCTGTCGTATCCTGAACCGCAGCGGAGCCAGATACTCGACCTCCTTTTTAAGCCGAATTTTGGCGCGTCGATCCAGACCCATTTTTGCGAGGTTCCCGGCGACAACAATTCGACGCAGGGAAGCGAACCCAGCCATATGCATACCGCCGGCGAAGAAAATTATTCCAGAGGGTATGAATGGTTTATCATGAAAGAGGCGTACAAACGAAATCCTGCAATAACCTTTGACGGCGTTGCATGGGGCTGTCCCGGCTGGGTGGGAAACGGCAATTTCTGGTCCGTTGACATGCACGATTATTACATCAAATGGATCAAGGGACTCAAAAATACCTATGGCATCACGCTTGATGCGATAGGCTGCAGAAATGAATCCGGCAGCAACACCAGCTGGCTCATACAGTTTCACCGCGCGCTCGATGCGGCCGGACTTTCGAGTGTCAGGGTTCATGGCATGGATGACTGGAACGGCGTTCAGGC
>JAFGDP010000120.1 GCA_016932075.1 Chitinispirillaceae bacterium | reverse complement strand
TTGTGTACGGTGCTGCCATGTCCCTGAACGTTTCGCTTCCCGGGAATGTTTCCCTGAAAGGGAGCGCGGTATACACCAGAGGTGAGGAGCAGGACGAGGAGACAGGGGAGTGGGCAACGCTTCGCCATGCGTCGCCGCTGTCGTTGGCTTTGCACTTCACCTATGATAATGACGCGTTGCACGCGGACCTGTACGGTCTGTGGAACGACGAGATCATTTACGACCGGCTTCCGCCTTCAGAACGGGACAAACCGTACCTGTACGCGACCGATGCGAGCGGCAATCCCTATTGCCCCATGTGGTATACGATTAATTTCAAGGCAGCCTATAAACTTTCCCGTAACTTTTCGATCAACTGCGGCGTGGAGAACATTTTTGATGCGCGCTACCGGCCGTATTCCTCAGGCATTGCAGCACCTGGCAGGAACTTCATTCTGGGCATGCAGGCGGAATTGTAATGCTGCATTAAGAGCAGGGGCGACCCGATGGGTCGCCCCTGCTCTTTAAAACGAATATATCAGTCCCGCGCCTAATTGGTGCACGGCACTGATCGTATAGCTGGCGTCAGGATCCACGTAATCATCCGTGCTATCCGAATGGACCCAGGTCAGGGGGCTTATGGTTGCGTCGCCGGCAGGAAAGAACGCGTAGTCTATCACGAAATTCAACCTGGGCTGCGCGGTTCTGAGCCGGAGCCGCGGCGCTAGATATCGTACATATTCAAGGGTCGTTTCCTTGCCCGGTTCGTCCGCGTAAGCGCCCTTGTCGAAGATTTTCCACAGCCCTGCGCCAACCCCAGGGGCAACGATAACGGTTTGTCTTACGAGGCGGATACCTTCATACAACCATTCAATGCCTGCGCCGGCGAAAACACGCTGAAACGTGTGGCCTGACTGCTCAAGCTCTGTTTCGCCTGAAATGCCGATGGTAGTGCGAAACCCCAGCCAGTGGTTGCCTGCACAGTAGGCCAGTCCTGCTTCAATACTGTTGGTCCTCAACAGCGCAGTATCCTGAAGCTGCATGCTGTTGGAATCCAGCGTGGTCAGGTTCATACTGCTGGCCGAGCTGCTGAATAAAAAAGAGCATGCCCAGGAAGAGCGCTTTTTTGCCGGCGGTTGTTTCTTTTCAGGAGGCGGCTGATCTTTGGGCTCGATTGCAGGTCCGGACGGCTCGGTATCCGCAGGATCAGCAAATAAAAGCGGCGGGGCATTGCTTTTCCCAAGACGCTCACACACCTGCGCAACAACCTCAGGCACCCCGGTTTTCAGCATCTGTACCAGGCTGCCCGTGATTTCCTTCTGGGCGTTGACTTCGATTTTCCCGTTGGAAGCATTGATCAGCCGGACCGAGAGCAGGTAGGTCCGTTCGATTTTACCGATGCTGCCGGCCACCATGTATTTGACGCCAAGGATCTGGCCCGCCTCTGCAACGCATTCGTTCGAAGTGCACCCGCTCTGCTGGAACCCCTGCTCATTGAGCACCTCTTCGACCGCACCGCGCTCGATCACCTGAAATTTTCCTGAATTGATGAATTCACCCCGCAGCTTTTCGCTGAGGACCGACGCTTCGGTCGAATCGACGCCCTTGGCCATGAGGTCGAGAACCGCGATGTTGGGAGGAATCGGCGACTGCGCCCGGATTGAAAAGAGCGCGCCAAGAACTAATATCAGGTGCGTGAATGCTTTCACGGGACATCCTTTGATGAAGACGGTCGGGGTCCGGAATGCTTGATCTTAATGGTAAAATAGTTCATGAAAAATGGCAATTCAGTTTTAAGTGCGATGCTGCAGGGATTCATACCAGTTATGGGCCGTATGCTTGTTCCAGTCAATCGTTATCATATCCGGCCGGTTTTATTCAATTTCATTCCCGGTTGTTGCCGAATACTGTTATGAAGCATCAAATAAAAAGGGACCAACAGTTATTCAAGAAAAAGGACTGAATGCAATCGTGGACAGGAGATTAATAAAAAAAACCTGAAAATTTATTCAATCCATATTATTATTGTAACCAGGAGATGGGGGAGAAACGTGATAGATTCTTCATCAATATACATCCTTTTTAACATTTAGCGACCTGGGGAGGGAGTATGGTCCAACTGTTCCATTTAAAAAAGGTGGTTTTTTCCGCGATTTGCTTTTCTGTTTTAGCGCTTAATTTTGCGTTTGCCCAGACACCGGTTCTTGACGAATTCGGCAAGCCGACCGGTCTTATCAACATGAACCCGGATCCAAACGGTGAGCCCTGGATCGCGGGCGGCCTGGCCGATGACGAGGAGCTCTTTGACGGGCTTCCTGTCGTTGCCCTGCGCAAGAGTGCTTCAGCAGCAACTCCTCCGGCCAGCGTCAATAACACCGCACATGAACAGTTCAGGCCGATATTTAACCAGTCAGGAGGCAGCTGCGCACAGGCAAGCGCCATCGGGTATATATACACTTACGAGATCAACGTGCAGCGTAATCTTCCTTCGAATGTCGCTGATAACCAGTACCCGTATGATTTCACCTACAATTTCCTGAACCAGGGAAGCGGCAGCAACGGCTCAAGCCAGAGCGGCGGCTGGAGCATTGTGCAATATGTCGGCATACCCAACGCGACCGACTATGGCGGTTTCGGCCTGGGAGACCATGACCGCTGGGTGTCAGGGTATGATGTGTATTACAGCGGCATGGCGAACCGGCTTCAGGGCCGTTTCAGCATTTCAATCCAGGATCCTGCGGATATCGAGGAAATGAAACAGTATCTTTACGATCATGCCAATGGTTCGGAAAAGGGCGGGCTTCTGGGATTCGGTTCTGATGTAAGCGGGTGGTCGATTCAACGGCTTCCTGAAGGTACGCCGGAGGCCGGTACGAGTGTCGTTGTCAGAATGGGAGAAGGCGGCGGCCATGCCATGACCATAGCCGGCTATCATGACGGCGTGTGCTGGGACTATAACGAAGACGGCAGATATACCAATGACGTTGACATCAACGGCGACGGTACGGTTGATTTGAAGGACTGGGAAAAAGGCGCCGTGCTCATGGTCAACAGCTGGGGTACCCGTTTCGGTACGCAGGGCAAGGCCTATATTCCGTACCGTCTTTTTGTCATCGGCGCGGACAGCCTCGGCACGCGGGGCAGCGTCACCGGCATCACGCTCCTTGATGAACTTGTGTTTGTGCCGAAGCTGACGTTCAAGGTGTCCATGTCGCATGATTCGCGAGGCCAGCTCCGTCTGCGGGGAGGATATAACACGGATGCGTCGGCAAGCGCTCCTTCGTCGCGCGGAACGACCACCTGGGGCAATCTCATCAATTACCGTGCCGGGGATTTCCCCATGCTGGGCGCAGGGAACAATGATCCGTTGGAAATAGGACTTGATGTGACCAGCTTTCTGCCCAGTTTGTCCAACACTGACAATGCATTTTTCCTGCTGGTTGATTCCAGGGGCGGCAACGGCACGGTGCACAGCTTTTCCCTGCTTGACTATACCGGAGGCGGCACGCCGGTTGAATACAAATGCGAGCAGACCGAGGTGGACATTCCCACAGGAGCGCTTGTGCTCAAGATCGTCACCCCCGGAGTAAAGACGATAGCCTCGGCCGCGACGCATAGCGCCGCGGCATTGATGTCTTACAAAAGCGGCATGCTCACGCTTTCCGGATACAAGGGCGAGGTGTCGGTATACAACCTGAACGGCGCCAGGATGCTGGTCAGGAACGTGGGTGCCGCCGGCACGGTCGATCTTTCTATTTTGCCGAACGGAATGTACATGGCAAGGGCAGGGGACCGGGTGCTGAAGATAGTCAAGTAACACAATTGGTAATAGCATCTTCAATAAGCGCACCATGTATTAATGGTGCGCTTTGTTATTGCGGGAAATAGTGCTAACGGCCGCGAATCAGGCATACTGCATGGTTGGGTACCTGCTCGTTTACAATGCTAAACATATTTCTCCAGCTTCTTATTTTCGCGACACCTCGTATAATTATATTACCGAATATGGCATTCTTTGGTATCAGACCGTGGATAATGATCCTCATATCAACGGGTTTCCTTTTGGCCGACTGGAACAGCCCGAACATGGGTAATCCGCTGCTTCCCGGCTATTTCGCCGATCCATCCATGATCTATGACTCGGTCACCAGCTCGTTTTACATGTATTCAACGACTGACGGCGTTTGGATCAGTTACAGCGCCTGGCCCCAGGTGTGGTCATCGCCGGATTTACTGCACTGGAAATGCACGCCCATCACGCTGCCCGCCTTCTGGCCGGACGCCGGATTGTGGGCGCCGTCGGCAATGCGCCATCCGACCAACGGCCGCTACTACCTTATGTACTGCACCGGCAGCGCCGCATACATAGCGTTTTCCACCTCTCCGCTCGGACCATGGACCAACGCGGTCGCGGGCAATAATCCGCTTTTCCGCTCCGGCGAAATGACCGGCGGGAGCGACTGGATCGATCCGCAGTTCTTTATCGATACCAATACGGTGTACCTTACCTTCGGCCAGAGCTCAAACATGGGCATTGCCAAACTGGCGTTCAATCCCACGACCTGTCTCGTATCAATCGACGGAAGCGATCCGCGGATGACCGACGGCGTCACCTACCGTTGCAAACGGCTCAGCGGTCTTTCGAACGCGCTCGAGGGATCGTGCATGTTCAAGCATGACGGCCGTTATTTCATCACCTATTCGAACAGCGCGTGCCAGAATTACAATGTACGGTACGCGGTCGCGTCATCACCGGTCGGGCCGTTTACATACGTTAACCGGATCATCGTACAGCGTGACAACTCGCGCAGCATTCTCGGCCCCGGCCACAATTCAATCCTGCGGTTCAACGACGCATGGTATATCGTGTACCACCGGCAGCACTACCAGTATGTCGACGTCAAGCGCCAGACCTGCATTGACCGGATAACGATAAGCGGCGACAATATCAGCACCGGCGTGCAGACCCAGGAAGGCATATGGCAGGGGACCGGTCCCCTCGAATCGCTCGTCGCTTCTTCACGTGCCGCTGCAGACACTAATCTGGCTTTCGGAAAGACCGTGCTGGCGTCCAGCGAAAGCGCGTACAAGGGAGGCACTTCCGGAAACATCCGGGAGGATTTTGCGTCCATCAACAATTTTTACGCTGCCCGGTATGCCGTGGACCACAATAACGGTACGCGCTGGGCGCCATCATCACTGCCCGGGTATCTGATCGTCGACCTTGGGGCAGATTATCGTTTAGGCAGGTGCGAGACGTGGTTTGAGCATATCATGTGGCGCTACCGGTACCGCATAGAATACCTTGCCCAGTCAGAAGCAGCCAGTATTACTGACGCGCAGAATTCCACATCGTGGCGCCGGTATGCCGACCGGTCGAAGAATACCGACAGCGTGTCGCCGGTTATTGATTCCGCCAAAGTGACGGCGCGCTACCTGAAGATCACCGTGCTTTCCGCCGACCTGCCCACCGCGTCAAATCAGATACGGACCATTGTTGAAACCGATTACGCCGACCGGGTCAGTATCGTCGAATTCAAGATTTACAAGGACCGCACTTCCGCGTTAAAGGACGGGGCCCTTTCGCATCAGCGACACGCAATGTTTCAGCGCGCATTGAACAGTTCCGGCGACGTCACCATTACCATTATCAACGCTTCAGGAAGAATTGCCGCGAAAAGAAGATGCGTGAAGGGAAGCGCTTCCCGGTTGCTCGAAGCGGTAAAACCGGTTCTTTCGCCGGGTGTATATGCGGTACAGGTGGGCATGCCAGGGGCCGTGATTGCCGTTGCGAAAATGATCAGGTAAACGAAACGCCAAAAATTAGAAGTCCCAACCGATGCCGGCGAACGGAATGACCGGCCCGGCAAAGCTGATATGGTGACCGAGGTGCAGTTCCAGGCAGAGGTGCTTGCGGGTGTAGGAAAACCCCCAGAAGGTGAAGGAGACAAAGAGCTGTTCAGGGTTGTAAAATTCATTTTGGTCAGGATCAAATCCATACTGGAGCGTTTTCATGGGAAGCTCGATCGGATTCATGAAATAATATTCAATATCAAAGCTCCACCGTGCTTTTTTATCAATGAAGTAATGGTATCCGGGAACAAGATAGATGCTGGAAACGGCCTTTTCCATCTGCTCGGTTTTCATGAATGAGACCGACGAGACAAGGTTTACGTAATGTCTTTTCTTGGCATGCCAGCTCTGGGTTAAGAAGAACGAAAGCTCGTGTGACGGTGTTTCTATCATTCCTTCGCCGAACTGGTTGATGAACTGGAAAGCGTTTGTATAGGTGGTGATGCCGCCGGCAATAAGGTAAGGATTGTTCAAGAGGGTATGCGAAAATGGCCGTGATTTAATGGAAAAGAGAGTAAAGTAATCGGTGAGCGTGATGGTATCGTTGTCCTCGCCCTGGAGGTTGATCTCCCGTACTCCTGCACTCAACAGATCCAGCGTAAACCAGTTCCCGCAGTTCCAGTACATATCCCACACTACGATATCGTTCATCCTGATCCCGCCATGCCACTTTTCACCGATCTCCGGCGTCTGCGAAAAGATGATCCGGTTGGAAAACGGCTGCTCGGGAAGGTTTCCCAGATCAGAGGCGCTGCCGGTGAATGCCAGAAATGAGATCAGGACCACAGCTGATTGTTTCAGACAAGCGGCCATTGAATATGCTCCTTTGGGAGTTAGGGAATGGATTCCATAGACACCAAGGTGAAATAAGCTAAATCCGTTCCAATTATAAAATACCCGATATCTGCGCCTGTTCTTTTTTTTAGTATTTACATTGATACGGTGGCATACATAAGAGTATCATTTTTGATACACGTGCAATAATCAAAGAGTATTTTTTTAAATCAATTGTGCCAATATGCCTGCATGTTAGCTATAATTATCTGCCTGAATCGTTTTTTGGAGAATCAGGGGCGATACGCAGCAGCAGTGGCATTTCGTTTGCACGCTATTGTCTGCAGGTCGTGTGCTGAGGCTGTCGCTGAAAAGTGAACTGAAACATCACACACATACAGACATTGATCGGGGTGTTTATGGAAGCGGTCAGAGCGATTGATCCGTCGACCACTGCGCGTATTCTCGTGGTTGACGATGAACCGTATGTTCGAACCACGGTCCGCGAGGTGATGAACGACGAGGGCTATGAGGTGTTCGACGCCTCGACCGGCGAAGAGTGTTTTTCCCTGCTCTCCTCGCAAAGGATCGACGTGATTCTGCTCGACATCAAACTGCCGGGCATGGACGGCATGGAGGCGTTCCGGAGGATCTGCAAGCAGCAATACCACGTTGATGTGATCATGATTTCCGGCCATGGCAACATCGAGACCGCGGTCGAGGCGATCAAGCAGGGCGCGTATGATTATCTTGAAAAACCGTTTACCATGGCAAAACTCAAGAACGTGGTGAAGTCGGTGCTTGAGCGGCAGCGGCAGGCGCGCCTTCTCGATGAAGCGAACGAAAAAAACAGGATCATCGGCAAGTATCACATCGTTGGAAAGATTGCTTCAGGCGGGACCGCGACCGTGTACCGCGCGGTCCAGATCGAGCTGGAAAGGTCGGTGGCGCTCAAGGTACTGCATACGCACCTCACCGAGAACGACGAGTTTCACGAGCGCTTTTTCAGGGAGGCGAAGATCATGGGAACGCTCAGCCATCCCGCGATTGTCCAGGTGTTTGATTACGGCCAGGTCGGCCATAATCACTACCTTGCCATGGAGTATGTCGAGGGCGTCTCGCTTGACCGGTGCCTGTCCAGCAAAAAAACGCTGCCGCGCGCGATCGGGCTGCACATCATGATCGATATCTGCCGCGCGCTCGAACACGCGCACAAGAGGGACGTGGTTCACCGGGACCTCAAACCGCAGAACATCCTTGTTTCTCGCGACGCCGCGGTCAAGCTCGCGGATTTCGGCATGGCCAGGATGCTCGACGGCTCTATGCGCCAGCTCACGGCCCCGAACCATGTCGCGGGAACGCCGCAGTTTCTCTCGCCCGAGCAGATACGCGGGCAGGAGGCAGGGCCCGCATCGGATATCTTTTCCTTAGGAACTATTCTCTATCTCGTCGCGACCGGACAGCTGCCGTTTTCAGGCGGCAACATCGCCGAAGTGCTGCACCGTATCAATACCTGCGTGTATGATCCGCCGGAAAAGCACGCGCGTGACCTCGCGCCCCAGCTTGCCGCGGCGATCACCACCTGCCTGCAGAGCGATCCGTCAAAGCGCTTCCGGTCGGTCACCGAGCTCAGGAAAAAACTGATTGCATGCCTGGACGACAAGGACAAGACAAACCGTGAAAAGATCATGGCAGACTATTTTTCCGCCCACAAGTGAGCGTGCCGCCGGACCCGTGCCATGGAACTGATCATTTCGCTTCTCATGGGAACACGGTTGCTGACGCTCTTGGGCGGCGGCCTGGGAAACGAGGCAGCGCCCTATTTCCTCCCCCCGCGTATCATACTCAGCAGTGAAGAGGTGCGGCTCGACTGCTATCTTTCCAATGCGTTTCCCCGGGAGCTCAGGAAGCTCGCGACCACCGCGACACCGATAGTGATGTACGTTATCGTCGAGCTGAGAGCCGCGGGGGAGCGGCAGCCGGTACGAAAGTCAATCATTGAAACGCGGCTGGTATACGACATGATCGCCAAACAGTACTGCGTGACCACGAGTGTTTCACGGGACACGGTCTGCACACGATCGCTCGACACGAGCATCAGAACGGCCACCAGTCTTAAAAACGTGCTGCTGGCGCGGAAAAAATCACTCACGCCCGATAAACGTTATACCGTATCCCTTCAGGCAATCCTTGGAAAGACAAGGGTCGAGGCGCTCGACGACAAGGAGATCGACTGCATGTACTACTGGGATTTCAAGCGGCCGGGCCTGAAAACCGAAACCATACCTGGAAAGAAACTGATTACGCAGCCATGAACAACCTTACCCTCAAAGCAAAGACGTTTATTCTGATCACCGTGCTGGTGCTCCTGACGACCGGACCGCTCGTGTTTTATTATCTGCAGGCCACGCAGGGCATCGGCAACCTCGGCACCGACCCGCAGATAGAATCAAGCCTGTCGCGCTGTATCGAGCTTTCAACCACTCCTGATAACAAGGAGCAGGCCGCGCACGCGCTCAAGCGGTACGGTCAGATCAAGGTGCTCAAGGACCGGATCGTGACCCAGGTGGTGCTGTTCAGCGTGGTCTATTCGGTCGCGGTCATCGCGCTCCTGCTCGCGGCAGGATATGTCATGGTATCGCGCATCACGCGGCCGCTCAAGAACCTTACCGCAGCGACCCGCCGGATCGCCGCGGACCGTCTCGATGAGAAGCTTCCGGAGACCGTGGGCGGCGAGATCGGCGATCTGGTCAGGGCGTTCAATACCATGGCACACGACCTGAAAACGGCGCGCGAGCAGCGGGCAATCGCGGAGCGACGCGCGACCTGGCAGCATGTGGCGCGAACCATTGCCCACGAGATAAAAAACCCGCTCACGCCGATCAAGCTCTCCACGGAACGGATGTATGAAAAGTACCTGACAGAAAGCAGGGATTTCCCTGAGGTGATCAAGAGCACGACCCAGACCGTGCTGACTGAAATCGGCAACCTGCAAAAACTGGTCGATTCGTTCCACCGGTACGCCAAATTTCCGGATCCGGTCCTTAAATCCGAATCGTTCGGTGACATTGCAAAGGAGACCGCTGCCCTTTTTACCGGCGGAAAGGCGGCAATCACCTGTACCGCCGACGCTTCGGTCCCGCAGCTCATGCTGGACAGAGGGCAGATCAGGGAGGCGCTGACCAATCTTATAAAGAATGCGATTGAAGCGACCGAGGCAGTGGAGCGGGAGCCGCACGTTTCCGTAACGGTCACGTATGACCAGGGTCTGGTGACGATGTGCGTAAAAGACAACGGGTGCGGTATTTCACAGGACAATATAAAAAAGCTGTTTCAACCCTATTATACAACGAAAAAGCAGGGGAGCGGGATCGGTCTTGCCCTGGTCGAGCGGATCGTGACGCTTCATGGCGGGTCATTGTCGGTTCAGAGTGAAGAAGGACATGGAACGGAGATACGGTTGCATTTTAAGGTGTAAGGAAGCTGCAATGAGTTGAATGGTACCTCACCCCATCACCCCGGCCGGTCTTTCGACCGTCCACCCCTCTTCCCCTCTCCTGATAAAAGGAGAGGGGAAGAGGGGTCAGGGGAGTTGGGGTGAGGTAGTAGAAAGGCGAGAAGCATCAATGTCAAAAGTATTGATCGTCGATGATGAGGAAAACATCAGGAAAACGTTACACGAGATACTTGACGATGAATCGTATGTTGTTGTTGAAGCGGAAGATGGGGAGAAAGGCTTAAGGCTGGTTCGAGATGAGGAGCCAGACGTGGTTCTCCTCGATATCCAACTGCCGAAAAAGGACGGGCTTGCTGTTTTGCAGGAGATCAAGGCCGGGAAAAGCGGATGCGAAGTGATCATGATCTCCGGGCACGGCACCATTGAGTCCGCGGTCAAGGCGATCAAGCTCGGCGCCTACCATTTCCTGCAGAAACCGCTTTCGCTCATCGAAGTGAAGCAGATCGTTCGTCATGCGGTCCAGGTCAAGGCGCAGCGCGACGAGATCGCTTCGTGGCGCCGGAACGAGAACAACCGGTACCAGCTCATCGGCACAAGCAACGCCATCGAAAAGCTGAAAAGCGAGATCCTCAAGGTGGCGCCGACCACGGGCCGCGTGCTTATATCCGGAGAGAGCGGCACGGGCAAGGAAGTCGTGGCGTACTGGATACACAAGCATTCCGGCCGCAGGGACGGCCCGTTCATCAAAATCAACTGCGCCGCGATTCCGCAGAACCTTATTGAAAGCGAGCTGTTCGGCCATGAAAAGGGCGCGTTTACCGGTGCCGTGACCCAGAAAGCGGGCAAATTCGAGGTCGCGAACAGCGGCACCATTTTTCTTGACGAGATCGGCGATATGGACATGAACACCCAGACCAAGGTGCTGCGCGTGATCCAGGAAGGGGAGTTCGAGCGGGTGGGCGGGGTAAAGATGATCAAGGTTGACGTGCGCATCATCGCGGCGACGCATCGCGATCTTGAGGCAATGATGCAGGTGGGCGGCTTCAGGGAAGATCTGTATTACCGGCTCAACGTGGTGCCGATCCGCGTTCC
>JAFGDP010000009.1 GCA_016932075.1 Chitinispirillaceae bacterium | reverse complement strand
GATCATGGGAATGGTCAAGACCAAACTCAGGGGAATAAGAAACTATTACGGTGTCGTGGGAAACTCGGCATTTTTGCGTAACCTGAACCTATTGTTCAGGAAAACGCTCTATCGTTGGTTAAATCGTCGGAGCGAACGCAGAAGCTTTAATTGGAATGCATTCTCACGTATCTGGACTATGTATAATGTATCTTCTCTGAGGAGGCTTGACAATGAAGGCTACCAATTGTCGTTTCTTCCGTTTCTTCGGTAAGAAAGTCTCACGATACGCGAGTGACCCGAATCCCGTAAACGGGACGTCGCTTCGCTCAGGAGAAAAAAGCCTGTGCGAAAAATCCGCACGCCGGGATGCTTCGGCAGGCTCAGCACAGGTCTGTGGCGGGGCTGGTGAGCAATCGCCAGCCCTACGCTACCTAAGGCAATAAACTGGAACGATTGAAATTATAAGCGGCGGCAAGACAAAGTGAATCGAAGACAGCCGCACAGGAAAGCATAAGAAACTAATGAAAGAAGCAAAACATAAATTGGCCATATTCTTAAAAGGTAATTTTATTCAAGTCTTTGCGTAATCTTTTTCAATAATTGTGAAAATATTTATGTTAACGCAAAAACCAACGATGACACACCTTGCAAAAAAAGTTAATGGAATAATTCAAAAACAGCCCATTGTTTTCGGTATTATCGTTATGATAGCAGTTTTATTCACCGACTACATGTTAGGGCCAATTATCCGCATTCCCTTGCTTGATATCGCTCCGCTTCTCCTAATGACATGGCTGGGGCGAACTGTCATAGCATACGCATTTGCTGCACTATTATCGTTTTCAAATATATGCTTTGCATTTCTGTGGCCTGTCCCTAATATCCTCCATGTAGAATTAATCAACGCCTTGTTTGAAATGTGTTCATTGTCTTTATTCGTCTTTATTTCCTCTAATGCCCGGAAGATGTTGAAAGTAATCGCAATTCAGCGTGGGAATATACAGAGCTTTCATGATTTCACGTCGATGATCGGCACCACTTTGCAGGGCAGAGCGGTTGCGCCAGGAATAGCTGAAGGCACGGCTATGATTTTCATGTCGGCTACCCCAAGTGGCCCAGACCGGGTCCGCATTAATAGGAGTGAGGTGGAAACGGAAAAACGCCGTATTGTTCGCGCCATTTCTGCAACCGCTGATGAGTTGAATCATTTTCGTAAAAAGCTTGAGGCTCGTAGCGCAAACGAAGAGGTAGCTTTCTTGGATGTCCGAATAACTATGCTTGGGGATTCAAGGCTGGTGCAGGATTGTCATAGGATTATTTCCGAAGAACTACGGAGTGCGGAATACGCGATAATAGCTGTAATCTCCCGCATGGAGCAGGTGTTTCAGAAGCATGCGAAAGCATTCATGCGCGCCCGATCTTCCGACATTCATGAACTCGGTCTTCAGTTACTAAACAAGCTTCGAGTTTCTGAGGATAGCCTGCCCCATGTACTTTCATCGGTTAAGCCCGGTACGATCGTTGTTTCTGATGAACTACTTTTATTCGATGCGCTACAGATGGATCCGGTCAACATTGCCGCCATTATTACGGAAAAAACAGGCCCTGCTTCACATGTTGCCATGTTGGCCCGGGCAAGAGGCATCCCTGCGGTTTGTGATATCTTTAACGCAACTAACCAATTCTCAGAAGGCATCACTTTGCTGGTGGACGGGAATACGGGTAGCGTGATTATGGCCCCGACGGCAAAGCAAACCGAACGATTTTCATTATACAAACACCGGCTACACCAAGCCAGAGCGCCTAGGTCGGATCGCCCCTGTGAAACCAAAGACGGTATGAAAATTGATTTATATGCCAATATCGGCCACCCGGATGAATCTGCTATTGTTCTTGAATACGGGCTTAATGGCGTAGGGCTTTTCCGCTCAGAATATCTATTCCTGCATGCAGCGCAACCGCCGGATTTGGATACTCAAACGGCGGCATATTCGGAAGTGGCTGCAATGCTCAACCCGCGCCCGGTAACGATCCGCACTATGGATCTTGGCGGAGATAAGATCCCGCGTTTTGATGGAAACGAGGCCTCTACGATTCTGCGCACCGGAGTCAGGGGACTGGCATTTTCATTAGCGGAAGGGAATCTCTTCCACATCCAGATTACAGCTATTGTTCGCGCTGCGCAAAAAGGAAATGTGCGCATACTGTTTCCTATGGTTACAGGCTCTTCGGAACTCCGTCAGGCGAGACGTATTGTAGAAGATATTTTACGGAAAGAGACGCTTGATAACCGACTTTTAATTGGTGTGATGATAGAAACCCCTTCCGCTCTTTTTGATCTTGATGCAATTATGAAAGAGGCTGATTTCCTGAGCATCGGAACAAACGATCTTACCTATTCAATTCTTAATCTGGATCGCAGGTCGCATGGCCATTCTCTGGTTAATTCTTTTTGTAACCCATCCGTAGTTCGTGCCACAAACCATATTGTTCAATCTGCCCGAAAACATGGGAAACCTGTAAACGTTTGCGGAGAAGCAGCAAGCGACCCGGCAGTTGCTTGCCTTATGATCGGATTGGGTTTGAGGAATTTGAGTGTCAATCCATTCTCAGTTTCGCGCCTGTGCTTTGCAATCAACCAGATATCAATCGATGAAATGAATGGTTTATCCGAGGCAGCACTTAAAGCCGAAACAGAATCAGAAATTCTGAAACTGCTTTCTTCGGTATCTGATAATTCGTCTGATTGATTCGATGCATAATGCTTGAAAAGAAATGCATGGCCATATGACGCAATACCACCTGATGCATTTTGCTTTGACCATGAGAAGGCTATAGTATTCGACAAGCAATTTGCAGAAAAGGAAAAAATGTATAAAAGCAGTCAGGAACTATTTAAAATGAACATCAGGGCTTTCTTGCGATAACTTCAGCCAACACAGTATCCCGGGACACGCCTGGTCGAGGATTGCCGTTATTCGCTGAAGGTGATCCAGGCATTACGGTACTTCTCCAGGATGTCCTGTTCAGCCTTGCGCCAGTTCGCAAAGGGCAGGCTGTTTTCGGACGGCTCCTGTTCAATCGCGAGCTCTTCGGCGCGGTCGTTGATCATTTTAACGAGTTCTTCAAAGGGGATGACGACTTTTTCCGTCGCTTCTTTTTTGCCTTCGGTGGAATTCTCAGCTGCCGGGTCCGTCATCATGAAATGTCTGTCTATGGGCTCAGCTTATGGTGCCTGGCCCTGTCGGCACTTTTGTCTCAACCGATGATTGTTCGGGTTTGTTTTTTATTTTATAATAGGGAATGTGCATGAGACGGCACAGCCCACCGTATGCCGGCGTTGGATCGCTGTTTTTTTCTATAAGCAGGAACTGCACCTCCTTGTTGTGCAACTCCCGCATGCAGTGCATGAGCATCACGCTGATGCGGCGCTGATTTGACAACGCCCCTACCGTTATCCTGACAAGTATTTTGCGCACTCCTGTCATCAGGGCAGTGTGCACGTCGGCAACGACCACATCGATCTCGTTTTCGCTGATCATGTCCGATACAAGACTGATCAATTGCGAAGAGCCTCTTCGGCAGCTTTCATACATGGGTAAGCGCTCAACACTTTCTTTCCGGACGAAATGGTCCCTGATCCATACGGCTCTTTCTTTTAGCTATGACTATTGCGACTTTCATCAGGAGTTCGTCCTTACTAAAGGGTTTTAGCAGGCAATCCATAAAGCCGCGGCTGCCGCCGTCAATAAAGCCTGTTTTTTCGCCCCCGCCGGACAGGGCAATGGCGACGAGCAGTGGATCAATCCGCTGCAATTCGTTTATTGTTTTTTCGCCGCCAAGGCCGCCGGCGACCGTCAGGTCGAGAATCGCGGCATCGAAACGGACGCCGCTGACCGCGGCCTGCCGGAACATGGTGATTGCCCGGTCTCCGTTTTCAGCCTCGAACGCTTCATACCCTGCCCGTGCAAGCATGCTGCATGCCACTTCACGGACAAGGGGTTCATCGTCCATTACCAGGATCCGCCCTTGCCCGCGCTGCGGGCAGGCAGCGGTAGTGGTGGCTTCGCTAGGTTCGGGCACGGTTGCTGAGGGCAGATACACGGAAAAGGTGGCGCCCTTTCCCTGGAGTGACGCCACCTCGATATGGCCGCCATGGCAGCGGGCGATCGAAAGGCTCGTGGTCAGGCCCACGCCCGTACCCTCTTTTTTAGTTGTGAAATAAGGGTCGAATATGTTTGGCAAAATATGAGCCGGAATGCCGTGACCCTGGTCGCGGATCTCGATCTTTTCATATCTGCCCGGTTTCAGGGTGCGGGCGCTGGTGTGGTCAATGGCGACGCTGGAAACACTAATCTCGACCGTCCCGCCATCGGGCATTGCCTGGCACGCGTTGATGAGTATATTGCAGAAAAGCTGCAGCATGGCCGCCTGATCACCCTCTACGGCATGCTGTTCACCGGTGACCTGTAACGCGAACCTGATTGGCATGCCGCACAGGGAAAGGTTGGACGCTTGTTCTACAATATCAAGTAACGGAACAATGGTTGTTTGCCCCTGTTTCGCGGGGTTGGCAAAGGTGCGGAACTTCTGGGTAAGGTTTCGCGCCTGTTCAAACGACGCCAGCGCCTGGTCCAGGTAGTCGCACAGCTCGGTCCCGGGTTGGGCCGTGTCGCGCGCGAGTTGCAGGTTGCCGTAGATCCCTGAAAGGAAGTTATTGAAATCGTGGGCTATGCCGCTTGCGGCGGTGATGACGGATTCACAGCGGGCAATAGCCTCCGCCCGGCCTGAGGAGCGTTGCGGTTCAGAGAACTCCGTAATAAGCCCCGCAATCCCGGGCGCGGCTTTCCAGCCGGAGCGGCGAACATACTCGTAATCCCGGTGCAGCGCCACTTCACCGAGAAGTATGAGGCTTGCGGCAGTGCAGTGGACCGGATCCTTTTGCTGCAGCCACCCTTTTGGAATCAGGTTCAAACGGAACCGTTTCAGGATGCGCGAAGCGGCATCAGGCTGCGCGCAGGCGTCGCGGGACGATTCGATACCGTTTGCCGAGCCGCTATTTTCCGGCGTTATGAGCGTACGAACCGCCGCTTCAACATGGTCGGGATGGATGAGAACGCTTACGTGCCTGCCGCGCAGCTCGCCGGGGTCGTACCCGAGACGCACGACGGAATTATTGACAAACTCGATAAATCCGTCATGGGACAGGATGAAGACGATATCTCCACAGCAATCGGCGGCATCAGGCGCGGCTACAGGGAGGCAATCGTCTCGGCCCCGGCGGGTGTCGTTATGATCCATATTCGGTCACTCTCCCATGAAAGCCGCGTTGTTCAGGCCCGGCGACATGAGTGCAAATATAAAGTGTAAAGGAATCCGCTATAATTATCAAGAAAAACCGTGTTGCCATGGTACGTATAATTTTTATATATTATACGTAGTAAAAATACGTAGTTTTTTTTGCGGGACAGTATACGAAAGGGGATTTTGCCATGGCCGTCAAAAATGCTCGACAGAAGAACGAGACAGGCAATGGGTACTCGCTGGGCGAGGTCGTTGTTACGAGAAAATGCTACTGCCCTTCGAAGAACGCGGGCGAAACGAACCAGGCGTTTCTTGCAAGGAATATGGAGCTACTGAAGGATTTTTTCCAGCTTCTGCCGTATCCGGTCCAGATTTTTGACGCTACGGGAAAGCCGGTCATGGTCAACCGGGCTTTTTTGGATATGTTCGGCATCGAATCGGAAAAACGCTATTATCGCTCCTATAATGTTCTCAAGGATGATGTCATGCTGAAGATGGGTGTCGCGCGTTATTTCCAAAGGGTTCTGGGAGGTGAAACGGTTATTCTGCCCTGTGTTTACTTCCCGGGATACCCGGATATTTCCAGCAGGGGTGTCCGGCGAAAAGACCATATGTATACATCGTCGGCGTTCATCCCCGTATGTGGCAAGGCCGGTGAAAAGGCTGCGTATGTGATCTCTATTCGAAGCGATATCACCGAGCAGAAAAAAGCGGAAGAGCAGCTTCGCGCTAATGTTGACTGGATGCGCGCCTTGCTTGAAGGCTCATCCGACATGATCCAGGTGCTGGATGAGAAAGGGAACCTGAGATATGTAAGTCCTGCGATAAAAAAATTATTGGGGTATGACACCAAAGAGCCGCTGGGCAATTCGGCCTTCAAGATCGTTCATCCCGACGATATCGGGAATATGCAGCAGAAATTCGCGGAGCTTCTTGCCCGGCCGTCAAAGCCGCTCAAGGTGGTATGCCGGGTTCGTCACAAAAACGGATCATGGCGCCATGTTGAGGCATGGGCGAAAAACCATTTGGCAAACCGGGCCGTGCGGGGTATTATCCTGAACATCCGGGACATCAGCGAGCATATTCGTGCGATGGGATTGCTTGAGGCCTCCGAGGAGAAATTCAGGAATATCGTGGAGCAGTCGCGCGACGGTATTGCGATTATCGACGCGCGCGGAACCATTCTCATTTACAACGATGCCCAGGAACGGATCACGGGCATCAAAGCCGCCGATGCGGTCGGGAAAAAAATCTGGGACGTGCAGTATCGCAGCACGACTCCTGCCATGCGGAGGCAACGGACCCGCGCCCAGCTTAAAAAAGTGTATGAACAGTTTCTCGCTGTCGGAAAGAGCCCGTGGCTTGAAAAGATCCAGGAGGTGGAGATGGTTCGACCTGATGGCGGTCATATCGTCATCCAGACAGTGCTTTTTCCGTTCCGCATCAATGGCACCATCGCCTATGCCACGTTCAACCGGGACATCTCAGCGCAGAAACTGGCCGAACAGCAGCTTCATCAAAGGGACGTTGAACTGGAGGAGCGTAGCAAGCTTCTTCTCCAGAAGAACATGGCGCTTCGCGAGCTCATGGACCAGGTGCAGGAGGAAAAAAGGAAAATATGCGCACAGATCCAGTCCTCGATCGAGCAGATGGTGCTGCCCGTGCTTCACCGGCTGAAATCACGGTGCAGCAGCGACGATCGCGTGTATGTCGACATGCTCGAGGAGAACCTCAAGGAAGTCACCGCCGGGTTCGGCATGGATTTTTCAAGCGGCATGCACCACCTTACGTCCAAGGAGATCGAGCTGTGCGGCATGATACGGCAGGGCATGACCTCAAAAGAGATCGGCCGTCTCCTTCATATTTCGCCGCGGACCGTGGAGACCCACCGCAACCGGATACGGAAAAAGCTTGGCATCGCCGGCCTGGAAATCAACATGACCACCTATTTAAGGAGTAAGGGACAAATTACGTAGGCTGAGAATTGGCCGCATACAGAATTGCACAAATCGGAGTTTTTACGTTTTTTTATTACCGGACTCCCGCGCCTGTCCCGAAGGTGATCCGGGATTCGCAGGAGTGACGCCAAAGGGATACCCGATTGGCATTACTTCCCGGTCGCCAGCTCCAGGCCATAGGAGAAGCCGACGCTTACGGTAAGGAAATGGAGCCTGTTGTTCACATACCCGTCGCCCGGCGGCGGGCTGTTGTCTGACTGGCCTTTCGCTCCCCCGCCAAGGTACCGGACATTCAAAAACACGTCCCGTTTCTTGCCAAGATCGAATCCCGCGCGCAGGCTCGCGTCGAGGATCGCGCCCTCGACATCGTTATCGTCGCCGTTGAGATAGCTCACGGGCGCGTAGATGCCGTCGGCCTCCAGCGCGCACCAGAACCATGACGCGGGACGGACCGCGCCGAAACACTTGAGGGCCGGCACCAGGCCGATGTTGCGGTTCTCGCGGTAGTCTGATCCGTCAAACGTCTCGAACGTGATGGTGGCGTTGCGGATCTGGAGGGTGAGACCGAGACCGAAGTCGTACGTGAGTCCTGGATAGGTCAGCTCATAGAGGTAACTGAGCCGGTAGAATGGAAAATCGTACAGGTACCTGACCGGTATCCCTTCCCCAAACCGTTCGCCGTCAATGTCGAGATCGCGCGACGGAAGCCCGGTGGTTTCAAGCCGCAGGGGTTGATAGAGCAGGATAACGGTATGGCGCAGCCGCGTCAGGTTGAGCGAGAAGCGGGTGACCGGAAAGAGCACGTCCTGCCCGCCCTCGTCAATGTAGCTGAACAGGGTACCGTCGCGGCTGAACTGGATGTCGTGCGCGAGCACGGCGAGAAATCCTGTCTCCATTGCCGCCGAAAGCGTGATACCTGAGGAGAGCGTATCGTGGCAGGATCCGGCAAGCTGGGCCTGAGCGGGTGGTGAAACCGAGAGGAGAAAAAACACGACGGTTGAATACACGGGCATCATTTTCATAAAAGCGCTCCTTGCTGGTGTGTTTCTGGTATGATCGGATAATGACAAATAAATTCTGTCCGGCCTTTGCCGCCACCTATCTCGCCATCAGCGTACCGCGAGCAACGGAACCTTGATCACGGTGCGGGGAGGCCGCGGACCGTCTTCTCTTCGCTCCAACGCACGATCCGCACGCCTGCGCCGAACCGGGGAAGCGTCGCGTTCAGGGTGCGGGTACTGTTCCGCCTGTTGAATTCGTACAGTTTTTCTCCTGAAAGCGAATATACTTCCAGTTCTGTTACGTCACGGCCGGTGCGCGGCAACGGGTTATTGACATAAAGGATTTTCGCGGTTTTCATGACGGTAAACGTGATTACCGGATCAGGCGGCGGCGATTCCCCCAGAAGAACGGCGCGGATCGAAT
>JAFGDP010000119.1 GCA_016932075.1 Chitinispirillaceae bacterium | reverse complement strand
TTGGTAATAAATATATCTTTTTTGCGGTCCAGGGCAATCGAGGCGCACAGCTCGGTCAGGAGTTGTCCGGCCGCACCGACAAACGGCAGACCCTGCTGGTCTTCCTCGGCACCGGGCGCCTCGCCGATGATCATAAGCGACGCATCGACATTGCCGGCGCCGAACACGAACGAGCGCCGTGTCCGCGCCAAAGGACACGCTTCGCACCGCGCGGCAAAGAGCTCCTTGAACACCGCCCGCTTCTGCTCGAACGTCAGGTTTTTTCCCTCCCGCATAGCGGCTTGTGACCCTGGTCCGGCTGGTGCTGCCACGAGCAGCGGCACCCGCGCCAGACGGTCCGATGCTATCTTCCGCGCGGCGCCGGATCCTGCCGGTGCAGGCGAACTTGGTGCCGGCACAACGGTTTTGGCGGCCGGAAACAGCTGAGGGATAACGGTGGTATCGAGCGCGCGGGAAACCGGAATGTCCGGCAGGGACAACTCCTTCTGCTGACGCAGGTATGCTGCGAACAGAGTTCGTCCCTTCATGCGCCTAGCCCACCAGCGCAGCAATATGCTGCATGATGATCACGGCCGCCTCTGTCTTGGCCATAACCGGGAATTTCTGAGCGCTGCCGTCGGCAGTAAGGATGGTTATACGCGTGTCGTCTCGTCCCAGCGCTTCGTGCGCGCGATTGAGGATCATCATGTCGCACCGCTTCCTCTTCATTTTGGCCCGGGCCGACGCCTCCCCTTCCCGCGTTTCAAGCGCGAAACCGACCAGGCAACGCTTACCCTTACGTTTGCCAAGCAGGGCGGCGATATCGGGATTCGGAGCCAATTCGATCGCAATCCGCCCCTTGTCCCGCCGCCTGACCTTGTGCGACATCTTTCGCACCGGTCTGAAATCGCTCACGGCAGCGGCCATGATGCAGATATCGGCCGCCGTGAACTCTTTTTCCATTGCGCGCCGCATCTCGTCTGCGGTGGTGACCTGCACGACGCGCGCCCCATAGGGAGGCGCGTGCCTTGCCGGACCGCTGACCACCACCACCTTGGCACCCTGTTGCAGGGCTGCCCGCGCGAGCGCCGCCCCCATTTTTCCGGACGAGCGGTTGGTGATCACCCGTACCGGATCGAGCGGCTCTTCGGTCGCCCCGGAAGCGATGAGCAGGCGCTTTCCGGCCAGCGCGCCGTGCGGCGAAGCATGGGCGAGCGCCGCATCAGCAATCTGGTCGATTTCAAGCATGCGTCCCGGTCCTTCGCTCGCGCAGGCGAGCTCTCCCTCGCCGACCGGAAGCACGATACAGCCCCGTTTTTCAAGCAGTGCGATGTTTTCCTGTGTCACCGCGTTCTGCCACATGACGGCATTCATTGCAGGCGCTATAAGCAGCCGGCGGGAAGGAAGTGAAAGAGCGAGGGTGGTCAGCAGGTTATCGGCGATGCCGTGAGCGATCTTTGCAATGGTATTGGCGGTCGCCGGGCAGATGAGGAAAAGGTCCGCCCATTCGGCGAGGCGTACATGTTCTATAGCATCGTAGTACGAAATCCCATCGCGGTAAAGAGGGTGGCCGCACACGGTGCGGAGCGTCTCGGACCCGATAAATGCGAGTGCGTCCGGGGTACAGACCGCTTTTATTTCAGCGCCCTGTTTCCTGAGAAGCCGGATCAGCTGCGGAACCTTGTAGGCGGCGATTCCGCCGGTAATACCGACAAGGATTCGCGCAGCCCGACGCATCTAGGATTCTGTTCCCACCTGGGGCGGGTCCTCGGATTCAACCACCCTGCCTTCAAAAAGCCATTTGAGAGAGACCGAGGTGGGTTTTTCTTTTGTGTTGATAATGCCGAGCTTCAACTGATCATTGACAAAACGCGCCTCCTTTGAGGCCATGAGCACCGCCTTGTAGCGCGAAATGCCCCTGTTTTCCAGCTTTTCAAGATCGAGTTCCAGCATATCTTTGATCATTATGGCTCCTCCCGGCCGCGCTTGACGCGCCCGGCTCATTCGATGTTTTGTATCTGTTCCCGGATTTTTTCTATGTCTTCCTTGAGCTGCACCGACATATGCGCGATCTGCGTATCGTTGGCCTTTGCACCGATCGTGTTCGCTTCGCGATTCATCTCCTGCAGCAGAAAACCCAGCCTCTTTCCTGCCGGCTCGGTTCCCTCAAAATCATCGCTGAACTTGGCAAGATGGGCCCGCAACCGCGTGCACTCCTCGGCAATATCCAGTCGGTCCGACAGAAGGGCTATCTCCATCGCGATGCGTGTCGGGTCCACCTCAACCGCACCAAGCTTCTTGATCCGTTCCCTGAGGCTCTCCGAATACGCCCGCATGCGTACCGGCGCGCGTTTCTCAATGACCGCCAGCGTCTTTTTTATCCGGCCGAGGACATGCCTCATCTCTTTTCTGATAAATACCGCTTCGGACTCTCGGTGTTTCTGAAACGCCGCTAGGGCATCCGCTAAAACCGGACGGATGTGTTTCCAGATAACCCTATCGTCATAGGTGTCGACGTCCGCCTGTATGATATCGCTGAAGGTGAGCAGATTATCCAGGGTAACGCCGCCGTCCAGCCTGAATTTTTTCCTCAGTTCCTGAAGGATCCCGACATATCCTTCGACTGTGCTGCGGTCATAGGAAAATCTTTTGTCCGCGTCTTCCCGGTCGCACGTGATAAGGACCGTAAGCGAACCCCGCGATATGACGGAAAGGATCTCCTTTTTGACCTGCTGCTCAAGATTATTGACAAACCTCGGCTGGCGCAGCTGCAGCTCGAAAAAACGGTTGTTGACCCCCCGGATCTCTATCCGATAGGTGCCTGAAGGAGTGGTACCTTGGCTGGATCCAAATCCTGTCATGCTGCGAAGCGGCATAGGGGTTTTAATCGGACAAAACAGGGAGTTGTAGTAAAATAATAAGGAAAAACCTTATAAATATACTAATTCCGCTCTATGAAGTCAATTGCTGGCAAATGGTCCGGCACGCTGTTGTCCGCAGATCCTATTTCTTCCTGAACCGCGCCCCGAACATGCCATCTATACCATGATCAAACGGCGTGATCGATAAATACCCCTTGCTGTCCACATAGGTCTGGGGAATCTCCCGCGGACACCCGATATGCTCAAACTGAGCATGACCGGATAAAAACCGTTCCGCCTGGGCCTGGTTCTCCTCCGGTTCGATAGAACAGGTCGAATAGACAAGCGTGCCCCCCGGAGCAACGAGAAGTGTCGCCGCGTCTAAAAGCGCGTGCTGGGCCTCGGAAAGCCGCTGGATGTCCGCAGGGTCCCTGGTCCAGCGAGCCTCAGGATGGCGGTGCATCACACCGGTCGCGCTGCAGGGAACATCAAGAAGTACCTTGTCAAAAACACCGGTAAAGGGGGAATGGATGCCATCGAACACCAGCGGATGAACATTCTTGAGTTTCAGGCTTTTCACGGTATCCTTGACAAGCAGGATCCTGTTCCACTTGTTGTCGCCCGCACACAGGGAACCGCCCGCGCCGACCAACTCGGAAAGCAGCGCGCTTTTCCCTCCCGGCGAAGAACAGACATCCAGGACCTTGTCACCTTTGCCCGCTTCCATGAGCGCCACCACCCACCCTGAAGAGGGTGACTGGACATTGCACAGGCCGTCGCGAATCACCCAGAGGTTTTCAGGCAGCGCGTTTTTCTTGAGCCGGTAGTAGAGATTCATATAACCGGTGGCAGGCTCGCAAATGGAGCGCACCTCGGCCTCAAACTGCTGGCGCGGAACATCCCTGATTTTACGCCTGAGGTAAATGGCAGGCCGTTCATTATTGAACGCCAGCAACCGCTTGGTGCGCGCCAGCCCGAAATGTGCCAGCCACCGGTCAATCAACCAGACAGGATGCGAGTATTCAATGGACAGCCGTTCGCCAAGCCCAAGCTTCGAACAATCCGGCGTCATGGCTTTGCGGTTTGCCGTGACCTTGCGCAGCACGCCATTGACCACACCGGCAAGGGCTCGCGTTTCAGGATCCTGTTTGGCCAGTGCAACCGTCTCATTGACCGCCGCATGGTCAGGCACCCGGTCCATGTAGATCAGCTGATACAGACCCAGGCGAAGGATCCTACGCAGCGTCTCGTTTTTTCTAAGCTGGGCATTGTCCAGAAGCGGCCCGATGATATAATCGAGCGTCAGTCGCCTGCGCACAATACCGTACACGATCTCGAAAACGAACCGTTTATCGCGGTGGTCCAGACGCGCCCTGTCAAGGGACTGGTCAACAATTCGCTCCATGCAGCCGGGATGACGGTCAATCTGCGCAAGAATCAGCACGATATGGCGGCGCGCGTTCATGTGAGAAGCGCTCCCTGTTTTAGCGAGTGGCCCAACAGAAAATCCCGCACCGGCATGGCCCTTCCGTTTTCCGGCTTTACCTGCGTGACCCTGAGAACACCTCCGGCGCAGCAGACATCGAAGCTGTCCGGGGCGCTACGGAGGATGAAACCCGGTTCCCCCCCGGCCTCCTGGCTTGCCCAAGGCTCGGCCCAGAGAATTCCAAGACGCTTTCCGTCACAGAGGGTCCACGTACCCGGAAACGGCTTGAAAGCCCTGATTTTATTGAAAATAACCTGCGGCGATGCCTTCCAGTCGATCCGTGCCTCGGATTTCTGCAGCTTGGGTGCTCTGCTAACTATTGCATTATCCTGAACAATTGGC
The DNA here is from genome assembly GCA_016932075.1 of Chitinispirillaceae bacterium. The sequence goes on along the minus strand of JAFGDP010000119.1, from coordinate 3,752 downwards.
CTGATTGCACCCGTTTCAAGAGAAGAAAGCGTTTCAAGCAGGGCCTGGCTACCCAGGCTGCTCAGACGCGCATAGAGCTCAGGCGTACTCTCCTGCGGGCCAATCGCCACACGATTCTGCATGAGGATTTCGCCCGTATCGATCCCCTCATCGATCCTGAAAATGGTGATACCAGTCTCCTGCTCCCCTGCTTCAATTGCACGCTGTATGGGGGCCGGCCCGCGGTATCTGGGGAGAAGCGAAGCGTGAACATTAAGGGTTCCAAGCCGGGGAATGGAAAATAGCTTTTTAGGCAGGATACGAAAAGCTACTACCACGAAAATGTCCGCCTGGTATGCCTGCAGCCGGTTACATAGCTCCGTGGATCCAAGATCTTCAGGCATGAGAATCGGACCGATCCCTCTGGTTTTTGCGTAGTTCGCTACAGGCGACTCGATGCATTTCAGCCCACGTCCCCGGGGCCGCGGTGGCGTGGTCACCACTGCGCACAGGGTATGGCATCCACGCAGTTTCTCCATGGCGCTCAGGCCGAAATCAGATGACCCTAGAAAAACAATGTTCATGGCGTCTTAAAAATAACTTTATGGGCAGCTGCTGAATAACTGGAAAATACCCTGCGAGCAGGGAAAAAGAAAAAAGGCAATAATTATTTGATTTTTCTAAATGCCAGGAAATAATTTCCCCTTTAAAAGCCTTGGCAGTTACTCCTCTACCCAAAAAAAGGTGGGCAATGTCTGTTACGTTTACTCCTGTTGAATCGCTTGAGTTGTATTGCCGTTTTTGTGGAAAAATCACCTCCTGCCAGCTTGACCGCAGCATAGCAGAAAACGGCAGGACCATAGACCGTCAGGCAACGTTTGAATATTACTGCACCAAGTGCTTTAAAACCGCCTGCTTCTGCGGCAACGACCTCCTGGAACAATCCAAGGCAAAACCCGATAAGAAACAGCAGCCGCGCGAATACGATCCTTCGCAGCATTACTACATTGGCGAGCGCATCTACCACAAAAAATTCAAATCAAACGGCCTGGTGGTGTGCAGGGAACCGGGCATGCCGTCCTGTATTATGGTTCAGTTTGAAAAGGGCGGATTGAAAAAACTGATACAGGATATGAAATAATCAGTACGGCCGGCGTTAGAGTTCCATCATCACGGTAGCGATGAGTGCGGGCATGTTCTGTGCAGTATGGAATTCCACACCGACGTCCATACGCACCCTTCGATCGATCAGGTCGGCAGCAAATCCTGCGCCCATACACAGTGCAGCCCTGGTGCTGCGGTGATAGGTGGTCCCGGTCTCGCCTCCCAGCTTGTCGATGAAATACTCCAGGTCTCTCCAGCTTACCGCATACCCGCCGCGCACAAGCATCTGGTCCTTTATCAGCTCAAATTCGACACCCGGCTCGAACAGCAGATAGTGGTTCCGCATCTTGTTCAGATCCAGAAACAGTCTGAGTGTCTGCAGGTATTGAGGCACATAGGACACACCCATCTCCAGTGCCGTTGGAAACGGATATGCATCACCGTCCTCATATCCTGAAAGAAGGAACCCGACATTGCGCGCCACAAGTCCATACATAAGCCGGCCATCCAGATACCGGTACTGCAGGCCAGCATCAAAGGCGATCCCCTCCGCCGACCATGTATCAAATCCATCAGAGAGAAGGTTGTAAATACCTTTGACCGTGAGACCGCCGGTAAAGAATTCAGTCACCTTGCGCGACCATGTCAGGCTGCCTGCATAGTAATCAGCGCGGGCCGAAAAACCCGTGGGCACCTCACTTCCGTCCGGGCCAATATCAATGCCCTCTATTAGACCGCTGGTTAATCCCTGTGCTCCCACGGCAAAAATTCCATATCTGCTTTGTGGAAGCGCATACGCAAGGGGTGCGCCGAATACCCCCTGACCAACGTCCCGATATCCGGCCATTACCATTGAACCACGGGTAAAACTGAGCGAGGCAGGATTTATAAACATACCGTAAATGCCGTTGGGCGCTGCGACCGATGCGCCTGCCATGGAAACGCTCCGTGCATCGTAGTTTAGATTCAAAAAAGAAAATATTTCAGTGCCGGCTTCAGGGAGCTGCGCCCGGCCACCCGTGCAAGCGACAATCGCTGTTACGGTGCAATTAATTATAGAAGAACGGATTGGTTTCATTTGAGCAATAACCGGTGTCAGCGTATCTTTTCAAAGGTTATTAAAAAATAGTTCCTGTCATCTTCTCTTAATTCAATTTTATAGGGCTTTTCCTTTCTGAACCTGCCCATCTTGAGCGTCCATGACGGCTGACCGCTCATGCCAGCCATGATCCAGCACAGCGCGGATGACCTTCTCTTTATGGCCGCCGTTATCTGTACCATATCCGTTTGCCACAGCAGTTTTATTGTCGTCCTTCGCACGTCCATGGAATCCGGCGGCCGCCGCATCACAGCGGCAAATCCGTAGGGCAATCTCCCCTGCAAAAGCGAGACTAGATCGGAAAAAGCAAGGTCCCTTCCCCAGGAAAAAGGCAACGTATCCATGGTCTGGTCCGCGGTAAAGGCATAGGTCTGATCGTCGAACGAAACACTTCCAGAGCCTGCGTCCGCTGTAACCGAAGCAACAATAATACCCAGCGCTCCGTAAAAATGGGCGCGTACCGTCCCCTTTCCATCAGCGATTACGTCGATATTGCCATGATGCACGTCTCCTTCCACGCTGAGTGCGGCATCACCGGAACCGGCAAATTCCCTTGTCGAAGGACCGCGCACAAGCGGCTCACAGACATTCGAAACAGTTCCAATGTCCGGTGGTGGAGGAGGGGTGCAAGCCGCCATCATAAGCGTATAAACCAGTGCCGCGTTCCGATGGAACCGGACCATCACTGCTCCCGTTTCCCGCCGGATGACGGTGCCGAAATAAACGTCTCAATGATTTTCTGCCGTATGCTGTCCGGAGTATCATGATTGAACTCAAGACTCTTGTGATAGGCGCCCCGTGCTCCCAAAGGATCGCCCTTCCTCTGCAAGATGTCGCCCAGGTGCTCGTACACGACCGGATCATTGGCGATGCGCGCCAGGGATTCCTTAATCCAGGCATACGCATCCTCAATGGACCCTTTCTGGAAAAAAATCCATGCATAGGAATCAAGATAGGCGCCGTTGTACGGGTCCTTTGAGAGCGCCGACCGTATGAGCACCTCGGCGCTGTCGAGCCGCATCCCCTTTTCCGCCCACATGTACCCCAGGTAATTCGATGCCGCCGGATCGTCCGGCCGCAGGGACAGCTCTTTTCTGAACATGGCCGCTGCGCGGGATATATCGCCGGTTCTTTCATAGCTGCTGCCGAGCTCGAACCAGGTCGTGGCATCAGCCGTGTCAAGTTCAAGCGCCCTGGTAAAGGTTTTGATGGCCTGCTTGTATTTTTTTTGCATGCTGAGAACATACCCCTTGAGGCGCCAGGATGAGGTGCTTTCCGGCGCTTTCCGGACATACCGCTGTGCAACGGCGAGCGCATCGTCGTATCGCCCCTCACGGATCGACAGATAGCAGAGCTCGCGCCATGGTTCGGCGAATGCCGGATTCAGGGCAACGGCTTTCTCCAGTTGCAGGCGCGCGTCATCGGCCCTTTTCGTCGCGGCAAAAACAAGCCCGAGGTAGTAATGGAGCTCCTCGTCGTCGAACGCGCTCTCCAGCAGGGTCTTGAGCAGGGATTCGGCGCGCGCGAACCGCTGGTCGTAATAATAGAGGATGGCGAGCGTCCGGCCGTA
>JAFGDP010000118.1 GCA_016932075.1 Chitinispirillaceae bacterium | reverse complement strand
GCCGCGTCGACCGGCTCGTTCGTGCTCTATGAGGACGAAACCCCGAAGAAGACCACCCTCAGCTTCAGCTATGCGCCTGCCAACCAGCAGACAACGGTAAACATCGGCGCCTTTGCAGGATCGAAATATTGCTCGCAGGCAAAGAGAATCTGGCGCGTTGAGGTCCACTGCGTGCCAGAGGTCAAGAACGTGACGGTCGGCAGTACTCCCCTGACCCAGACGACTGCGGCCAATTATAACCGTGGTACGGCGGGATGGTTCTGGGAAGCTGCTAATGGCGGCGTCTGTTATATCGGAACAGGCGGCGCATCAGGCGCGAACGTGAGCAGCGGATTCCCGGTCATTGCGGCGGGCGGACAGGTCGGCGTGACACCCGATTTTTCCAATGCGGTAAAGCAGAAGGTGGCTGTTTCTCAAATGGCCGGTGCGATCAAGGTCTCGGTTCCTGTCGGCGGGAAACACTGGGTCGAGATTCTCAATGCGCAGGGTAAGGTTATTACAAAGCGTGCCGGATCATCGGCAGCCGACTACTCCATTCCGGTCAAGCGGAATACGCCGACCATGTATTTTGTAAAGGTCCGGGCTTCCGGCAAGACGACCGTAGAGAAGCTGATTCTTTAATGTAAGTGATCAGACGGACTGAATACAAGGCGGGGCAGCGATATGCTGCCCCGCCTTTTTTCACAGAAAAAAGGTTTTTAAATCGGCCAACCCGGCCGCGGCCCCCCCGATTAAAATCATCGGTAATGATGTATATTTTAGAACGGGAACCTCATTTCCTTTGACTAGGGAAATCGGATGAAAAAGGCGTGCCTTACTGGGGCGGTAATCGCCGCATGTGCTGTTGCAGGAATGGTTTATTATCTGGTTGCCAGGCCCGGATCGCACGAGGCGCGGAACACACCACCGGCTTCGGCTGCGGTGCAGAATGACATGGTACTGGTTCCCGCGGGTTTTTTCCAGATGGGCTCGCAAAAAGGGGAAAAAGACGAACAACCCGTACATAAGCTCTGGATCGACTCGTTTTATATTGATATTTACCCGGTGACCAATACCCAATATGGAGAGTTCGTCAAGGAGTCAGGCTATGAAGAACCGCTCTACTGGAATGACCCCCGGTGCAATCATCCTCATCAGCCGGTGGTTGGTGTTTCATGGAAGGATGCAATGGCGTACTGCCAGTGGCGTTCGAAAAAAGAGAATGCACGAATTTCCCTTCCCACCGAAGCCCAATGGGAAAAGGCTGCCCGGGGGGACGATCGGCGCACCTACCCGTGGGGAAACGAACTTCCCGATAAAAAAAGGGCCACTACCGAAATAACCGAAAAAATGCCTGCAGTCGGCATGTGCGAACTTGGACGTTCACCCTACGGAGTATCGGACCTGGTCGGCAATGTATGGAACTGGTGCATGGACTGGTATGATCGGGACTATTATCAAACAGCAGAAAAGAAGAATCCCCAGGGGCCTGAAAAGGGAAAACGGAAAGTGGTGCGGGGAGGCAACTGGGTTTTTTTAGGGTGCTGCAGCGGTACGCCGGCGCATGCGCTGCGTGCGACGCGACGGAACTCGTTCCATCCCAGTATTCGCAAAAAAAGCATCGGTTTCAGGTGTGTGAAGAATACCGAAGCAGGCGAGCAACGCCCGGATTCGCTTGCATCTCGAACCTCGCCGGAACTAGGATAAGAGGCATGCGATACCCCAGACTGTCGATGGGTGATACGGTGTGGCTTGCTGCGGCTGGAACTGTTGCCGGCGTGGGATCTGCGGTGCTCTCCTTTTTGGGCAATCCGGTGGACGGTGGTGTTTCTGTTGCCTGTTTCCTGCGGGATATCGCAGGGGCGTTTGGCTTACATCAAGTCATTGAGTTCAGCTATCTACGGCCTGAGATAGCGGCAATCGCATTCGGCGCTTTGATCGCGTCGCTGTTTTCAAAGGGATTTAAGCCGGCAGGAGGATCGTCTCCTTTTGCCCGGTTTATTATCGGCATGGTGCTGGCGTTCGGCGTTTTCGCCTTTATCGGCTGTCCGATGAGAACCGGATTGCGTCTGGCCGGCGGAGATCCCGGCGCATTGGCCGGTTGTGCGGGTCTTATTGCCGGTGCGTATGGCGGTACGCTGTTTCTCGCCAGAGGGTTTTCGCTCGGCAAAACAGCACCGGCCGGCCGGGCAAACGGGCTTCTATTTCACGGGGTGCTTGTGCTGCTGTTGGTGCTGCTTGTTGCCGGGTCCTCGTTTCTCACCATGTCACATGAACGGCATGCGCCGCTTTTTATCGCTCTGGGCATTGGTGTGGTCATTGGTGTCCTTGGACAGCAGAGCAAGCTCTGCTTTATCGGCGGGTTCCGGAACCTGTTTTTAATTGGCGATTTCACCCTGCTCATGGGATTTGTGTTCCTCGTGATCTCGGCCATGGCGGCCAACATTGTTCTGGGCCAGATGCACTGGGGCGTTCATATTATCGGATCGGCGGATGCGCTCTGGAGCTTTCTCGCACTATCGGTGGTCGGCCTTGCGTCGGTGCTGCTCGGAGGCTGCCCCTTTCGCCAGCTCATTCTGGCGTCGCAGGGAAATACCGACAGCGCCATTACCATTACCGGTATGACGGCGGGTGCTGCCATTGCGTATAATTACGGTCTTGCCTTTACTGCCGGATCGCTGGACAGCGCGGGGAAAGCGGCAATTCTTGGCGGAGGGGCGCTTCTTGTGCTTTTCGGAATATTGTTTCGCGATATGGGGCGGTAACATGGCCGGACATTGTATTGTCACGTTTTTCGGCACCTCCAGCGTACTGCGGGCTGAAAAAAGCCTGAAGCAGGAGCGTATCGCCGTAGAGACCATTGCCGCTCCCAGGTATATCAGTTCTGAGTGCGGCATCTGTATCAGGATCAGCGCGGCGGATGAGGAGCGGGTGCGTGCGCTCCTGTCCTCGGTCAGCATTGAAACCCAGGGATACTACCATGAATAACGCCGTGATCTCGACCTGCAACCGGACCGTGTTCTGGGCGTTCCCGATAACCGGGATACTGGTCGCCGTTGCCGTATCGGTCATCAGTCAGAATCCACTGCTTATCAAATCGATAATCCTGCAGTGGGGGGCAACGGTCATGTTTTGCGCCTGGCTCATACAGGTATTGGAACAGCGCGCCGTTTCTCTCGAACAGCCGCTTTCCCGTTTTATTGCCCCGGCATTCGCGTTCATGCTCTCGGCACTGTTCAGTTTCCTCTTTGTCACTTCTTCCCGCGACACGAGCCTGGATGAGCTCACGGTCAGGATACCCTATTTTATCGTGTTTCTGGTGGCAGCGGTCACCTTTGCCGATCTCAAGAAGGTACGGCTGCTTCTTATCGCGGTCATGGGCGCCGGTTGTGTCGTGTCGCTCTATGGTATGGTTCAGCATTTCGGGCTTGATCCGCTGCGCATGGGCGATTCCTATCGCATCCAGTCAACGTTCGGCAATGCCAATTTTTACGTCGGTTTTCTCACCCTCCTTATTCCTGCCCTGGCGGCGGCGTTCGACCTGACCGATCCGGGCGAACGGAGGAAGGCGTTTATCGCCGGGCCGGCTGTTGTGGTGTCCGGGGCCGCCTATTATATCCTGACCCTGGTCATTGCGTCCCGTTTGATCCTCGCCGCGGTGTTTCTCCTGCTTCTGGCCGCGATCATCGTTCTCAGTATTGGATTGAAGCTGGGGGCAAAGACGGTGCCCTCGGTGACATTATTTCTTCTTATTAATAATATTTTTCTGACAAGGAGCAGGTCCGGCCAGATCGGGCTCGGAACCGCGCTCATATGTTTCACCATTTTTATCGTTGTCTTTGTCCTGCCGTTCAAGTCGCTCCGCAGGATGCTTGTCGTCGTTTGTGCACCGCTCATCGTGGCGGGACTCGTGGTCGCCGGGGTGCTCCATATCAGCTTCAGCGATGAAGGCAGGCTCAAGACCGTGTCGGAACGGAAATATTACGTTGAGGGCGCCTTGAACCTTATCGGGCAGAAGCCGTTTTTCGGGCATGGCATCGGGACCTTCAAGAACAACTATCCGCTTATAAAGAAGCCGGAAGCGTGGGCCTATAACGCGGTCTGTTTCGAGCATGTGAGCAACGTGTACAACGAACATCTGGAAATCCTCCATGACGAGGGGGTCATCGGATTCGCCATATGGGTATGGCTGCTTGCGCTGTTTTTCACGCTGACCTACCGCGCGGTGCGCGCCGCGCCGAAAGCGCGGCAGCCGGAACAGGGAAGCTCCGAGACCTTCTGGCTCAGGACCTATTCTCCAACCGCGACCATACTGATTTTAGGGCTCGTCTCCGGCATAATCGCCCTGCTCGTGAGCAATATCTTTTCGCTCAGCATGCGGTACACCTCCACCGGCTATTTTTTCTGGTTGTTTCTCGGCATTATCGCTGCACAGTCGTCCCGGATCTTGAAACCGGCATCGTCGTTGCAGCCGGAACCGTCGGAACGGAGCAAGAATGGCCGCATAAAAGCGGCCAGGCAGGCCCCTTCAGAGCATCGTACCGCACCGGTGATTCGTATCATGGACGGGTGTGCGATCATTGTTGCCGCGTGCATGCTCTACGGTTCATTCCGTTTGTATATTGCCGACGTCTACCTCAACCGGGCGGTGCAGTATTCCAAAGACGCCTATATGCCTGTGGATACTGAAGGCAAAGTTTTTCATGACATTTTTATTGAAGGGACCCGCTACCGTTCGGATTCACTCACCTGGGAAAAAGCCCTGCATTATTACCGCCTTTCGCTTCACAATAATCCGATGAATTTGCGCGCACGCTACTTTTACGGAAACGCGTTCAACCGGCGATGGAACCTTCACCACCAGTACAACGAGGCATGGGGGGACCGCGACGGCAGGCCACGGACCGATCTGCAGCGGGCCATGGAGCAGTATGAGTATATCATACGGCAGGCGCCTCATTTCACGGAAATCGACTTTGAGCTCGGCGATCTCTACCTTAAGCTGGGCGCTATCGACAAGGCAATCGCGTCCTACAGAGACTACCGGCGGCTCAAACCGTTTTTCACCAAGATCCATTACGCACTGGCTAACGCCTACGTGCTCAAAAAGGAGTGGGAAAAGGCGGTGGAATCGTACAAGGACGCGCTTGATCTCAATAAAAAATTCTCCGTCGCCTATCTTGAACTGTCGGCAGTCTACCGCATACTCGGCAATGATGACCTTGCTGACGAGATGTATGATCTGGCGAAGGAGGAGTCGCCCGACAAGGTGGACCTTGCCATGGCCGACATCTGGCTCAGAATGGGGGACCAGGAGCGCGCCATCAAGAGCTGCGAGGCACGCATTACGGCAGATTCAACCGATGCCAATGCTTACGCAAAGCTGGGATGGTACTATATCTCAAGGAAGGAGTGGGTCAAGGCTGTCGCGATGTATGAAAAGGTCGTTCACTTCAATCCCCGACACGCTCCGGCTTTTGTCAATCTGAGCAACCTTTACTATGAGCTTGGCAGGATCGACGATGCCAGGCAGGCCTATCAGAAAGCGTATACAATCGATCCCCGGTATGTCCGGTCAGTGGGCCGACCATAAGCTGGTGTCCGGTCGTTACTCCTGCGTGCGCTTTTTCATGGGCGACCACTCGGCAGAATGATCGATCTTGACCCCTTCTGTTGCGCTGCGTGTCGGCAGGGGCGCATCAATTTTTTCAGACGAGCGGATCGCTTTCAGGAAGTCCCGCTGCGAATACGGCGAAGCGCCGGTGGCCAGCTCCGGCACATTGAAACAGCGGATGTAGGAGTCATAAAAGCGGGGATCTTTCTGGGGCAGGATAAACGGTTTGTGCGCGGTGCCTGCGCTGTCGACATGGCTGAAATAGAGCCGCGTCAGTATGCCGCCGTTTCGTTTGGAGGAGAAGACGATCCAGCGTCCGTTTTTTGACCAGCCGTGCCATGATTCTGACTCGTTACTCGATAGGGGGAGTCGGCGATAGCTGCCGTTTGGAAGTTCCAGCACATAGAGATCACTGGTGGGCTGGGTGATCGGATAGGGCCCGAATGCATGCATACAGAAAAGCACAAAGCGGCCGTCGGGAGAAACGCGCGGCTGCGATATGCTCAGGCCGGTCTCGTTGGTTGAAAGCACCGTATCAACACTGCCGAACGACCCATCCTGTTCCCTATACGGGATTCGAAGAAGGCTGCATCGCTGTTTGTCGAAATTGTCCGGCGGCACCCGGTTGAAATCGGTCCAAAGAATGGGCCCGCCGCAGAAGTAAAGATATGAGCCATCCGGGGACCAGCACGGCCAGGACTGAATGCTGCCACGAAGATAGAGCTGCGGAACGTCGAGAATACGCTGTTTGCGTACATCGTAGATGAAAAGTTCAGAAGACAGGTCGTAATCATCGATAGGGTTCTTCCCCACCGCATGAAAGCACTGCCGTACCCTGCTCAGGGAAAAGGCGATCAGGTCGCCGCCCGGCCGCCAGGAGGTATACCCGAGCTTGGTGCTGATGGTGTGTACCCTGCCGTTCTGCGCAAGCAGGGTGGCGCTGCCGAAATCGTTTGTTCGTGTATGGACTATCGTGCGGTTCGGGTCGTTGTTGTCGGGAGCGTGGCAGTTGACGCACCCCCAGAAAAAATTCTTGGAATTGAGCAGGGTTTTTTCTGAAAACGATTCAAGGTGGCGCTGGTGAATACGAAGATCGCTCGAGTAATTGTACAGAAAGCTCAGCGTGCGGTACGTGACATACGGATCAATGGGATCAAAAGCAACCGTGTCGGTGATTGCCGCATACTCGTTCCACTGCTTACGGGAGTCCTGGGCCCATATTCTGATGCACAGGAGCGATCCTCTGTTGGAGAGCAAAAGAGATCTCCATTTTTTTTCCGGTACATGTATGGCCGGGGACCTGCTGGTAATGGTGATCGTCCGGCCGCGTTTCCCGGAGAGTTGTATAACATACCGCTGCCCCGTTTCCCGGACAACAAAATTCAGCGGAGCGATATTCGGGGGCAGTACAATGTCGGTGTAGTCTGGCGTAATGACCGGCTGACGCGCCAGACGAATGCTGCTTTTTTCGATCGCCGACCGGTCTGGTCCGCACGAAAGCAGCAGGGAAAGGAAAACGAGCAATGCCAGGTGAAACGCAGTCATTGCCGCTCTCCTTTTGAATACTCAAACGTATAAAAAAAATAGTAGGTTGAACCGAACACCTTGCCTAGTGTTTCAGCTTTGCCGGGATTGTTTTCAAGGCGGGATGAAATCTCCAGAAACTGCTCAAACATTTTAAACGTCTGCGGAACGATCATCGGCAGGTCAGGCGGCACTATTTTTTCTGCGGTTTCGTCTTCCTGGGCCATATACACGCAGAACGCCTCTTCCCAGTGACGGGGGAGCAGCGTGTACCCGAATGCCGGGGCGCGGGGGAGCTGGGCCACAAGTTTTTTTACCTTGCCGGTTAGGAGGTAGTATGCCATCAGATAGTCAAACGCAAGCTTGTTTTTCGGATTGCGGTCAAGCAGGAAGAGCAGAAGGTCCTCTTCGGTACCGGAAAGAAAGAAATGGTCCACGGTGTCCATAGAGGCGCGTAAACGAGCAATGAACGGGTGTGCGGCGAGCGTCACGCTGTCCCCGAGCGCAGAGAGCAGTTTTTCTGCTTCCTTTCGGTAAAACGGCATGCCGCGTAATTTATGAAGATAGACCGAGGCGGCTTCGGAGTTGTTTTTAGCCACATGGAGCAGTGAACGGCGGTACATGAGAAATGGATACGGACCCATGCACTCCATGAGTTCGCCGATGGTTTTTTCCGCGTAATTCACCATGCCCAGATCCATGAAAAGATCTATGGCTGCCGCCCACTGCGGAAAACCGAAGACCTGGATGCTCTCTCGAAGCATAAGCGGTTCCGGCGAGAAGGAGGCCTGCGGATAGGCGAACATCTTTGCGCCGAGCTTACCGGTATGGGCAAGGGCGCTGTTGCGGGCATGGATGAGATACTGCTGCAGGGGCCCGTTTTTTTCCGGAAAGGAGATGAATTGCGCAGCGTAGTCACGGGAGAGGATGTCGTCCCATTTGTCATGTTGTATGTCGTGTATCGCATGTGCGACGGCCCTGACATCGCCAAGAACACTGGAACGCTGAACCACGAGGAGAGCACCGGAGGTTATAGCGACGACCATCACTACTTGTACACTCCGCCGCACCGGGGCGGGAATTGCGAAAAGGATCTTGAGGGGACCGCGAAACATGAGGCGCAGCGCCGCAGGAGAAAAGAGCAAAGAAACGAACGGATAGTAGAGGAGCGCGATGACCGGCGGAAATACGGGCGAGAACAGGTCGCCCGCTCTCATGACATGGTCCGGTGAAAGCAGGACGGATTCCACCAGAAACAGGACGCCGACGTTGATAAGGGCAATGACGGCAACGCCGATGCCCCTTCGAAGGCGTGGCCTTTGATAGCGTTCGTGTATGACCGCCAGGAGAAGAAACACAACGGCAGCCCATTGCATAAGGTACCATGCAAGCCAGAAGAGCAGGAGCGCCGCAAAAAAGCGCGCGAGCAGATTTTTTTCTGCTACCCACTGGTAAAGGACCGCAGCCCCAAGGGCGCCGGCAGCAGGGATGATAAACGAAAGAAAATCCAGTTCATAGAGGTTGCAGACAATAAGGAGTGCCGGGAATATCAGATAACCGGTCACCAGCGGTCTGGCGCCATAGCACACCCAACAATAACGCTGGAAAAGAAAGAGAAGCAGCAACGCCAAAGCGGTAAGTGATAATGCGCCGATAACCGGATAGTGGCATGCGTAAATAAAAAATGTAACTAAAAGCCTGGTCAGGCCACCGGGCACGCTAAAGAGGTCCTTGAAATAACGGGAGGTGGTCTCAAGAATAAAACCGTCGCCGCTATACCTGTTTGGGTCCGGAACCGGTGCCGTATCGGATTCAATGAGGCGAAGATAACGGACATATGAGGGAAGATGGAATCCGTTCGAGGTGTGGATGACGGCAGGGTGGACATAGAAAAGGATATAGATAAAAACAGCGATGGAAAAGGCGCCAGGCATCCCGTATTTCAGGGCGGCATTTTCTCTCCAGCTGTTTTGTCCTCGGACAGGGTCCATGCTAGTTTACAATCAAATCAGGTTGAATAAAGTTACGGCCTCATTGGTTGTGCACAAACGCCATACCCAACAGTGCCGGGTATGTGCATTCAGGGGGTAATGAACGTCGTATAGGTTCTGGCGCCTGGTTGATCGACACGCAGAATAAAGCCAATGGGCGACAACCGAGCTACACGGGTGAATTCTTCAAGAATGAGCGCCTGCGTACCTTTGGCTATGATTGTACGTACGAGTTCCCGGCCAAGCAGGTCAAACAGTGTGACTCGGACAGGCCGGTCCCCCACAGGGAAAAATATGTTCTTCCGTTTATTCCCGGCCATAACAATGGAGAAAGGATACTGGTTCGGCAAGGATGCGGCAGAGACCCCGGTGTTGTGGTTTGATCCAAAGATCCCTCAAACGCCACAAACAGAATCCAAAAAGGAGGATTCCGTATTTTATATTTTATTGATATGGAAAAAAAGTACAACCCCTCGGCCGTTGAAGACAAGTGGTATACAATATGGACAAAGGAAAACCTTTTCCACGCCGACGAGCAGTCGCCGAAACCGCCCTATTCCATCGTGATCCCTCCCCCGAACGTGACCGGCGTGCTGCACATGGGTCATGCGCTCAACAATACGCTGCAGGACATCCTCACCAGGTATCACCGCATGACCGGCTGCGAAGCGCTCTGGCTGCCCGGCACCGACCATGCCGGGATCGCGACCCAGAATGTGGTGGAACGCAACCTCTCGCAACGGGGCACCAACAGACATGCGCTCGGCCGGGAAGCCTTTATCGAGGAGGTGTGGAAGTGGAAGCATGTACATCATGCCACCATTTCAAACCAGCTTAAGAAACTGGGCTCCTCCTGCGACTGGGACCGCGAACGGTTCACCATGGATGAGGGACTCTGCGCCGCGGTGCGGCGCGTTTTCGTGACGCTCTACAAGCAGGGGTTGATTTATAAAGGCAAATATATCATCAACTGGTGCCCGCGATGCTGCACCGCGCTCTCCGACGAAGAGGCCGAGCACAGACAGGTGAACGGTAAACTGTACCATTTCAAGTACCCGTATGCCGACGGATCAGGCCACGTCATTGTAGCCACGACACGGCCCGAGACCATGCTCGGCGACACCGCCGTGGCGGTCAATCCGAAAGACGGTCGGTATACCGCGCTTGTCGGGAAAACGCTTTTGCTGCCCCTGGTCAACCGCGAAATCCCCCTTATTGCCGATGATTTCGTTGACAAGGAGTTCGGAACCGGCGCGGTCAAGGTAACGCCGGCGCATGATCCGAATGACTTTGCCATGGGCCGGCGCCACGCCATGGAGCCGGTGGTGGTCATGGACGAGGCCGGCAGCATGACCGGGCCGATCCCCGGGCACTACGTGGGCATGGACCGTTTTGCCTGCCGCAAGGCGGTCCTTCAGGACATGACGGCGCAGGGCCTTGTGGAAAAAATCGAAGAGCACACCCATGCGGTGGGTCACTGCTATCGCTGCCACACCGTTGTTGAGCCCTACTATTCGGACCAGTGGTTCGTACGCATGAAGCCGCTTGCCAAAGAGGCGCTTGCCGCGGCAGTCGAGGACCGGGTGAAATTTTTTCCGCAGCGGTGGCGCAAGACATACATCGATTGGATGGAAAATATCCGCGACTGGTGCATTTCGAGGCAGATTTGGTGGGGACACCGCATTCCGGTGTGGTACTGCGGCTGCGGAGAGGTTATTGTGGAAGAGGACCCGCCGGATACCTGTCCGCGCTGCGGCGGCAAGCGGCTCACCCAGGACAACGATGTGCTGGATACCTGGTTTTCCTCGTGGCTCTGGCCCTTTTCCACCATGGGATGGCCGGCGGAATCCGCGCTCATGAAAAAATTCTATCCGACCAGCGTTCTTATTACCGCTCCTGAAATCCTGTTTTTCTGGGTCGCACGCATGATCATGGCCGGTCTGCACTTTACCGGACGTCTACCGTTTAGACACGTTATTCTCCACGGTACGGTACGAGATAAAACAGGAAGAAAAATGAGCAAATCGCTCGGCAATGCCATTGATCCGCTCGAAATTATTGCTGCCTGGGGTGCGGATGCGTTGCGGTTTTCCATGATCATGATCACTGCCCAGGGCGCGGACGTGTTTCTGGCCAAGGACACGTTTGATATCGGCCGGAATTTTGCCAACAAGCTCTGGAACGCGTCGCGTTTTTTGCTGGGTACCGTTGAAAAAAGGAGCGCTTTTTCCGGGCTGCCGCCAATTCAGCGTCGGAAAGCAGAGGATAAGTGGATTCTCTCCCGGCTGCAGAGCGTCATTGGCAGCATGCGCGACGCGATTGCCGGCTACCGGTTCAACGAGGCGGCGCATACGATATATGATTTCGTCTGGCACGAGTTTTGTGACTGGTATATCGAGGCAAAAAAGGGTGATCTGTACCAGCAGGGGGAGGAGCAACGGAAAAACGACGCGATCGCCGTTGCCTGCCATGTCCATGCTTCGATCCTCAAACTGCTCCACCCGTTCATGCCGTTTATCACCGAGGAGATCTGGGAGGCCTTGGGGCAGAAGGTCTCGTTCGACACGGTGCTGGATGCTCGATATATCATGAACGCCGTTTATCCGGTAGCTGATGCCTCGCTCATCAACGGAACACTCGAAAACGATTTTTCCCTGATTAAAGAGATCGTGGTCGCGCTGCGCACGATCCGCAGCGAAAACAATGTGCCGCCCGACAAGACCGGGAAGGCAATCATCATTCCGGAGACCGAAGAGCAGTCGCTGTGGATAGCCACACAAACGGAACTCATCAACAGGTTCGTCAAGCTGTCCGATACCGTCGTCGATACGGCCGCCCAAAAACCGGCATTCGCCGGGTCGGCTGTTGTCCGGGGCGTGCAGCTTTTTCTGCTTCTCGAAGGACTTGTCGATACAACCGTGGAGAGGGAAAGGCTGTCCAAAGAGATAGGGAAACTGGAGGCCCTGATCGGGTCATCAAAAAAGAAGCTGGAAAGCAAGGCCTTTATATCGCGCGCGCCTGAAGAGGTGGTGGCGCGTGAGAAGGAGAAGCTCGATGGACTGCTGCGCAACCATGAAAAGCTGCACAGAAGCCTTGAAGCGCTGCCTTAGCTCAGCCGCGGGTACCGTGGGCCGGTCATGCAACGGTAAGCCCTTATGAAACAAGCAAAATCTCCCGTCAATCAATTATATTCGAACGTCTTCACAAATTGTTTCCACTAACTTATAATGTAAGGCACCATGAAAACAGCTGCGCTGGAACCGACGCCAGAACAGATCGATTCGTGCAAGAAGGGTGACAAAGAGGTTTTTCGCGAGATATTCAGGCGGTACCGGACCTATGCGTTCAACCTTGTTTTCAAGATCATGGGCAGCAGGGTGGACCATGAAGACTTTGTCCAGGAAGTTTTCTTCCAGATGTACCTGTCGCTGCCGACATTCAAGGGGGAGTCGACTTTTTCGACATGGTTTCACCGCCTGGTGATCCATGTCTGCACCGGTCATCTGCGGTATATCAAGGCGGGAAAAAGAATACCGCAGTCGGAACTCGTCTCCTATGACACGGTGGCTGATACTGACCGGAGGAGCGCAAGTTCATCCGGTTACGAGATGCGCGATCTCGTCGAAAAAGCGCTTGCCCGACTTGATGAACGGTTGAAAGTGCCGCTGGTGCTCAGCGTGTACAGCGAAATGGGACTGGGGGAAATAGCCGAAGTACTGGGCGTTCCGGAAGGGACGGTAAAGTCCCGGCTTTTCACGGCGCGCCAGAAGTTGAAGGATTTTATCGGGAATAATTTATGAAGGATATCGACCCCATTATCACCGCCATACTCAAGGAGTCCCGCTGTCCTCCCCAGGTCAAAGGCGATCCTGTCGATACTGTTTTTACCAGGGCGGCACAGTATACTGACCCGGTGTGTGCCTATGTGGCAAAAGAGGAGGCGCAGCCTGAAGGGATCTATGCCGCCATTGAAGACCGGCTTATGGAGCGTATTGCCTCCCATGAAGCCGGCATGTCCAGAAAGCCGAAAGATACAAAGGCACCCGTTCCGGCGGTCCCGAGCGTTGATGCAATCCTCGCTGAAACCGTGGTTCCAAAAGGAGGCTGGGACGAACTTGAAGAGCGGCTCATGCAGCGCATCGAGTCTGAAGCATCCTTGCCGTCCTCACCGCCGCATCCTGTCACCAGACAGAAGGCGCGGTATGTCTGGCCCATTGCCGGACTGTTTTTAACCGCCGCGCGTTCGCGCGTGAACCAAGTCGTCACATTGTGTCTTGTTGCAGGGGCCGCGGCAATTTCCCTGTTTTACGTTGGCGGCAAGACAGAGCTTGCTACCACCATAACCCAGGCATGGGGAAGCGCGTATCGCAGCGATATCGGTGTGCCAATTACCAAAGGCACCACGCTCGCCAGTTCAAAGGACGGCAGCCTTACCCTGAAAAACAGCGCCGGCGCAATTCATCTGTCCGGCGATGCGACCGTTACCATTGAACAGGCCACGAGCCGCAATGTGGAGTATCGCGTATTCACCGCAGCGGACCGCCGCAGCGGGAGGATCGCGTTTTCCGTGAAAAAGAGGGCAAAGCATCAGCGTTTTGTCGTCGTGACCCCATGGTATGAGATCCACGTGGTAGGCACGCGGTTTGTTCTTGAACAGGAACGCACCGGCTCGCTCGCCACCACGATCACCGAAGGAAAAGTCAGGATCGTATGCCCGGGTGTACAGGATCTGTATGTTGATGCCGGGCAGACGTTCAGCATGGATGCCGCGCATACGGCGTGGCGGCTTGAAGCCGCGAATCTCGCCGAAGAGATCGAGAAGGCGCTGTTTGACGAGTCTGCACAGCAGGGCACGACCAGGCTTGTCGTCACATCATTGCCACCCTATGCCCAGGTATTCATTAATAATGATTACCGGGGAAATACCCCGTTTGCCGCGCTCAAACCGTCTGGTGAATACGCCGTTTCCATACGGCTCAACCAGTATTCGTCAAAGGACACCGTGATTACTGTTGGCGAATCCGACGTTTCGCTTGATGTCGCGCTCGAACCCGCAGAAACGGATGCGAGCGAGAATGCGGACGTTCCGGCACCGCAACGGCTCCTTTCCCGCGTGAGGTCGCGAACCGGTTCAAGTGCCGCTGATACGCAAAAGACACTGGCGGACATATTGGCAGATTCTCTGGAGAAAGACGCACGGGAGCAGGCCGCACGGATAGAGATGGTGCGCACGGTTCTTGAAAAAGCTCAGAAAAACGAAGCCGCGAACTGGAAAAACGCGTTATCGCTGTACAAGCGTCTGGCAGAAGACAACACGACGCCGCCGCTGTATCGCCAGACCGCACTCTTTTCGCTGGGCCGCCTTGAAGCGGACAGGCTCAAGGACACCTCCTCGGCAATACGGCAGTTCAGCTCCTATTGCATCCTGTACCCGGAAGGCGTGTTTACCGGTGAAGCGCTGCTGCGTCTTGCCGAGCTTGAGATCAGCAGAAACCCCTCGGCAGCCATCGAGTATTTCCAGCGGTTTCTTGTGGTTGATCCAACGCATCCCCGCCGCGCCGATGTCGCGTATCATCTGGGCCTGCTCCTGCAGCAGCAGCATAATTATCAGGAGGCGATCAGAATGCACACCATCGCCCTTGAGCAGCTCGGCGCCAAAGCGTCAAAGCGCAGGACCGAGATCGAGCAGATGATTGCTGCTGCAAAAGCTGCGGGATCAATGAAAAGTCCGGGCAGCAAATAAAACAAACCGTTGATATTATTACCGATACGGGGCGGCAATAAAAATTTTCATTTTTCCAGAACTGCACGCCATTTCATCCCACTAATCATTATTCAGGAGAGAAGAGACAATCACAGGCTCTCCGACGATTCCCCTTCCCCTCCTTTCGTAGAGGGACATGGTTAGTTTCTGGCCATGTCCCTTTTTATTTCCGCGATGCAATTATCTGCGATTTCTATGTTTAAGAAATAACCGCGACCTTCGCTGAGCGTGTAGCGGCGATTCCTGACCGGGTAACCAACCAAATCCTGAAACGTGGAATGGAAAATCAAACAAAAAGGCCCTGTTCTCTCGAACAGGGCCTTCCTCATCTTATGTCTTTTGCTTCTTACTTAATAACCGAAAACATCCCGCTTTTCACGTCCTTGTTGTCGCAGGTGATCTTCACGAAGTACGGGCCGTTTGACAGGTTGCCGGTCGGGAAAGCGACCAGGTGCTTGCCGTTACCGGCGCGATTGAGGCTCTGCGAGGCGAGCACCTTGCCCTGCATGGAGATCAGGTCAATAACGGCGCTGCGTGCCTGCTGCGGCATGGCAAACGTGACCTGTGCCTGATTGTTGAGCTGTTTGACCTGGAACGCGGTATTGGATGCGCGGGTACGAGGATGGATGACCTTTATGTCCCACGCCTTGCCAATGGTGTATACATTGTCTATGGCCAGGGTTCCTTCAGACCGGGGCGCGCCCTGCACTTTCCACTGGAACTTCAGGGTTTTTGTTTTATCCAGGGGCGTTGTCTGGGTGACATCGTCCCATTTGGGCAGCACCAGCTCGGCCGGGGTCGCGCTCAGCTCGACCCGCGCGCTTTTCCACGCGTCGCCCGTTTTCGGGCACTTTACGTAGTACACGGCTCCCGGGTTGCCGAACGACTGGTCCGTGGTAAACTCAAACTGCAAAAAATTGATGTTGTCACTTACCAGTTTGTAGTCGAAATAGATGGCTGTTGCAGAACTCAGGTCGCACACATCTCCCATGCTGCCGCCGTTTGCATCGGTTCTGACGAGATTGGTACCGATCCCCACAAACGGCTGCACAGTGTTCGCGCCATCCTGGAACGTGGTGCCGAGCTGAAAGGTTATGGAGGCGCATTTCGTGTCGTTGACGCCGCCCGGACTGGTAATAAGCGTATACTTCTGGGTTACGTCACTGAGGGTTGCGCCCGCCGTAATAGCGGAAGCGTTGGTGGGGTTCGCGTCAACATCGGTGTAGCAGTAGCCGTAAAAACCGGCAGAGTTTACGGTGGTATTATCGAACGTGCTTAACAGGTTGTCTGCCGCAAGGCCTGTCGCGCCCGGTGCCCCTATTTTATTCACTTCGATCTCATCAAAGAAGTGCGGGGTAAAGGGTTCAATGGTGACATCGTCGATATACAGGACACCGGCGGCGTCCGCCCAGGCGGTCACGTTGCCGTCTTCAGAGATACACCACTGGATCTTGCCGACCTGGGTGATGTCGAACGGGACCGCTCCTGATTTCGATACCGACCAGTCCCACTGCTCGAGATGGCCGAATCCCACGTCCGTGCTGCTGAGCGGAATGTTGTACTGCGCCCAGGTGCCGGAAATGGGAATAATGGTATGATAATAGCCAAAGTCGCCCGGCGTGTTGCCCGGATCGAACTGCTTGGTACACACTTCAACACGCATATCAACCTGGGAACCGGTTCCGGCGGGCCGTTCCACCTTTGCCCAGAACTTTATGACGTTCGCGCCCGTAAGGTTCATATATTCTCCCTCCGCGGCAAGCATGGTGCCGATACCGACCATGTTGCCCCAGGTATTGGTCCCGTCGCCGGGCTTGGTGTTGCCAAGCTGGAACGCCACCTTTGCGCCGAAACCGGGCGAGCCGCTGGTATTTCCTTCGCTCGCTGTCGGCACAAAGTCATAGGTACCGTCAGCCTTTTTTGTCAGGTTGGTGATCGTGGTGTTGCCGCCGTCCTCATGGTCGTCATACACGTACCAGTACTGGCCGTAATAGTTTTCGTTTGTCCCGTTTTCCAGGTCGGACAGGAGCGACACGTTTCCGGTCGCAGACGCAGGAGCGAATACGGCCACCGAAAAAAGTGCAGCGCCGAGAACCATTGTGTGAAAAGCTTGGTACAACATCGCACTCCCCTTTCGCTGAAAGAATTGTGAAAATGGCGAAACGATCGAATTCTTTTTCCTTGTAATGTTAGTGGTAAAGATTTTTGGATCAGTTCATTGCAGGCACAATTTTTAGCGGGAAGGGATGCCCGTGCAAACCGGGATCGCTGGCGCCAAAACAGTCTTCACGGGGGAAAGGAGGTTTTTCGATAATTCGTTGCCGGATAGAGAGTTGGAATGGTTTGTAAACAAGGTGAAAACAAGCCCGCAAATCGGCAAAAAAATCATTATGATGAACAGGGGGGGCTGTTTTTTCCACTAATGTCACAGGAGCCTGGATTTTCCTGCTTGTGTGATGGTTGCGCAGGATTATTTATACGGTTTATCACTGTCCGGTCAATTATGACGGCGCAGAAACGATGCGCCGGAAGAAAGGCGTGCGTCTATTATGAAGAGATCCAGCATACCGGCACTATGGTGTATCGCGCTTTTCACCGCTTTTCACGTGCAGGCGGATTGGAACCTCCCCTATCCGCAGCCGGCAAAGTATAACTATACGTCAGCCTATGCCGACGACATTACCCTCATGGTGACCAACAATCCGGCCTATTTCAAGGACAAGATGAAAACCAAGTGGAACTATTTCAAGACCAACTACATCATGTCAAACGGTCTGGTCAACCATATGCGCTGGGACGGCAACAATGTGATCGGCACGAACGAAGCGGTTTCAGAAGGCCAGGGGTATGGCATGATCCTGGCGCTGCTTAATAATGACCAGCCCACCTTTAACCGGATTTTCGAGGCGGCCAATTCCATCATGTGGAACAGCGGCACCAAGTCATACTACTGCTGGGACTGGTCCGGCGGATGCAGGGGGCAGGGCGCGGCGACCGACGCCGACCTTGATATCGGCCTTTCGCTGGTGTACGCGGACAAGCTGGTGCGGGAGAGATACTGGAACGCGCACAGCAATCCCGACTACAAGACCCGGGCGCTCGAGATCATCCGTACCATCCGCACCAGAATGTGCGACGGATCGAACTACCTTCTTGCCGGCGACAACTGGGGCGGTTCCAGCCCGCAGAACCCGAGCTACTACGCGACCGCCTGGATGAGGGTGTTTAACAGTTACTGCCAGGCGAACAGTGTCAATGATATTGACTTTACGCCGGTCATTTCACGCTGCTACGAGGTGCTTGCCAAAGTGAGAAACTACTCCAAGGGCCAGGTGCCTGACTGGTGCAACACGGCAGGGCAGGCCGTTGGCGGAAGGAGCTACGGCATGGGCCCGGACGGCATCCGCACCCCGTACCGGATCGCCATGGACGCTATCTGGTTCAATGAGAGCAGAGCGGTCTCGTACTGCAAAAACATCAAGAATACGCTGACGCAGTATTCTAACTCCAATCCGGCGGTCTTGCTCGGGCAGATGGGCCAGTATACCGAGAGCGGCTCTGTGGTGCCTGAGACCTACCGCTGCAATGAGATCGGCCTCTGGATGTGCGGCGCGCTCGGATCCAAAGACCAGGCGTTTCAAAAAGGCGTGTTCAGGCAGCGGGTTCTTCTGGAGATGCAGGGCGACTACGCCTTTTTCGGAAGCCCGACCTGGAGCGATGATAAATTTTATTACAAACAGGCGACGGCGATGCTTGCGTATGCCGCCTTTACCGGCATGTTTCCAAACGTGTGGGGCGATACGTTCGCCGAGAACAAGACCGCGCACGCGACACGCGCAAAAGCACGGCAGATCAGGACCGTGGTTTCAGGAAACGTGATTTTGCTCCGCGGACTTTCACAGCAACCGGCAGGTATTGAGCTTTTTTCCATGAGCGGACAGAAGCTCTCTGTCCGCACGGTCATATTGACAAAGGACGGCTGCAGGATCACGGCAAAGGACCGGCTGGCCAGGGGTTCGTATCTCTTGAAAATTACCCATCGTAATGCTGGCGGCGATCATTCGCTGGTCATGCGGCTGGCAGCGCCATGAGACACGCACCGCGGCAGTGACCGCAGGCACAAACCCCGGACCGGATAGAAAGACCATCGAGACAATGAAAAGATTCGTTTTAGCAGCAGGGCTTCTCTGTATCAGCGCCATGTGCCTGGAAGTCGCGGCCGTTACGCTTGACTCCCTGCACGCCGCGTCCATCCGCTTTTACGGATTCCAGCGCGCCGGCACGAAGTCCGGCAATCCGCATAATCCGTTCTATTCGAACACGCCCTATCCGCACGCCAATGACGCGCATTCAGGCACGGCGCTCGACGGCGGGTGGTACGATGCCGGCGATTTTGTTAAATTCGGGCTGCCGCTCGGGTACGCCACCTACTGCCTGCTCAAGGGGTATGATGCGTTTCCCGAAGGATACGACGACAAGACCAAGCCCGACTACTCCCCGGGTGGCAACACTATCCCGGATATCCTCGATGAGGCAAAAGTGGCGACCGACTGGCTCTGCAAGGCGATCATCAGCTCCAGCACCATTGTGCGCGACGTGGGCGACGCGAACGCCGACCATATGCAGCTTAATGAATCCGGGTACCAGAACAGTTCCCGCATTCCCAATCGGACCTCCTACCTCTGCGACGGCGCCGACGTTCCCGGCTACTATGCGGCAGCGCTCGCGCTCATGTCGATCCTGTATAAACAATTTGACGCCGCCTATGCGACCACCTGTCTTAACAAGGCCAAGATCGCCTATGCTTTCGGTAAGAGCAAAGGCAAGGTGTGCGGCGCTCAGATCATGAGCAGCGAAAACCGGCCGTTTTACGTGTCGGAAACGTGGAAGGACAAGATGGCGTGCGGCGGCGTGGAGCTGTTCAGGGCGACAGGCGATTCCGCCTATCTGCGCGAGGCGCGAACCTACATCTCGGACGTGGGGCAGCACTATTCCAACCTTGGCTATCCGCACGCCGGCGACCTGGCCGGGTTTACCTTTTACCGGCTGGGGGAGACCTCATATGCCTCGACGTGGAAGCTGGACGTCAATTACGGCGCGCAGCGGATTGTTCCCGTTTCCGCCAGCGGCGGGGCTACCCTGGTCAGGGGGGCGTTTGTCAATCAGACGTGGGGCGTGGCGAGCTGCGCCGCAGCGTTCGGGTTCTCTACCGCGCTCCTGTTCCGCTGTGTGGGCGACAACTCCATGCGCGATATCGCGTTCCAGCAGCTCAACTGGGCAACCGGCACCTCGCCTTTTTCAAACTCCTACATGACCAGGGTTTCCGGGGGCAGCTCGGCAGGGGTGCAGAACCCGCACCATCGCAACGATGTTACCCTCGGGGTCCAGACCGGACGGCGGATCGTGGGTTCCCTGGTGTCCGGCCCGTCCACCAATGCTAATCCGTTTGATCCGCTCAAGGCCGCGGACTATTCCTGGAATTTTTCTGACAATTCGAGCAATTATGTCTATACCGAGCCGGCGCTCGATTACAATGCCGGGCTTGTGGGACTCATCGCGTTCAAGCGCTGGTACGATAAGAGCCTGTGCGAGCGGATCGACTCCAGCTTGGCAACCGTGCCGCTCGGCCGAATCGATTTCACCACGACCCAGAACGTGACCATCAAGGCAACGCTCGAAAAATCGCTTTCCTGGACCATTGATCTGAAGGGCCGGCTCAGCGGCGCCGCCCGGCAGTTTACAGGCAGCGGCACCAGAGTGTCGGCCACCTGGAACGGCACCGCCGCCACCGGCACCTTTCAGTCGGGCGAAAATGTCGACATCACCCTATCCATTGCAAACATGTGCGATTACTGTGCCGAGAAGTCGCGTTCCGTGATTTTTATCGACGCCATGCCGGAAGGTCCGATCCCTGCTTCCGCAGTCAAAGTTGACGACTTTGAGGACAACAACACCACCAATGCGCTGCAGGGGATCTGGGAAGGATTCAGTGACCGGTCAGACAGCCTGCAGGGCGGCATGTCGGCAAAACCAACGCTCCTGCTCGTCACCGGAAAAGGAGATGCCGGAAAGGGGTTGCAGTTCAGGCTTACCGCAACGACCGGCGTGCCGAATCCCTATGCCGGGGTCAAGACCTACTTTAACGCCCAGCGGAGCGCGGTGTCGATCGGGTCAACGGCGAAGTCCATCATATTCGATATCAATCCGACCGCGACGGGCAAGGAGTATCGCGTGGAACTGGAACAACCCGACATCACCGACCGCGCCTACTACGGCGCAACGCTGCAGACCGGCATGTATGACCGCTGGGTGCGCATGGTCGTGCCACTATCCTCGTTTGCCCAGCCAGACTGGAAGACCGTGTCCCGGCCGCTTAACAAGGGAAATATCACGTCAATCCGTTTCGTCATGTACGGCGCGGGAAACAGCTCCGGATTTATCGTTGACAATGTCTATGTCGACAGCATGCGGATCGGCACACCGGGCGTGATCCGGGCGGTTCCGCTTGCCATGATCCATGGCCGTTCTTTCCTCGAATACAAGGCCGGTACGATCAGGTACGAATTTCCCTTCACCTATGCGGTGGGCGACCGTTGGGAGACGGCCCTGTACTCGGCTACAGGCCGCCAGATACTGCGACGGACCGTTGATCCGCTCAGCGACGGGCTTGTCATCACCCTTTCTTGCATGACGCTTCCGCCGGGATGCTATGTGCTGGCCCATTTCCGCAACGGCGTGGCGCAGAAGCGGCCGATACGGTTCGTGGCAGCGGCGCAGTGAAAAACACAATTCTGGAATGTCATATGCAGGTGCAGTATCGGGCGGTACCTTGACCCTGCCCGGATCTGACAACTCAATAGGGCGGGTATAACGATTACCGCCAGGATTTGAAGCGGAAGCTCATGGGAGCATACGGTTAGGTCTTTATAGGCTTGAGATATATAACGTTTATATAAATGACAGCCAGTAAAGAGCCAATCAAATTGGCGCAGAGATCAAGAGCGGTGTTTATATACCCGCCAACTCCCGATTCTGGTACGCTTAATTCAACGATGAATTCCAGTATTTCGTTGAACGCCCCGACCCCCAGACCTGACAAAACCAATACGATTCCCAGAGAAATTTTATGCTGTATTATCGGTACTAATGATTTCCTCAATAATGAATACATCACTATCGTGGAGACGCCAAACCCCCACATATGAACCACCTGATCGTAGCGCAATATCGGCAACGTACTGGACAGCTTGACTATAATCAACTCGTATAATCGTTCGTTTTCACCGACAGAGATACAGCCGCCGCATAAATGCAATAATGACCAAATAGTTAAGCCTATTAAGGAGCTTAATGTATAATCGACCTTGTTTCGGGTAAATACAATCAAAACAAGAAAGAATATGATTACCCCGACGTAAATAATAAATTCATAATTCAGGTTTAACAGGAAATAGATACTGAACCCTGTTATCAAAAGAAGATTGATACAGAATAATATGACCTGTGATTTTTTCATGGAGCGCTCCTTTGAAAAATGTCAAATATTACTTTGCTTTTTCTCCCTTTTCAATTCTCTCAAAATCCTTCACAATGCTTTGCAACGGCGGCCTGTCCACCAGGCTTGTCACAATAATTACCGCTGCCGACACGACAAATCCGGGCACGATCTCATATATATCGAAGACGCCTCCATGCAACGGCTTCCATATGATGACCGTAAGGCCTCCTGAGATAATGCCTGCCAAAGCGCCGGCATAGGTCATCCTTTTCCAGAAGAGCGACAAGAGAATCATGGGGCCGAACGTTGCCCCGAATCCCGCCCACGCATAGGCAACAAGCTTAAGAACGCTTGATTGCGGGTCAAGTCCGATGAAAAACGCTATGATCGCTATTGCGATGACAGAAGAACGGCTGATCCACACCAGTTCGACCTCAGTGGCGTTTTTCCGGAAAAAGATCCGGTAACAGTCCTCGGTAATTGCTGACGATGCAACAAGGAGCTGTGAATCCGCGGTGCTCATGATGGCTGCCAGAATCGCTGCAAGCAGAAATCCGGCAACAACAGGCGCGACCAAGTCATTCACCAAGACCATGAACACGGTCTCGCTCGCCTGTTTTCCAAGTCCAGTGCCAAGCAGGGCAATGCCCATAAGACCCACGGCAATGGCGCTGCCAAGCGTCACCACGACCCATACCATGGCAATGACGCGCGACTGCCTGATCAGTTCAGGTTTCCGGATGGCCATAAACCTTGCCAGGATGTGCGGCTGCCCAAAATAGCCAAGTCCCCAGGCCATGAGCGAAACAATGGCGATGACTGACAGCCGGTTGCCGTCCGCGTCGGTTAACGCATGCAACAGGTGGGGATTAATGCTCGATATGGCGCTCACCGAAGCCTGAAAACCGCCTGCAGCGTTCATGGCAAGCACCGGCACACACGCGATCGCACAGAACATCATCAGACCCTGGAAAAAATCGGTCCATGCTACCGCCAAGAAGCCGCCAAGAAAGGTATAAATGATAATAACGAGAATGCCGACAAGGAGCGCCGTGGTATATGGGAGATGAAACACGGTGCTGAAAAGCTTTGCGCCTGCAACAAACCCCGACGCGGTATAGATAAGAAAAAACACAAGAATAAAAAACGCGGAAACGATCCTGAGCACCCTGGCATCTGACTGAAACCGGTTTTCAAAATAAACCGGCAGCGTCATTGCATTACCGAAGGCTTCTGAATACCGCCGCAGCCGGGATGCAACGAATTTCCAGTTCAGATACGTGCCGATAACAAGACCGAGCGCGATCCAGATTGACTGCAGACCCGCCACATACGCGAACCCGGGAAGGCCCAGGAGCAGCCACCCGCTCATGTCGGATGCTTGGGCACTCATCGAGGTCACCCATGCATTGAGCTTCCTTCCGCCGAGAATATAGTCGGACAGGTTTTTGGTACGAAAGTAGAAAAAGATGCCGATGCCGGTCATGAAGGCAAGATACAGGACAAAGGGGATCAGGATGGTAATGGTATCATTGTTCATCGAAGCATCTTCACGATTTGACGTATGACCAATTATGAAACCGTGCACAGATAAAATAGTATACGATTTGATGCGGTTGATACCTTCGGGTGCTTTTTTAATTGACGAACTGCGTCGCTCATGGTAAGTTAGTAAGTGCATTGCATGAGGTTGAGGTGCTGCAGAGGGATCCGCATGCAGCGCTTTTAATTCCGGCTTTGCCCCTTGAGGAAGAAAAACCATGCCTACGCCAGCTCCTGAAAAAACCACATCTCCGCCAGTCGTCGACGTGCAGGGGCTGTCAAAATCATTCGGAAACCACGTCGTTATCAACAACCTGTCACTGACCATACGGGAGGGCCAGGTGTACGGGCTGGTCGGCCTGAACGGCGCCGGCAAGACAACGCTTATCCGGATGCTGCTCGGTATTCTGAAAGGCGGAAGCGGCGCGATTTCCGTGCTCAACAAAGACCCCTGGTCGCACGACACCGCGCTCCACCGCCGCATGGGCGTGGTGCTTGAGCACGACGGATTCTGGGGTAATCTGACGTTCGAGCAGAACATGCATGTGTTTGCCGCCGCAAAACGGGTCCCGTGGAAAGAGGCGTGCACGTATCTTGACACGCACTGGAGCGACGCCGACATCTACAAAAGCAAAAAACCGGTGAAATTTTTTTCGCGCGGCCAGCGCATGCAGTGCGCGATCTGCAGGGCGTTTCTCGGATGGCCGGCCGTATTTCTTCTGGACGAGCCGGTCGTGGCGCTCGACGTGGATGCCTATGACCACTTTACCAGGCTCGTGCGTCATGCGCGCGCCAAGCGCGCAGCCGTCCTCATCAGTTCCCATCAACTCGACGCCATAGACGAACTGTGCGACGACGTCGGAATCCTGCGCGATAAAAAAATAACCGAGATCGCCAAGGTGCGGGTCGGCTCCGGTATTGCAAAACCGTGGGAGCTTGACGCTGATTTCAACGAGCAGTGGGGCGCCATCATCGAGGAGACGTGCGGCACCGGCGCAACGTATGACGACCATTGCTGGCATTTTGGCGTGGTGCTGCCCAAAGAGACAATTCCGCGTCTCGTCACCAGGCTTGCCGCTGCCGGATGCGCCATACGCAGGGTGAGCCCGGCAGGCGAGTCGTTCAGCGTGGCCATTAAAAACGAATATCTCCGCAAACCGTCCACCAATTCCCCGGACACCAAGGATGAACCCCATGCGTGACGCGTTCATCGTGCTGAACAATGAGTGGCGCAGCTTCATGAGCAGCGACCGGGGCCTTTTCATCGTGTATGCGGTCATGATCACCGGCTGGGGATTCCTGATCGCGACGTGGAAAAGCTTTCTCCTGTTCTTCGCGCCGTTCTGGCTCTCCTCGTTCAGCGTGATCATCGCGGCCACCTTCGCCAACAGCGTGTTCGTTGCGGAGCGCATCTCCGGATCGCTCGAGATACTGCTTACCTCCGGCATTTCGCGACGCGGCATCCTCTATGGCAAAATGGGTTTCATCGTTACGACCACCATGCTCGTGGGCGTGCTGTGCATGTCGATCGCGAATATTGTGCGTTTTTTTCTTCCCGTCCAAATGGTCGGTCCGGACGTCATGATCGGGCTATCCGGTTTACTCGTGTACCTGGGAGCCTCGTTCATGACCGCGGCAAGCAGCGCCTACTTCTCCGTGCTCCTGCCCAACCCGCGCGTGCTCCACTTTATCAACCTGTTCATCGTTATTTTCCTCGTGAGCCTCTACAGCGCCCTGGCAATGTTCTGGCCGATTCCTTTGGTGGTGCTCGCGCTAATTATCTTTCTCTTCGGCGCCCTGTTTTGCGTGCTGGCGAAAAGGGAATTTGATGGAGAGAGAATAACGAAGCTGATTATTCTGTAAAAAGCGCGGCTGGCGGTTATTTGCGTTTGCGCAGCTCTTCCTGCTGCCTTTTCTGATACTCCTGTTCGTTGTACTGGGCAGTGCGATGCAAAAAAAATTATACCGAAATCTCATCATTGCCGCTGGTATCGGACTGGCTGCGGATGCATACGCCGCCGTGGGCCAGTCAGCGGTGATCACGCTCGTGTTTCCGTATGGGGCGCGCTCCTATGCCATGGGCGAAGTGGGCACTGCACTTGCCGACGACGGATCAGCACCGCGGCCTCAACCCAGACGCCGGCCCCCTGTTGATGACAAATTCCGGCTCTAAGGGATCCCTGTCTCGTTTGCTAATGAGCAAGAGGAAGACCTATATTTATCCGAGTGGATGTCTCGCGCTTGGACGGCAGGGGCGGCAACGATGAAAAAAACCACGGTCGTGTAACGGAACATGTCCTTGCCCGCCCCTTTTCCGGAAAGTCGGAGATTCTATCAATTCATGGGAGAGGGGGAAAAATGCGCCTTTATTCAACACGTCATACAGGTATTCTTTCCGCGGTTATTTTATTTTCAGCAGCCGCGCTGGTTTCGGGTGGAGAACGTACCTGTCCCGCAGTTTCGTATTCCGGTAGTTTTGTCCCTCCTTTAGACGCTGTCGTGGAGGCGGACGCCATTGCTTCGCAGAACGGCAGGTTCTATGCGCTGCCGTCTGGCCGCGACAAGGACAAGCGCCCGACATCCATGACCCTTTTTGAAAACGGGCATGTCCGGTTCTCGCTCAAGGGTGTCCGGGGCGCTCCGATTGTTTCGAACGCCGGCTTTTTCATGGCGCGCGAACACGACCGGTCGCATGATCGAAGCGGCGGCATCGCCTTTTATTCGCCCCAGGGAAAGCGCGTTGCCGCGCTTTCGTATCCGGGCTGCGAACTGTTCGGTTTCAGCCAGGGCGGACGGTTTTTCGGGATCGGCGGCAAGGAATTCCTTGACATCGTTGATTGTGCAAGCGGCAGCGTGACCCGGTATCCCAGGGCGCAGGCATATGCCGTTTCCGACGATGGCTTAATGACTGCTACGGTCTCTGACCAGACTCCGGGGAAATCGCGTATTTCCGTTTACCAGGGGGTGCGTAAAGGGCCGACGCGTGCGATCACGAGCGGCTACGTGCGCGGGATCGACATATCGCCGGACAACCGTCTTCTCGCCATGGTCGACCGCGATGTCCTGCGTGTTTTTTCCCTGCCCGGGCTTGCCCCTGTTTTTACCGACCGGCTGTCAGGCAACAATGCGTTCGTTGCTGTCGCGTTCGGCGCCGACAGGATCTGGGCCGGCGTGCGCAGGCAGAACGACGCGCACACGGTCTTTACCGGGATCCTGCGGACGTATGCGTATTCCGGAAGGCTTGTATCGGAAGAGGAACAGGAGACGGTCGAATGTCCGATTGAAAAGCTGCGATATAATTACAGCAGCAACGAATTCCCCTGGCCGTTTTCACCGCAGGACCAGGCGCACCGGGCATGGAACGGGTATCTCGCGCTGTCGAATTCTTCGAATACCAATTCAGGTGCCTATCTGCACCAGGGATTCGATATCGACGTCGTTGCCAATGCCCAGGTGCTTGCCGTTGCCGACGGGTATTGTAAATGCGTGGTGACCCTCACTGACCAGGCGAATCCGAGCCTGTACTGGCGTGCGGCGGTCAGTGAAGTAAACCGGTCCGACACCTCTGATGGGTTTCTGTATGCCCATCTGAACCAGAGTTCCATCACCGTGAGACCGGGAGATCAGGTCAGACGCGGACAACTGATCGGGACCCTGGTTCCGTGGGATGCGTTGACCCGGGCCGCGGGTACGCCGCGAAGCCACATCCATTTATCGCGCATCCGGGACCATGGCCAGACCTGGTCATACACCGACGACCAGTGGCGGAACGTCTGTGATCCGGTGGCCCTTTTACGCCCGTTTGGCGATACGGTGCGCCCGGAGTTTCTCAATGCGGAGACCAATTCGAAATTCCTTTTTTCCACCAACGACAGCGCCGGCACGCCGCGATACCTGCACCCCGACAGCCTGCGGGGATCTATCGACATCATCGTGAAGATGACCGATAAAATAGGCACCTCGCAGTGGGAGCAGCCGGCCCATGCGATTTATTACCAGCTGCGCGACCAGCGGACCGGGTCGATCGTCCTGCCGCGGAAATGCGGGTTGTGCCGGAATTTCATCATGCCAGATTACACCGGCTCTCAGTATATGACCATCCTTCCTCCCATCATGTACCGTATCGATTCCAAATGCGTGCTGCACAGCGCCTGGACATCGACCGGACGCTACTATTTCCACACCATCACCAACAACAGGGGAGACTCGACGCTTGCCGGCATGCGCAAGGCTGAAGCGCTCAGGACCACGAGTTATCCCGACGGGTATTATATGGTGATCGTGGAACTGCGCGATTGTGCTGGTAACGCCGCGGTTGACAGCCAGCGGGTGTACTTCCGCAACGGCATCAATGTCAAGGCCGATCCGGTGTCGTTGGTCGAACGGGCCGGGTGGTTTCATGTCCGGGAGCGCAACGGAAGCGTGAGCATTTCGTTCGATCTTCCGTATGCGGGAAAATGTATTGCCCGGGTGTGCGACCTTTCCGGCCGTCTGGTCGCGAGCCTGTCCTCACCGTCGTTCTTCCGCGCCGGTCCCATGACGTTTAACTGGAACCCGTCCACAACCGTCGCAGGAACGTATATCGTTACCGTGAACGGCAGCGGATACACCCGCGCCGGCCGTTTCACCATCAAGGGGTGACCGTTCCGCGGTATTCAAATTGACGGAAAAAAAAGGAACACGGGCAGAGAAACCTCTCCCGGTAGTGCCGTGCGCGTATTCAAAAACGGACCGCAGCAAACAGTACACAAGGTTTTTACGCCGGAGATAGCTTTTTTACTATCCCGGCACCCACATACGAGCACCCTTCGCCGGTGCCGGGCATGAAACCGTTTATGGCGTCTGTGTCACCGCAACTCGCATCCGGTGTGGGTGGATGCGTATGCGCTATTTGACAATATGCACGAATTTTGACATTGCGGATGAATTGGTCCGCAACGTTGCCACGTACACCCCCGCAGGCAGCCGGTCGGTCGAACAATGCGACGAATAGGTGCCCGGACCCTGTGCGCCGCTCACCACGGTGCGTACCAATTTCCCGGAACTGTTGTACAAACCTAAATCAACAGATGCGGGATGCGGCAGGGCGTAGGACAGGACCACGGTCCGGCTTGATGCCAGAGCCGAGCATTGCAGATACCCGCCGGCATTGGCAAGTGACAGGGTATTTTTTTTGATATCGGTGGTTCTTTCAATAAACGTCATCATGGGATCGCCTATTATGCAATAGCCATAATCCCATAAGATGAAATACGCCATGTCTCGCGCACTATTTATATATGGTCCAAACCACAACTTGTATGCCTCTCCCATACACGTGTTTTTTCCCAGTTCTTCGAAAAACCGTTGACCTTTGTTCCCGATCCACTGACCCGTCTTTGTGCCGCTGATGGCCACGAGAGCCGTTGGGCTTTCATTATAGACGTATGCTCCGACCGTGAATCCCCTGTTGTTGCCTGCGGCCCAGTCAGCGCAGTGACAGCCGTCATGCGCATAGCCGATGGGTTTGGGCGGTACCGCCACAATCGTACTGTAATTTAATGACCCTCCATTTGAGAACGAATGAGCGGTATAGCCGGAATGGCACCACAAGTGGAGAAAAGAATAATCTTTTGTCAATCTGTTGTTCAGATAATCGGAACGGGAACCGGTGCCTCTGATAATTTCAGTGTTCGCGGTCCCGTAAATCCTGTCCACGTAATTGGCGGAACTCCGCCAGTCCGGCTCAATTTGCACAAAAGCCGATTTTTTCAACGGTATCTGCCCGGTCCAGTACGCATGGTTTTTATCCATGTAGGTGCTGAGAAGCTCCACCTCGGTACCGAAACTCCCCATGGTTTTAGGGTCAATCCGGCCATAAAAAATTTCAGGAGCTCTATCGCCGCTGCCGGGGTCATGAACGTCGTACCTGCCGTTTCCATCCCTGTCCTGCCATGTACCGTCCAGATCCTCAAAGAACAAATCGCAGGTGAAATTGCCGCCATACCGTGTATCAGCATCAAAAAACCATGCCGGTGTAAAACTGCCGATCTGCACAACGCCGTTTAGGCCGCCGTCGGTATAATAACTTTTAAAAAGAGCCTTGAGCTCTTCCGCGGAACCGCCTTCGAGGATCTCCACTTCGATTTCGCAGCCATGCCCGTTACCCACGTCCTGGATATAGCGGTCTATCTTTTGCTTGGCGGTCTGGTTTGAATAAAGATTCTGGTTTATAATCATCAAAATTCGATCAACACCGCTGTTGAGACGATACACCGGGGAACCTTCGTAGGCGGTGAATTGCGCATACCGCTTAAGCGGGGTCACCGGGTGCTCTTTAACATACAGTTCATGCTGCTGTTCATACCACGCCTGCTGTTCCGGCGAACAGCAGTTGTCCAGGGTTTCCAGCATTGCCTGGTATTCCTGCTCGCTCATGGTCTGTTCCTGCGCCATGACGGCCGGGTTGAATGAAACCAGTATGCCTATGACGCACAGAAAAAACATTTTTTGAACCATAACGCCTCCCTCTTAAGACGGTTAAATAACAACGAGATGAACACTACTCCTCTGTATGAATATATAATGGCATGTGACCGTGCTACAATGCAAAACCACGCACATCCATGCAGGGAAAAGTATTATTATCTACTGAGAAAAGTATGAAAACCCGGGCTGTTTTGCTGGTTTTTTTTTAAATATTGTGGACATTTGTGTCCACGGGTCAATGCGGCATGGCCATGGTGTAACCGTAGATGCACTACAAAGTTAAGGAAACGATCCTGCTCAAGAAAAAAGACCCGATCCTGAAAGAAGCTATATACGTGCCAGGCGATACGCGTACACCATGAGCGTTGTTGCCATCCCATTCAAATACTGTTGATCGATCTGAACATGACGATGGCATGCATCTTGTGACCAGTCTTCCGTTAATATTCCATATATTTAGCTGACCGGTTCCCTTTTGACGAGTGGTAGTTACCTCAATTCGCACGCCCCGGTGAAGTGATTGTATTGTTATGCCATTACAAAACCGAACCTCTTTTTCGTTTATTACGGCAATAATGGAATCGTACGGAGAGGGCGGTACCCGGGAAAAATCAGTCCAGGGTCCCGACAACCCCCAGATCTGGATATCGTCGTTGTATTGCACCCCCTCAAACAGATTCCCGCTTGCATACAGTCCCCAATGGGCGCGCATGAGATTGCCGCCGCCTCCTTTGATGTTTTTGGCTCGCATGACAGGCGTACTGTCCATCCAGGCGACTATCAGGTTGCTGCCCGCCGGCGCGTATTCAACATACACGGTAAACCGTACCCAGGTGCGAAGGGGCATGTCGATGTTTCCCAGCACCTCGAAACTGTCAACATGCGCCATCTCGAGTCGGCCGTTTCGTATGACCGACATGGTATGCACGTCCCAGTCCGGATTGTTGCACCAGGTGCCGAAATGGTGCCACCCGCCGCTTGGAAAATTGGCATAGTCGGTGTCCAGCCAGACCCACCATGAGTTGACCAGCGGCGACGCATAGTCGCAGTGAATGCACGGGTAGGCGCGATGGCTCTCGCCGGCCGAATCAAGAATCCACCCTTTGTACACCCTTTGCCCGTGAATGGCGCCGCATGGGACGCCGCTGCCGTCAACAATGGTCCACGCCGCATCCGAGCCCGGGTTCGGCACCCCGGAAGCGGTCCACGTGCCATTATCATAGTTTAGCCATTCGCCGGGAAAGCCGTTTTCAAAACTGGAGCGCCAGTATGTTGTCGCCGTGGGGTCCTGGCCGAATGCCAGCGAAGCGATGAAGACAAGAAAGAAGGCACCATTGCATAGCGTGGATGCGTGCATTGTTTCGTCCCTCAATTTTCAGTCGCACGTTTGTACATGGATTATTCTTAATTATACCTACGGATTTTTCATTATTCATTTTATTTCTGATAATAACATGAATGCTTCTTGGAGATTTAATAGAAGATCTTTTTGCAGCACACGGTTCGCCTGCATGCCGGATATGTGATATAATTTTAGATGGATGCCGGACCATGAGTAAAATTAAATATTCACTGCTTCTCCCCCTTCTTTTCTGCCTGGTAAATGGCCAGTTTATCGACATCGAACTGCGCAGCAGGATAGAGAATGTCCAGCCCATGACCGGCATAGTGTTATGGAGCGATAATACCGGCTATAATAATACGAACGCCATTCAGCTTGAGTTTTCCTACATGCTGTATAACAACGTGGTAAAGCAGCAGGATGTCTATGACTGGACCGTGGTCGAGAACCTGCTCAATGAGATTGCCGGCAGAAAGCACCAGGCGGTTCTGAGGTTTCGATACGTGTATGTCGGCATGCAGACGTCGGTGCCAGACTATTTCCGGGCACTATCAAGCTATGAAGAAACACGAGGGACAAGCGAGGGTCAGGAGACATGGTTTCCTGACTGGTCGCATCCTGAGCTGCAGCGGTTTCACCTTGATTTTTATGAAAAGTTAGCGGAAAAGTATGACAATGATCCGCGCATAGCCTTTATCCAGACCGGATTCGGCCTCTGGGCAGAGTATCATATCTATGACGGTCCCTTCATATTAGGGAAAACGTTTCCAAGCAAAGAGTTTCAGGAAACGAACTTCCGGAATATGGAAACCCACTTTACAAAAACCCCATGGAGCGTTTCAATCGATGCTGCCGACGATACCTATTCACCATTTCAGGCAAAACCGGAGCTCAAACAGATAGCATTCGGGCTCTTTGACGACTCGTTCATGTGCGAGGACCATGCAGGGTACAACGCGTCATGCTGGAGCTTCTTTGGGAATGAGCGGCATACGATCTCTCCGGCAGGAGGAGAGTTCAGCTATTACAGCGATTACGACCAGGAGCATGTGCTTGACCCGCAGGGCATTTACGGAAGAAGCTATGAGACGCTTGCGTCCCGGTTCCATATCACCTACATGATCGGAAACGACCAGCCCCACTACCAGACAATGGCAAGAATCAAAGAGGCTGGCATGGCAAGCGGGTACAAATTTGCAATAACCTCGTTTAAGGCATCTCAGGATTCGTCTATTATACAGGTTAAAAACAATGGCATCGCGCCGCTGTACCATGACGCCTATATTGCAATTGACAGTGTGCGGGCGTCAGAATCATTGAAATTGTTACAGCCGGGAGAAACAAAAACATATGGCGTTGCAAAGGGCGGAACAAACCCGGTATTAACTATTGCGTGCGACAGGCTGGTGCAGGGACAGAAAATCGAGTTTGACGCTGATCTGAGCGGGGCCTCAATAAAACCATTTACCACCAACAGCATACCTAAAGGATTCGTTATACCATCGGGAAGTGAAATGCTGCATTTTTCTGCTCAAGGAAGGCTGGTTTCTGTTAGAGAATGGGATAAAAAAGGAAGCTTTAATGTCAAAGACTTTCCCAACGGCATCTATTTTTTGGTAATTCGCAGTAAAGGAAATTTTATTTCTGCTGTAAGGATTGTTAATCTTAAACAATAATCCAGATAACGGAGCGCATAGTATGAAAAAATGGATCGTTTCCATTGTCCTGCTGGTGCTCGCCCTGGTCGCGCTGTACATGGTGATCGGTCAGAAAGCGGCTGATGAGGGCGCGAAAACAATCACGACCCACCAGGGATTCGTCGATGATGCGCGGAAAAGCGTTGATGAAGTGAATAAAAGCGCCAGCAAGACGGACGATGCGCTGAAAAGCATTGACGGCACAAAGTAAGGATTCGATCATTTGACAACCAGTCACCGCACGGCAATAGTGCGGGTCGTGATCGATCCGTCCAGGTCCAGGGAACAGAGGTATATGCCCTTTGTGAGGGGCCCGGTTCCGATCCGATCGACCTGCGGGCCACGTGATTTACGCGTTCCGGCGGTCTCGAACAGTTTCTTTCCGGAAATTGCGAAAAGGGTTATTTTCACCATGCCCTCCGCCGGCAGGGAATAGTCGATTCTCACGGTGCCGTTATCCGCGGCCAGGCTCATGCGTATACCGGGGGTCCGCGCCGTGGTTTCCCGTTTGGCAGCCGTGGTATAGCTGGATTCGAACGCGCCGATATCCGGCGCCTTTCCCTGGAACGCGATGCCCACGTTCGTGCCCGCGTCGATGAGGTCGCTGCCCTGTTTGAGGTGCATGAATCGAATGTCAGGCAGGCTGCCGTCTGATTTTCTCGGTCCACTCAGCTCAGACCCCGGATCAATGCTTTCAAAGTCCGCCGCGCTCAGGCTGAAACCGCCGCTCCAGCTGTTGTTCGACTGGACCACGAAGCTTCCCACGTTGTTCTGCGCGGCGAACGACGCCGTTGTCTGGACGGCCAGACAGTTTTTTATGGTCGCGGTTTTTCCGGAGGCCGGCTGTTCGTATTCCGTGAAATTGTATTTGCCGTTATTGACCGAGGTGCAGTTGTAAATCGTCATGCTGCCGAGATTATGGTTCTGGTCGAATCCTTTTGAAAGGTTGCCGTAGGCGAGGCAGTTCTTCATGGTCCAGTTCTGGGTGCCGTCGGCGCTTCCCGGCTTGAACCCGTTGCCGTTCCCCTGGCTGACCGAACCGTTCTTAAGGTAGCCGTTCTTGAACGCCCAGCAGTTTTCCAGGGACTGGCTCACATCCTTGTTCGATTTCAGGTAGCCGTCCCAGCCGTCGTCCGAGTTCTGCCACGCCCTGCACCCGATGAATTTATTACCAGACCCGACATCGAGCTTTGGCGCAAAGCCGTCAGCATCATTCTCGTCAGAGTCCCTGTTGTAATAGGAATCGCAATTCGTAACGGTATTGTTCGCGCCCTCGATCTGGAGCCCGGAATCGCCGTTTTCCAGAAAAGTACACCGGATGATTCTGTTGTTGTTTCCCTCAATAAGAAGGCCGTTGTCCGATGCGCCCCGGAACGTCTGTCCAACATAGTCAACGTACGAAGCATCCAAAACCATGCCAGGGCCGTCATTGCCGGTGAAATCGAGCTCAACCGGTTCGTCGCCTGGAAAATTCATCACGTGGATCCGTTTCTCTGCAGTACCGCTCCTGTTGAACCGGATGGTTTTTACATACGTGTGATGGCCGCCCCGCATAAAAACCGTATCATCCGGCTGCAGCTTGCCAACGATCTCTGAAAGACTGGTAGTGGCAGTGCCTTTACCCAGCGCGTTTTTTTCCGCTGCGGCCTGGTCGGGAAATACATGGTAGGTGGCTGCAAAGGAGCAGGATACGAGAAAAAAGAGCGCGAGGTTTAACCGGTTGAATGGGAGAAGCATTGGAAATCCCTTGAGAGAGTGGAAAGGATCGAGTTTCAACATATGGTGTTACTAAGCCGGCAAAGCCGGAAACAAGGTTATTGGATGGCTTTGCGGCAAAAGATACTGTAGCTCGTCACCTGTACTCATTAATGAGTACAGGTCCTCACACAGTATCTAATATACCACAACGGTATGTTTTTATGGAGGGAATCTGATTTCTGATCAAGGTCGTGTTCACTATAGTGAACGAACAAATTAGTGATTACCTGTTTTCTGTCAGACTGAAAGGCGGGGCATTCGAAGAGGTTCGTCTCTCTGTCTAATCGCCGGTATTGTCTTTTATAAAAACGTTCAAATCGTTTTCGATTGCTGTTACATTTGATTGTATATAATTGACGAGCTCGCTGTTTTCCACTTTTTTGTTTTTTCCATCTTTCCACGACACAAAATTAGTAAATGATACCACGTAGCTATTGTCTTTAATTTTAATGATCATGTCAAACCCATAGTAGCAGATCACCTCGGTTCCTTTGCACAAATCCATTGTCGCGTTGCAGACTATTGTGCCCTTTTCCTTGTCTGCAAGCTTAATGACGTCCTTGGTTGAAAAAAACTTTTCTTCAATGAAGTCCATGCATTTTGAAAAGATACTGTCTTTTGACAGATTGATGGTATATGCGTTGCCGGCGACCGGTGCGGCGGGTTCTGCCGTTACGTTGCCGGCGGCATGGTGGTCCGGTTCGGCGGTTACTCTGCCGACGGGATAGTCGTCAGGCTCGGCCTTCTGCGCCGTTCCCGCGCAGTGGACAAAAGCAAATAAAAACGGCACCAATAGCAGTAGTTTCAGCATGGATGCCCGGTTGCTTTCGGTTCGTTGTGTAAATGATCAGGCGAGGCGTATCTGTGTTTTTCAATACAATGAGCCGTTCTTTCGAAAAACAACCCTGGTTCTTCAAAAGAACAGCCGTGTGCTGATATTTCAAACGTTATGATGGTGGTGGTTTTCATGTCCTGCTTTCTCTAAAATGTAAATAATACCCGCGCACAGCAAATGGCAACCATGAAAGAATGGCAACCGCTGCGCGAAACAGAGCGCTCAAGAGAGGGTTCCCGGCCTTTTACTGCTTCCCCCAATGGGTGGCTCCCGTGTCCGGCGTGTAGAACTGGTGTTCTACGGAAAAAGCAAATACCGCACCATCACCAGGGGAAAATGATCGAAGAATCTTCATTGTGTTTTTATATTTATCCATAGATTGCTTGGCGCTCTAAGCCTTGCAGCGTGGCGGAGAAAGCGACTGCGTGTGCCTTTCTCTCCTGGACCGAAAAAATGGAAATCCGTGTCGGTTGCCGTCCGTTTTTACCGTCGCAGCCGCAAAGACACCGTTTTTATCGGATGGTACACCTATCAACCAGAAGGTGATATATGATGAAGGTTGGAAAAAAGCCCTGGCGGATTATTCGGGTCTGCGGATTGCATCGATATGTGATAATCCTCTGTGTCTCGGCGGTCGGTGTCATCTTCGCCGAAACCTACTATATCGCACCTAACGGAAATGATTCACATCCCGGTACGATTGACGAACCGTTCGCTTCCCTTGGCAAAGGCTGTGATAAGGCGGCAGCGGGGGATATCGTCTACGTCCGCGGGGGCACCTATGCGATGAGTTCCGGCATCACCATCCGGAAAAGCGGATCGTCCGACACGAGGAGGATCCGTTTCTGGGCGTATCAGAACGAGCGGCCGGTATTCGATTTTTCTGGGATACGATCCCAAACAAACGGTGTCACCATCAGCAACAGCGAGTGGCTGTATTTCAGGGGGCTTGCATTCTGCAGGGTTCCCCAGCTCACCGGCGCCACGCCCAACTGCGTGCTGGTCGATCACAGCAGCCATATCATTTTTGAACAATGCGAATTCCATCACAACGGCGGGACCGGGCTTTTCTTTGCGTACGGGAACGGGGGGCATCTGGTTCTCAATTGCGATTCGCATGATAATTACGACCCCCTGTCGAGCCAGGGCGATGGTCAGAACGCCGACGGCTTCGGCGTGCATTACCAGACGGCGAACACTGACACCACCGTTGTAAGCGGGTGCCGGGGGTGGTGGAACTCTGACGATGGCATTGATTGCATCCATCAGAATACCGCCGTCGTTTTTGAGAACAGCTGGTTCTGGCTCAACGGGTATAAGCCCGGCACCATGGATCGGCCGCTGGCAGGCAATGGGCAGGGGGTGAAAGCCGGCGGATATGATCTGCCGCCGAACCGGGTGCCTGCGGTGGTGCCGCAGAACATCGTCAG
>JAFGDP010000117.1 GCA_016932075.1 Chitinispirillaceae bacterium | reverse complement strand
CTCGCCAAGCAGCACCACATCCGGGTCCTGCCGCAGGATGCTTTTCAGCGCGTCTGAAAACGAATCGGTATCGGAACCGATCTCGCGCTGGTTGACCGTGCACCGCTTGTGGTGGTGGATGTATTCGATGGGGTCTTCGATGGTGACGATGTGCGCCCTGCGCGACCCGTTGATACGGTCGATCATGGCCGCGAGCGTGGTCGATTTGCCACACCCGGTCGGTCCGGTCACCAGGGTGATCCCCAGGGGCTTGTCCGACAGCTCCCTGACCACCTCGGGCAGGCCGAGCTCTTCAAAACTCATGACCTGATAGGGAATGCGCCGGAACGCGCCTGAAAACGTGCCGCGCTGCGTGAACACGTTGACGCGGAAACGGGACAACCCCGCGATGCCGAATGAAAAATCAATGTCTTTTTTCCGTTCAAACCGCTCCTGCTGCTGCTCGTTCATGACGTGGTAGCACAGCTCCCTGGACTTGGCCGGCGTGATGGGAGGAAAATCAAGGGTTACGAGCTCCTTGCTGACCCTGATCCGCGGCGGAATGCCCGCGCTTATGTGCAGATCAGTCGCATCCTTCTCAATCATGATCGCCAGCAATTCACGGATGGTGTATTCTTCGGTCATAGGATCGCCCTTATTTCTTCGTGATGGATTTTGTACCGGTGACGCCGTAACGGAACACCAGCGAATCTTCTTCCATGATAAGACCGTCCATGGTGATCCCCTTGATCACGCGCTTTCCGACCTTGTCTCCGACGCTGACCGAAAAGGTCCGTTCCTTCTCCATGATAACGGCGGTAAAGGTCTTGTCGTCGTTGTCATAAATGATGGCCGTAAGCCGGAACGGATCGACCGGCACCGTATCGGCCGCGGTACTGTCCTTCTTTTTTATCGGTCCCTGTTCTGGCGGCTTTTGAACCACGACCTGCCGCACCATGCCGGTCATGGGGTCCTTGCCGCCTTCGTAACCGAAGCTCGCCCGTTGTGCGAGCTCCCGTTCCAGCCGGTCAACCATCCGGATAAACGCCTGGTCATACCCCACCGAGGTGCTCAGCGCCTTTTCCACGGTACGGGTGAAGTCCCCGTGGCGCGACGTGATGCCGAACCCGAACACGCAGGATATGATCAGCGCCAGAATGCTTGCATACAGGTAGACGGCATAGTGCTTCATGATTGCGTCCTTTGCTGGTCCGGCGACATGTTCTTCCGGACACGGTAGGTATTGATCCTCATTTTTACCGTGATCTCCTTGTTGCGCGGCCCGCCCAGCGATTTCTCATCCTCCGTGCTCAGCCTTACCGAATAGGAATCCAGGGAAACGATGCGCCTGCTGTTTTCGAACTTGGAGCAGAGCTCGCCGAACTTGAAAAAATCCCCCTCCATCTCGATATCGTACCCGATCGTGGTGACCAGCTCCTGGGTGTGCGGCCGCAGCGGTTTGACCGACAGCAGCTTCAGCTTCAGGTCGTTGATGCAGGTCGTGACAAAATCAAAAATGCGCGCCTCGTGGTCCACGGTGTCCTTGCTGTCGGGAAACTCCATGTTTTCAAACACCAGATCGCGCACGTGATTAAGATTTTCATGCACGATCTTGGCCGTGGCAAGCTTGTTGGTGGTCTCGATGCGCTCCTTTTCCAGCGTGAGAAACTCCGCCTTCAGCTTCTTGATGTAGAGCTGGTCCACCAGCACGCCCGCGACAAGGATCGCGGCGGTGACGAGGAAAAGCAGGGTGCCCTTTTTCATGGCGTACCTCCAATGCAGGAATAGCTGAAACTGACGCGCCTGCGGTTCTGCTTGTCATCCTTGCGAATGGTCGAATTCAGGTATATGGACGGGAACACGTCGTTGAACGTCGGCTCCTTGCGAAGCCCGTCAAGGTAGTCGTGCAGCGTTATAAGCTGCTCCTGTTTTTCGGAAATATAGCCATACCCGTCCACGCCAAAGGCGGTCCGGTCGTATCCGAACTCGGTAATCCAGTAGTTTCCCGGCAGGTAATTCGCCATTGCCAGGAGCTTCTTGGTCCAGAAGATCCTGCTCCTCTGCAACCGGTCCAGAAGCTCCACATCGGCCTTGCTCACGATCATCTCGGTGGCCTTGTAGTGCTGGTACTCCTCCGTGACCACTGCCAGCCTTGTCCGCTCATCAATGACCATGGACCGCATCATGAACGTCTGGAATATGCCGTAGACAAGGATTATCCCGAGCAGGCTGTAGCACACCGCGACCAGGGCCGCGACTTTCCTCCTCACGGCCTCCCTTGCCCTTTGCTCCGCCAGCAACTCGCGGATCAGGTTCAGTTTGAATTTCATATCACTCCTTGCTGATGCATACGGTTTACCAACTATAAATAACAATCACGCACTGGCATTTTTTGTCCGGCATTTCCAGGGCTACCGGACCTCGCCTCCGCGCATGGCCAGGGCAACGGCAATATCATACGTACCCGGCTCACCCTCGCTTTTGCTGCTCATTCTTTTAAACAGCGTGCTTTCATCAAAGGCCAGATCAAGCTTCTGGCGGAAAAAAGCGCGCAGGTCTTCGTTCCGTATATAGCTGCCCATCGGATAGAGCAGCCCGTATTCGACCCCACCGTAATTCGTCGTATAATACGATAGCGAACGCCGTATCTCCTCTCCCAGCATTTCGAGCTGCTTCATTTTCTCGT
The DNA here is from genome assembly GCA_016932075.1 of Chitinispirillaceae bacterium. The sequence continues at coordinate 31,893 of JAFGDP010000117.1, read as the reverse complement.
TCTCAGGGATCTCTTTCGCGGACACCCCGTAGATGTCTTCGGCGGAAAAGTAGATGCTGCGCGTGTAAAAGGACACCTCCTGTCCGTCAATGACCAGGGTGCAGGTGTCCGGCGAAAAATGGAGCATCACGTGCGCTTTTGCCGTCTCCTCGTCCTGGCGGCCGATCCAGAACGAATTGGCGATCACGGCCGGCAACACGTCAATGATGCTCGGCTCGATCCCGGCCTTGCTCAGAATGCGCATCTGGTAGTCAATAAGGGACTTTGCCACCGCGGTCACCGCGACCGGCGGCTCCTGCGCCCCTTTGGGGCCCGCATGGTCCATGATCTGATAGTCAAGGATCGACCCGGACGTGTCAAACGATATGTTCTTCCGTATCTCGGTCCTCAGCGTTTTTTTCATTTCCGCGTGCGACAGCTTTTTAGACCGCATCTGGCCCATGAACACCTGCCTGCCCGAAGCGCAGGTGACGACATAATCCGATGGACGTATGCTCGTCTTTCGCGCAATGTTCTTCAGGCCTTCGACCAGGAGCTCGTCCTTTGAAAAGTCGCCGATCAGCTCCTGCAGGTTATCAACAGCAACGGTTGTTTTATTTCCGTTCCTGGTGGTGGCTATCCTGGCAGACCTGATGCCGCACCGGTCATACTCGATGCCGACGGATGAAAACGTTTTCTTGGCCATGCAAAACCCCTTATTGCAGTTTGATATTGTCTTCGCGCCAGGAACTAATTCGGTTTATAATTCGATTCGGTCCAGGTGCCGGGCAACAGGTTAAAAACCAAATCATTGTTATCGTCTACTTTCTCAAATTCCAGTCCGGGCGCGGAAATGCCGCGACGGTCCCAGAGTTGATTGAAATCCGCCTGGTCATTGCCTTGCTTTGAGTCCCAGAAACCTTTCACCGCGAGTGTGCCAAAAAGATTGAATTGGGTTTTATTCTGCTGGTCCTCTTGAAAAACAAGTGTATTAATATCTTGATTAACCGCGAATAATAGAGCAGTGATATTGTGCGTTCCTTCCGAAACGATAAAATCCGCTCCTGAATAAAGGCCTAGCACATTCGCGCTGCTCATCCCATAACCGTGATTGGTCGCGAGATCCGTGTTTGAGAATGAGGCAGTTGAAAAGTCGTGATATGTCAGGTCGTTATTGATGTATATATTTTTTCCCGGATCGGTATAGACGGTAACCTTGCCTTTTACTATGCCTGAAACTGAAACCTCTTTATCCACGATATGAAGTTTTAAATCGCTGTTCGGATCATAGGTTTCGGTGACAGGGTTTCCGGTGGTGCTTGAAATATATGTATAAAAAGGAGTCCCGGCATTGACGCCGAATGTCAGGCTGTTGTCTGCGTCATTCAGTGTGAGAGGCACGCTGCCATTGGCGTCGAGTGTCGTGACAATTTTGTCCGCATTCGGATCGTATGTTTTCTGGAACTCATCGTCCCAATTGCCCGAACCTCCATCCACGCCCCAGCGATAATCATTCCCAAAATGTCCCGCAGAGTCATTCGTTGGAATGTAAACCGGGTTATTGGTTACCGGATTAATGTTAAAAAGAGTCACTTTATCAAGAAATTGGGCTTCATTACCGCCTCCCGGATTGCCGAGCTGGAGGGCCGTATTAAAATGCGCGGGACCATCCCATGTCATTTTACGAATGCCGTTGGTGTTACCGCCAAGTTCCCATGCATTATCCAGATAAACACCATACGATCCTGACGGTATCGGTTCGGCAATAACTGCCCGGACTATCTGTTTGTTATAGGTCAGCTCCCCCGTCGTTGCAATGGATGTTATTACTGCCGTGTCGTTGGAGTACTCTATGGAGACTGAAACCGGAATATTGCCGAAGGTTTCGGAGTAGACCGCCCTTGGATTGGGGATGATCAGCGAGAATGGATTTTGTTTATCGTTGGCCCGCTTTTGCTGCGAAAGCCACTTCATCCCCATGAGCAGCCCCGACTCTGCTGCCGCAAAAGCCTTATCGTCCCAGAACCCGGTCGTCTCGCTGTTGCTGCTGCTGGCAACGACCTGCAGATAGCCGAGACTTGCGATGAAAAGGATGATGGAAAACGCAACCGCGCCCACGAGGGCAGAGCCCCGTTCGGAGCGCAGGAGGGAGTGGAAAACAACGTGATTGCAGTCTGTGCCCATGCGATTGTTAGTCAGTTTCTGCATACGTAGGTGTCCTTTTTTGGGGGAAGCGTATAGGTTTTGCCGCGATACTGTATCCTGAAACCAAGATTGAGCGTTACCCGCTTTCGGTCCGCTGAAATGGTGAATGAGGAACCCGTGGTCGTTGTGACGGTGTCTTTGCCGGTTTTGAAGACTTTTATATCAGGAGGATAAATTGAGTGGGAGATAGATTCATAAAGCCAGTCGGTTATGGGACCCAGATAAAACAGAGCGAATGTTGTATTGTTATTGTCTTTGACTTCAATGATCGCTGTATCCAAAACGGTTAACGGCGGAGGAGTTACATTCGGCAGTTCATTATAAGGAACGACCAGGTGTCCTTTCCGCACCGCGGCGGCGATACGGTTCGACACCGTCTCCGACTGGTTCATCAGTATGCTTTGTGCAACGCCCCTGTTCACCGCTTCGTTGTGCACGTACATGAACGCGATAAAGAGACCGGCAATGATCGAGCCGATAATTCCGACTACCAGCGATTCAACAAGGGTGAATCCGTTTGATTGACGCATACGTTAAAGATCCAGACTTGTTACGGTTTTTTCGATAGTAACGCTTTGTGGACCCTGCGGTTCGGACCAGGCTACCGTCATCACTATACGTTTAAACGCGACATTGTCTCGCTTCGCCTCTCCGGTCGGGCTCTGCGGCGTTGTATTGACGCCGGCGGTCACCGTTATTGTCAGGGTACCGGTAAGGTCATCACCGGCACCGGACGAGCGGGGATCTATGACCACAGTCGCCGAGTGAAACACCGGCATATTGATATAGCTAACCCGATCGTACTGATACGTCGGGCTTTCAAAACAGGAATCGATGATCGCCCTTGCCCGCTGGCGGTGCTTGGTGGTATCCGAGATCTCGGTTCCTTTACGCAGCACCGCTACGAGAATAAGAATGGCCAGCGAGGCGATCGCCGCTGCAACGATGAGTTCCGCAAGCGTGAACCCGTTCATGCATGAACGGGTGCGGAGGTTTTTGGGTGTTCGGGCCATAGTAATGCTATTTATACGTAATGGTCTTCGTGTTGGTCGCGTATCCAATCATCGTAACGGTGACGGACGTCGAATTGACCGAAACCGTAAATTTGCTCTGATCGTAAAAAAGGTTCAGATCCAGCGAGTCCGGCGCCAGGCCTGTTTTGCGGTAAAACCCGTCCGCCGCGGCCGCGGCGCTCTGCGCGAGTTCGTCAACCGCCCGCTGGCGCGCATCGTTCTGGTACCCGATGTAAATGGGAATGGCAACCGCCGCGAGGACCGCCACGATCGCCGCCACAACGACAACCTCAATAAAGGTGAATCCCCGATTCTCATATGCATGACTCTTTTTTGCATTCATATTCAACTCTCGTTTGAAAATGGAAATAGTACCCCCAGCACGCTCATCCTTGTATCAACTCCCCTATCTTAAAGACCGGCAGGTACAGGGCAATCAGAATGCCGCCGACAATGCTTCCTATGATTATAATAAGCGTCGGCTCGATAATGCTTGCGATGGAATCCACGGTTATCCGTATCTCCCGTTCATAAAATTCGGCCGCCTTGACCAGCAGCTCGTCGATCTGGCCCGACTTTTCACCGGTCGCGGTGAGCTGGGTCACGAGCCGGGGAAAAAGGCCGGTCTCCCGCAGCGATTTGCTCAAGGGCTCGCCGTTGCGGAGTTTATCGTATACCTCTTCGAGGTGCAGTGAAAAAAGCCGGTTGCCCACCACGCCCGAGGTGATCTCAACCGCCTGCAGAATCGGGGTCCCGCTCCCCATGAGCAGCGCGAGCGTGCGGCAGAAACGGGCCCAGATGTTTTTCTGAATAATAATGCCGTAAACGGGAATTTTGAGGATGTACCGGTGAATAAACAGCTGGAACGAGGGATTGGTCAGGGCCGCCTTTAACAGAACCACCACCAGCACGATCCCGAGTATGACAAGAAGGAAATAGCTCTGCACGATGTTCGAGCAATAAACCAGCACCCTGGTGGGCCCGGGCAGCTCGACGTCAAAACTCTTGTACATCGACGCGAATACCGGGACCAGTTTCCACAGGATGCCTATGACCAGGACCAGCACGAACAGGGCGATAAACGTCGGGTACCGCATGGCCCCTTTTATTTTCTGGCGAAGGATCTCGCTGTTTTCAAGGTAGGTGGCCATCTGGTCAAGCACCTTGATCAGCGCGCCGGACGCTTCGCCCGACTTGACAACGGAAACGCACATATTGTTGAACGCGCCCGGATGCCGGGCCAGTGCTTCCGAGAAGCTCTTTCCCGCCGACACGTCCTCTTCAATCTGCAGTATTATCTTCCTGAAAACCGGCTTCTCGCCCTCGGCAAGCTCGGTCAGCGCTTCGGAGATGGGCACGCCAGCCTCGAGCATGGTGGCGAGCTGCCGCGTGAAAAACACCACGGACTTGAGCGGCACCCGGTTCCGCATCGTATCAAGACCTTGCCGGAACTTTTCAAAAAAGGTCTCCCCTTTTTTCGTTCCGTCAAAGTTGATTTCATATAGAGAAAGGAGATCGTAGTTTTTATGCTCCAGGAAATCGGCGACCTCATCCGGCGTGCCTGCTTCCATGGTACCGGTAATGACATGATCGTCCTGGTCCCGGGCTTTGTAAGTGAATCTGGCCATAGCGTGTCTGGCTTCTTTCCTTGAAAGCTGCCGGCGATAGACAAAAAGCCGCAGAAAAAGGAGTCCCGCGGCTCAACCTCCAGCATACTCTCTGTATTTCCATACTTTGTTTCTATTTACCCATTATACAGCACTTTTTCGGATCATGCAACAAGGTTGCTGTCAACGAGTAAGGTTTGCCTCGGGCCACGGATGACAATAGTATTATAAAAAGGACGCGATGACCGGGTCACGGCGCAGGTAATCCGGTAAAACCGGGCGACCGGGTCGATCGCCCCGACAGTCCCATGCCGGCCCTCTGGGCCTTTTCCAGTGGTGGGAATGTTTGCAGACCCGCAGGGGTACCCTATGATTCATCACTGACATTCTGCTGTTATGAATTTAATCCGCTTTATTCATAAATTTTAATGAGTTTCACCGCAGAGACGCGGAGGACGCGGAGAAAATGTTTTATTTTGAATATCACCATCCCCTTTTTTCCTCTGCGCACTCTGCGCCTCCGCGGTGAAATTGCTTTTGTTTCTTGGTGTTATTTCTGCTCACCTGCAAAATGCATGAATAATCCGGATTAATTGGAGTATCATCAAGGTAAGGCAGACACAGGCCACACACGCCCGGATGTTTAAGATGTGGTATCTTTTCAATCGGCAATCCGGAATGCCTCGTCTGCACCTATTTCCGTTTCACCCCCAGCCGCATCTTCTGCGACAGCACCTGTTTTCCGTTGTCGATCACCCTGAAGCGGGCAAGGTAGGTGCCGCTTCCCACCATTCTGCCGTTTTTGCTGGCGCCGTCCCAGGAAAAGCAGAACGCGTTGTTCTCCATGGGAATGGTTTGTGAAAACACGGTGTTCCCGAGCGCGTCGTATATGGTCACTTCAGCCCGGACCTGTGACCGGTCTATGGGCGAGGTGGTGGAGGCAAGAATGGCGGTGCCATGCAGAGAGGCCGCGGCGCCGTTTCGGTACCGGGCAGGAATGGGCGTGACACCGGGAATAAACGGATTGGCGCTTATGGTTATGGTCCAGATGGAAAGCGGCCACACGATCCTGAGAGGGGCGTTTCTGTTGCGCTGATGGAGCTGCGCATTCGCTCCGGCATCGCTCACGCGGGCAAGCGGTTCGAGCCGTATGCTGTCGCCGTTGCCCGGGGAGATGGTCTGGGGTGATATGGCATTGACCAGGAACCGGTAATATCTGCCGTTGTTGCGCTCGATGGTGCTGCTGAACCGGTACTCCGCGTTATTCTGCCGTGACCATGCAATAAAAGGCTCTTGCGGAGATGACGGCACCTGCTCTGAAAACTTGATATACAGCGTATCAGGAGCTTTCGTCGCTCCGGCGGCGGGCGTGACGCCAATGTAAAGCGTTGCGGAATCAATGACCGGGGCGGCGCTGTCCGCGACCGGCGCCGCCCTGAGGATATCGGGAAACTGGGCAAAGGACACGGTGATTTCCATTGCGCCGCCGGTCACGATGTCCGCGGGGCCGGTCACGGTGCCTTGGATCGGTATTGAGAATGAGGTCGCGCCTGCCGGCACAAGGGATGACGGCGCAAAGGTGAAAAAGCGGGAATCCCATGTTATAACGACGGAACTGAGCTCGGTCGCGGCAACGGCACGCTTGAACGAAAGATTGACCGCGTCGAGCACACCGTCGGCATTAACGTCCGCGTACCAGGCGCTGGTAATGGACGAAGGACCCGGCCGCAGTCCGAGCGGAACGGCCCTGTTCAGATCGTGCGGTCTGTTTCCGGCTTCATCGACAATAATGCCGCCCGCGCTGCCGGGAACGAGCCTGAGGCTGTCGCCCCCTGCCGGACGCTGGGCCGCGGGCAACACTTCCACCGTTGCCATTGAGTCGCTGGGCGTGGTAATGACCCGGTCAATATCGAGCGCGATGGGCGTCCTGCCAGGCATCTTGAGAAGCTGCAATTGTCTTCCCACAAGCATGTTGTGGTCGATCGACTCGGTAAAGGCCAGATACAGAACGTCATTGCCGGTCCCGTCGTTTTCCAGCACGTCGGCCGCGCACAGCGCCGGGCACACCCCGTCAGTGAAGGCCTTTGCCTCCCGCCGCTCCTGGCCCTCTATGGTCATGACAAGGGAGACCTGGCCTGTTGGAACGGCGTCGATTCCCGACAATGTCGTAAACGGCACCCCGAGCGACACGCCGGAAAGGGTCACGCCGGCCGCAGGAATCGAGTATGCGTTGCCGCGGTAGGAAAAGGCGATGGAATCGAGCCGCTGGTTGACATGGAAGGTATCGGTCAGTACCAGGGCCAGCATATCGGGAATGATGTCCGCGTTGTTGTCGCGCATGATTGCGGACACGATCGCGGGCCAGGGCGGCGTGGCGATCGCGGTCACCGCCATTGAGTCCGGCCTGAGCCCGGCAGAGGTGACCACGATGATCGTGGAGCCTTCTCCGGCCTTGGTGATCGTAGCTTCCCAGCCCGCTCCTGCCACCGTGACGACTGCCGCGTCGCGGCTGGTCCAGGTCATGGCAATAACGGTATCGAGGAGGTTGCCCACGCTGTCGCGTATCACGGCCCAGGCATTCGCGGTACGCGTGCCCGCGTCCATGGTGATACGCTGGAACGGCGCGTCATTAAACAGGTCAATGGCCGTGGTGTCGAGGATGATATCCAGATGGTGCGGCACCGGCGGCCTGATCACGGTATCGCACGAGATGTCCACGATCGCGCTGTCGCAAAACGGCGACTCGTTGTCCGCTGTGATCCACGCCCGGTTGACTGCTCTGCGGTCGGGTGCGGTAGGACATGAGCCGTCGGCTGTTGCTTTGAAGGTAATCGTGCCTTTCTCGCCGATCTGCAACCGCGATCGTGACCAGGTAATGACCCGATTGTTATGGACCGGCGCGACCCCGAGCGGCGGCGCTCCTGAAAACCCGATAAAGGTGAGCCCCTGCGGAATCGTATCGCGGATCACCACATTGTTCGCGTCGCGGCCGGGCAAAGGACCGTTGCCAGCCACCCGTCGCCAGGTGTAGCCGTCCCACTCTTCGACAAGTATGTTGTTGATGGTGTGGGTCGCGGTTGAACACGCCTTGGGGTTCCAGGTGAAGACCGGGATGTCAGGCCGGTCCGGATCGGTCCAGTCATTGGTGACGGGAAAATAGAAACCTGCATCATCCTGGGAAGCCCTTGGGTCCCACGACCAGTCGTCGTTCCAGGTCACATTGTTCCATGCGCTGCTGTTGATGAACCAGACAAGCCGCAGCGGCTCGGTGCCGCCCTTGTGGATCCGTCCGCGTATACCGCGATATCCCGACAGGTGGCGATCAATGGTCGCAAGACTCTGAATCCGGTTCTGATTCAATGGATTGGAAAACTGCACCACGACCCGCTGGTTCCATTTGCCGAGCGAATCCTGCCCCGGCGTGATCGTCTCGTGAACGAGCCTGATCGAATCTTTTTCAATGATGCCTTCGGTGATGGTCCGCTGGAATGCCCATCCGGGATTGCTGCCTGCGCTTGCCAGGCCTTTGATTGCATCGTCATAGAGGAAATAAGAAACCCGGTAGTTGCCGTAATCGATATACGCCTCCTGCGCGTCGTGAAACAGACGCGCGCGCATGGTGTTCATGGTGGCAATTCCCGCATTATCCGCCGACTGTGAAAACGAAAAATGCACGCCCGGCCTGCCGCCGTTGATCCACCCAGCCTCAGAGGTGTTCTCGAACGCAATGGTGAACTGGACCGTGTCTCCGGGTTTCATGCGCGTGCGGTTTGCCGTCTTTTCAAGGACAAGCGCCCGTTTTGCTATGTCGAGGTAGTTGCGCTCCATGACCGACGTGATCCGGTTCGGGTACTCGTTCGAGGTCCAGCCGGTCCCGTTTGCGCAGGAGATGGTCGCCTTGTTCCGGTACTGCTTCTGGTTGGCGTTCGCGACTACAACTTTCAGCTGGCGCTGGCCTTTGGTTGGCGCGATGCCGGTCGCGGTCTTGAATCCCGGCACCGTGCCGATAGTCCAGGTCACGGTATGAGCCGCGGCATTGTATACCCCGCCGCCGGTCGCAGAGACAAAGGCGAAATCAGGATGCAGGGTGTCGACGATTGAAACGCCTGCGGCATCCACTGAACCGTAGTTACGGTAATCAATGGTGTAGGTGATCGTGTCCTTTTGGAACGCGAAGGTTTTATCGATATCGAGATAGACCTTCATGTTGGCCGTGGGCGTGAGGGCAGCCGGCGCGTGGTAGTTGCCGGAAAGCACCAACAGGCCAAGCAGCCGATACCAGCCGTGATAATAGTAAGGAACACTGGTGAGGTAACCGTCACCCGGCGTATCGACGTCCCATTCAATTTCAAGATAGCGATAGAGATCCGCCATAAGGTTGAAATTCCCGGAAACGACCCCGGAAGGACTTCCAACAGAAGGAATCCAGTTGAGATAATAAAAATCTCCACCAGTGCCGGTCATGGAAAGATCGGTGACAAGCGTCATCGGCCCCCAGTGGGAAAACGGATCGGTGCCAACGCTGGGATTGCAGGTCTTATTCCATGGCGACTGGCGCGAATCCCATAAAAACTTGGCATATCGGTTTGCCATATCCAGCACATAGGTATTCGTCCGGTTTTGTACGACAACATGGGTGGAGGGGTTCCATGAGCTGGCGGGAGTACCGTGCCACATCTGATTTAAAATCGTTCTCCATCCCAAACGGAAATCTTCACCCATATTCCCGGTAAAGGTGAACGACGGCGTTGTATCCGACAGGGTCACATTTCCGCAAATAGGCAGGTTACGGGGATTTGCCTGGTAGAGCTTCCCGATGAGCCAGTCTGACGATGCTTCGGCCCTGCGGAACTGGAAAATATTCCAGGCGTATGCTGCCGAGTCTACTTCAGCAAGGAAATCCGCGAATGCATGAAAGTAGGCGGGTGCGGTATAATCAAAATATTGTGCGGTCGGTCCCGGTTGTTCAACCCGCTTCGTTATACCGATCGTTGCCGTGTTCTGTGCCGTGGCCCATCCTGAAAGCTCTGCCCACGAATCACCGCCTTTGAAATACCCGTCAATGCCGATATCTCCGGATAATAAAGCACCATTGGCCGCATAGGTTATAGTATCGGTCAATGCCGTCAGGAAATCAATCGCCGCCTGTTTGTACGAAATCGGATTTCCCAGGGCGTCGTTGATACCCATGAATTCGCCCCACTGTTTGTATGCCTGCAGCAAAGCCAACGCAATGTCAAAATCCCCGTCAGCCGCGGAATTGGCGCCCGCGCCGGTCCATCCGGGAAGCTGGCTGTACGCATATCCGGGGCTCGACTCCTGACCGTCCCTGTAACGTCTGACCTTATTCAGCGTATAATCGTGGATATACAGCCACATTCCGTCGAACGTGGTTTTGTCCGCCATTGCGGCAGCGCCCAAAAGACCGTACCCATCGCCCTCGGAGCACTGGGGATTTGACCTGTATTTGATATAGTCGATCCCCCCTACTCCGCCTCCCGGCTTGGTGGCCCGGTTCATCATGATGCGATACGCATCCCTGATCGTCTGCTCCATCTCAGCGTGCGGCACGCCGACACCGTTATGGGTCGCCAGGTTCCCTAAAACCGCAGAGGGATTTGTATACGGCTGGAACTGGGGAAACGGAAACGCGGGATTGCCGGAATTGATATACACCGAATCAAGCGGTGTTGTCGCGGCAGAGGATATCAAAAAGAGGCAAGGAAAAAGCAGCAGAAAACGATGCACAGATACCTCGTAAGATCCTGATAAATAAAAACGATACAACGATTCAAGGTCCGGCGCTGAAATCCGCCTAGGCCGGCGAAGCAGGAAATGAGTTATTGTATGGCTTCGCGGCATAAGGTACTGTAGCTCGCCACCTGTACTCATTAATGAGTACAGGTCCTCACACAGTACCTAACCTATTATTAAAATTAGTGGTGAAAGCAAGGGGGGGCGTTCTGGGGATAATAGGTTCGACCTGTAGCCTGGTTCCCGCGCTGTAATCGTAAGGATTGTTGCACCATTTACTTTCACGGCATTCCGCTTCCCATACGCCGGGGTGAAACTGTCATTCACAAGCAAATCGTGCCTGTGCACGGCACACGATAAAAGCCTTATGCGGGCCAGGGGACGGGGCATATGATCAGAAGAACCTCGGTTACATACCGAGCTACACGGGTTTTGACTGCGGTAGCCGCGTCGAGAAATCGGGGGTGGTAGTCCTTGAAATAAAAACCATACAAGGTATTGACAGGTTCCCTAAAATATGGTACTTTTATAAGGTGACGCAAAAAATCATCGCGTATGATATCCGGGTTTCACAGAAGGTACATAAAAACCTTTACAAACTTCCGAAAAATGTCCAAGAGCGGTTCGTCGCTCTCGTGGAACAACTTCGGGAGCGCGGACCGGTGGCGCACGGCTGGCAGAACTACAGTAAATTGGGAGACGGCCGATACCATTGTCATCTGAAATACTCTTACGTGGCATGCTGGACGCACGAAAAAGGAACCATAACCATCGAGGTATATTATGTTGGCAGTCGTGAAAACGCCCCATATTAACGTCCGCATTCAAGGACGGCTTCCCTCCCGCCTTATGCGGTGTCTACGATCCGAGTATGGCAACAAGCTTCGCATTGAGAACGAGAAGGACGATACTCTCGTCGATCTCTTTGAAACAGATTTTTATAAAGAGACTAAAAAAAGAATGACGCCGGGAACCTATCTCCGTATTTATCGGGAAAACCACCATATGACTCAGGAAAAACTCGGCGATAAAATCGGCGCTTCAAAAGCGTTCGTTTGCGACATGGAGCACGATCGAAGGGCTATCAGCAAAGATATGGCAAAAAAACTCGCCGCTTTGTTCGACATATCGGTTGCCCGGTTTATCTGAGCCGTCACAATGAAAAATATTTCCAGGAAAAAGGGAACCGCATTGAAGGGTGACTGCTTGTGTCCCCACACACCGGTCATGTTAAGCACGCCAGATACTAGGCCCGGTCAGCATAGCCTTTGAACAATAGCATATTATTAAATTTCCGGGCAATGATATGATGGGCAAGACCGGCATGGCCTATTTGCGTTTTGCAGGGCATGGGATTGTGAATAATAGTATGTTTGATACCGTCAATTGTTATAAAATAGATTTGGTAAAAGAAGCTGAGGAAACTCGGTCACCTACCTGCGCCAAGGCTTTGGCAGGCAGGCAGACCGAGGCCACACGGGTTTATTTTTTTGTCACTCGATAAAAGCACCCGCGACGCAAAAAGCCGGCTGGAGGAATGGACACTATTTGGCGGTTACCCGGAAGTTCAACCTTAATTCCCACGCATGAAATAATATAATTTCAGGGAATTTTAATCCTCAAAATTGACTTTTTTTGAGGATTAATGTATTATTCACGTATGAAAATAACCCGTGCATATCAAAATCTGGAATCCTGGTTAAAACCTAATAAAGTCTTGATTTTATATGGAGCCAGGCAGGTAGGGAAAACAACCCTCCTGGCCGACTATTTAAAATCATGTCCTTTTCAGTACCGCTTGGAGAACGGAGATAATCTCTCCACCCGTCATATTCTTGAAAGCCAGAGTATTGAAATCCTCAGGGAATATGCAAGCGGTTATGAACTGCTGGCAATTGATGAAGCGCAGAAAATAAAAGGAATCGGGCAAGGATTAAAGCTCCTGGTCGATCACGTTCCCGAATTACGCATTATTGCAACCGGATCATCGTCATTCGATCTGGCCGGCCAGGTAGGCGAACCGCTTACCGGAAGGAAAATTTCGCTTACCCTGTTCCCGGTATCCCAGTTGGAACTTGCCTCCATGTTCTCGCCGTTCGACGCAAAAAGCCGGCTGGAGGAATGGATACTGTTCGGCGGTTACCCGGAAGTCGTTACTGCTCAGGATAAAAAGGAAAAAATCCGGATTCTCGAGGAAATCGCGCAATCGTACCTGTTCAAGGACGTCCTCGAATTGGACAAGGTCCGCAACTCAAAAACGCTCGTCGCGCTGCTGCGTCTGATCGCTTTTCAGATCGGTTCAGAAGTGTCGCTTTCGGAGCTTGGCCGGCAATTAGGCATCGACCAGAAAACGGTTGCCCGGTATTGCGATATTCTTGAAAAGGCGTTTATCATCCAATCGGTCCAGGGATTCAGCCGGAACCTGCGCAAGGAGATTACAAAAAAATCCAAGTATTACTTTCTTGATAACGGAATCCGCAACGCCATAATTGCCAACTTCAATCCGTCCAACCTCAGAGACGATATGGGAAGGCTCTGGGAAAATTTTCTTTTCATGGAGCGCATGAAAAAAAGGTGTTATACGTCCATGTACGCCAACAGTTATTTCTGGCGCACCTGGGAAAAGCAGGAAGTGGACCTTGTCGAAGAACGTGACGGATCACTCTACGGGTATGAATTCAAATGGGGAACAAAAAACATTCGTCCTCCCCGGGTATGGAAAGAAACCTATCCCAACTCCTCCTTTGAACTTATTGACAAAGACAATTATTTCACGTTTGTGGCATGAGAAACGGCCGCCTCATGCGGCCACGGGCAGTCGTCTTACACCCTCTCGAACACCACCCTGCCGTCCAGAATGGTGCACGAGGCGCGGCCTTTGAGCTGGAATCCCTCAAACGGCGTATTGCGGGATTTGGAAAAGAAATTCGTGTGGTCAACCTTCCATGCCGCCTTTGGATCGATGATCGTTATATCGGCTGCCGCCCCTGGAGAAAGGGTTCCGCCCGGCAGTCCGAGGATTTTATTGGGGTTGATGCTCATCTTTTCGACCAGGTCGGCCGGCATGAGAAGGTTTTGCTGCACCAGATAGGTAAGGACAACGCCGAGCGACGTTTCGAGCCCGATCACGCCGAACGCTGCGGCATCGAACTCCACCTCCTTTTCCTCTGCCACGTGCGGCGCGTGGTCGCTGGCGATCACGTCGATGGTGCCGTCGCACAGTCCCTGGATGACCGCAGTCCGGTCTGCCCCGGTGCGCAGGGGCGGGTTCATCTTCTTGTTGGTGTCGTACTTGCCGATATCGGTGTCGATGAGCGTGATATAGTGGGGGCAGGTCTCCGCCGTGACCCGAACGCCGCGCTTTTTCGCCTCGGCGACGAGCCTGACCGAGCCTGCGGTTGATACATGGGCAATATGAATACGGGCGCCGGTATACTCCGCCAGAAGCAGGTCCCGCGCAACGCCGATCTCCTCGGCAATAGTTGGAATACCGCGCACCCCAAGCCGGGTGGAGTAGATCCCTTCGTTCATGTGCCCCTTTTCGCTCAGGTCGCAATCTTCACAGTGGCAGATGAGCGGGACCCCGAACGATTTCGAGTAATTGAGCGCGTTGCGCATGAGGCTGGATTTCTCTACCGGCCTACCGTCGTCGCTGAAGGCCCGCGCGCCGGCCTTGATCATCTCGCCCATCGGGGCAAGCGTTTCACCGGCCATGCCCGAGGTGATGGCGCCGATGGGAAAGATCCTGCTCGCGCACCCTTCACCGCGCTGGATCACATACCGGATCTTTGACTCTTCATCAAGGACCGGCGTGGTATTGGGCATGCAGGCGACTGCGGTGAATCCTCCGGCCGCAGCGGCCTGGGTCCCGGACGCGATGGTCTCCTTGTCCTCCCTGCCCGGCTCGCGCAGGTGCACGTGCATGTCCATGAGCCCGGGAACGACCCATTTGCCGCGCGCATCGATCTCGCGCGCACCCTTGAACTCCGGCGGCATCTCCCTGGAAACGGCCTTGATCGCTCCCTGGGCAACCGCCACATGAAGGGTATCGTCGATCCGATTGGCAGGATCGATGACCCTGCCGTTCTTTATGACAAACGGATCATGGGGTTGATCGACGTCCGGAGGGTACATGGTAGAACCGTCGGGCCGTTTATTCATTTTCCCCGCCTCCGAGCAGATAGAGAACCGCCATGCGCACCGCAACCCCGCAGGTCACCTGCTCAAGTATGACCGCATGCGGTCCGTCGGCAACCGTTGAGGCCAGCTCGATGCCGCGGTTAATGGGGCCGGGATGCATGATGAGCACATCGGACGGCAACCGGGCAAGCTTGTCCAGGTCCAGCCCGTACCGGTCCCGATATTCCCGTATGGAGGGGAACGTACCGCTTGATTGGCGCTCAAGCTGCAACCGCAGGAGCATGACCACATTGGCGCCCTCCAGCGCCTCGTCCAGATCGTCGGTGACCGGGACGCCCAAACTTTCCGGGTGCTGTGGAAGAAGTGTCGGCGGTCCGCACAGGATCACGTTCACGCCCATGGTCTTCATGCCCCACGCATTCGATCGCGCCACGCGGCTGTGGAAAATGTCGCCCACGATTGCGACCTTGAGCCCTTCGAGCCGGCCAAGGTTGCGGCGTATGGTCATCATGTCGAGGAGCGCCTGGGTCGGGTGTTCGTGCAAACCGTCACCCGCGTTGACGATAACGGCGTTCGTGCACTGGGTCAGGAAATATGGAACCCCGGCGGCGTTGTGCCGCACCACGACCATGTGGATTTTCATCGCCTCGATGTTCTTGATGGTGTCGCGGAGCGTTTCACCTTTTTCAACCGAACTGGTTGACGAGGAGAAACTGATCGGACTTGCCGAAAGCCGTTTTTCAGCAAGTTCGAACGAGATGCGGGTCCTGGTGCTGTTTTCGTAAAACAGGTTGACCACGGTTTTTCCGCGAAGCGTGGGCACGACCGGGATTTCCCGTTCCAGCACTTCATGGAAGGAATCAGCCGTATCAAGGATGCTGGCAATGTCATCGCGTGACACGCCGTCCAGGCCGAGAAGATGCTGAATTGAAAGAGCCATGTCCTTTTATCCGCCCTTGTCCCTTTCCATGAGCCAGATCGAATCCTCACCGTCATGCTCCAGGACTTTGAGACTGACTTCCTGATAGGGCAGGGTCTTGAGCGACGTCCCGGTGTAATCAGGCTGTATCGGCAACTCACGGTTGCCGCGGTCCACGATCACCGCGAGCTGAATGGTCTTGGGCCTTCCGAAATCCATGAGCGCATCAAGCGCGGCGCGCACGGTCCTGCCGGTGAACAAAACGTCATCTACCAGTATTATGTTGATGTCATTAGTATCAAAAGGGATGTCCGTTGTCCTGACCTTGGGAACGGCGAGCGCCCGGTGGTAGTCGTCGCGATAAAATGAAACATCCAATATGCCGGGGACCAGGTCGGTTTTTTCCATTTCGTTGATTGTGGTATTTATTCGTTCCGCAAGATAAACACCGCGCGTCTGCAGGCCTACGACACCGACCTTTGAAAGGTCATTGTTTCGCTCAAGTATCTGGTGCGTTATCCGTGTAATGGCCCGGCCTAGCGCCTGGCTGTCCATGATAAGCTGTACCTGCTTCATGGTAATCAAAATAGTATGAAATGGGGTACGGATCAAGATGTAAAATGAGCGGCAGGACCCCGGTTTTCATCTGGTACCGCTTCAGTCAGGAGCCCTGACTATCTGCGCACAACGTAAATTATTCCTTTGAACCGATAGCAAAAGGAGACCGCCATGATAACCCTTCTCAGAAAACGGCGAAGTATCCGCAAATACCGACGCACACCGGTGGACAAAAAGGTCCTTAAAAGGCTGCAAGAGGCCCTGCTCCGTTCGCCATCATCCCGGTACATCCGGCCGTGGCATTTTGTTTTTATTGATGACCGCCACCTGTTAAAAAAGCTTGCAACGAGTAAAAAACACGGTTCGCAGTTCCTGGCAGGAGCGCCGCTCGGCATCGTCATCTGCGGCAATGAACACGAATCGGATGTCTGGATCGAAGACTGCTCCATCGCTTCGATAGTGGTGCAGCTCGCGGCTCTGGAATGCGGGCTCGGGTCCTGCTGGATACAGATCAGAAACCGCCTGACCGCCCAAGGCACCTCATCAGAACGGTATATCCGCTCCCTGCTTGAGCTTCCGGATACGTTGCGCGTGGAGTCGATCATTGCCATCGGCTATCCTGCAGAAAAGAAAAAACCGGTATTATCAAAACAATTGCGGTATAATAACATACACTGGAACCGTTACCGCATGGTCTGATGGTTTGAAATGACACAACGCTATCCGGCAATCTGCCTAGAACTGCCCGCGTGGGCAGGACCTTATACCGCCCTTGTCGACCCTTCGAGTTTACAGACAATTGAAGGCAGGATGCGTTTTGTCATGGGACTTGCCCGGGAAAATATGAAGGCCGGCACCGGCGGTCCTTTCGGCGCGGCGATTTTTAATGCAGAGACCCATGAGCTTATCGCGCCGGGCATGAATCTTGTCACCTCCCTTCAATGTTCAGTGCTCCATGCTGAAATAGTGGCCATCATGATCGCCCAGAAGGTGTCAGGGTCCTACAACCTTGGCGCAAACGGACTGCCGCCCGCCGAACTGGTGACAAGCAGCGCGCCCTGTGCCATGTGCCTTGGTGCGATCCCATGGGCTGGAATCAGGAAGCTTGTATGCGGCGGCAGGGATCAGGACGCTCGCGACATCGGCTTTAATGAGGGTGCGAAGGTAGATAACTGGATCGGCGTACTGGCAGAACGCAATATTGAGACCATAACCGATATCTGCCGCGCAGAAGCTATAGAGATTTTGAGGAGCTACAAAGCAGGTGGCGGCATGATTTATAACAGCGATCCGGAATAAGCCGGGAGCCGGACTCGAACCGGCGACCTACTGATTACGAATCAATTGCTCTACCAACTGAGCTATCCCGGCATAATCAGGCCCCAAAAATAAATCCCCGGGCCATGCAGAGTAAAGAGACCCTCTCTGTTGAACAAGCAGGCGGCATTGGAAACAACCATGCCACGCGATTGCGTTTGCAGGAGTGACGCCTCAACCTGAATGAAGAGGACACCCCCCTCTGTTTATTTCCGTTGTTCAAGGGCCTTTTTTTTGATAAACTTTACTTCAGAAAAATATTTATCCAATAATTTCTTGGTGTCGTCATTGAACCTGTAGTTTTTCATGAGATTGCATTCCGTGATGCATTCATCATAATTGCCGCTGGCAAGGGCTGCCTTGGCAATCCAGAAATGGCACAATGCTATGTTTGCATGTTCATCCACAGGATTCTTTTGTATCCGGTGCAGCACGGAGCGAAAAATCGGGGCGGCCTCCTGCGGTTTGTCCAGCCCCAGAAGGGCACGGGCTTTACCGATCAGAAATATACGCGAATGAGGATAGCGCTGTAGCGCCGCATCGGCGATCCGGAGTACGCTGTCATATTTTTTTTCATTGAGATAAATGTCAATAAGCCCGACCGATGCGGCCCCCTTGGTAAAGATACCGTTCATGCGTGCATCATTGATCTTCTGTATGCCCGCGACGCGCTTGTCGTCAACACCGGGCAACCAGCGCAGGCTTTTCATCAGGGCGCTGCGCCAGTATTCATAGCTGCCGATGCCGTATTGTATGTCGGCCAGGGTGCTGTTGTGTTTCTGGAGCTTCATCAAAATAGACACACCCTTCCATCCGTACCTGAATGCGGTTATCCACCGTTCGTAGCGCGCTTCATAGGTCCCTTTATACCCCTCCGCTCCTCCCATGAAAAAGACCGCCCATTCATCATCGTCGTCTTTCTCAAGGATTTTTTCAGCCTTTTCCACGGCCAGTTCGCAGAACCGGTAAAATTCACTCTCGCGGCGATCAGTAAGATACGTCGCCATCCAGGAGTCTATGGCTGCTGCCATGAAAAAATAGCCTGCAGGATGTGCAGGATATCTTCTGACGATCTTTCGCGCCTCATCCTCGGCTCCCCTGAAATTCTCTTTGTATATGCAATCAATCGCGGTAACCGCCCATTCGTGCATATCGTGAGGAAGAGGAGATGCTGCTCCATAGCACCCCGGAAAACAGCATACGACCATCAGCAGGGTTCTTTTCAACGTGGATCTCCGGCTTTTAAAACGCTTTACGAGATATGCACATGAATATACTCTGTCTGCAGGAAAAATGGCCGCTCCTATCCCGAGACAGACCGATAATTCATCCTACCATTTGGCATGTGAATGTTCAACGATACGGACGCGCGAAGCATTGTCGTGGACCAATAAAAAAACGGATGATATATAAAAACTATACCACCCGTTTGGTGTTCGTGCTCATGCGCCGAATTGTCTTAAAAGCTGTATGTCGCGCTGACCCTCGTGAAAAGATGATGCATGGGTTTGCTGAACAGATTGGTGAAGGTATACGCGATATCTTCCGCCGCGACAAAATCAATACGCAGGCGGTTCTCGACGTTCAATCCGAATCCCAGTGACACCAGATCATTATCCGAGGCGTCAGCAGGAGTGTTCTCCTCCCATCTGCCCGTGCTTTGTCCTGCCGCGTCCTTTGTGGAGTAAAGAAGTACTTTCTGCCCTCCGACACGGATAACAAACCAGTCCCACCAGATGCTCCGCTCTATTCCAAAACTGATCCTTCCTCCAATGCCGGTGCAGGCGGAATCGCTGGCAAAGATGTAATCCCGGTAGATCCCTTCAACACCGGTCCAGAAGAACCCTTTGTCGATATTGACGTTCACCCCGATACCTCCGGCGACATCGGTATATGTGACCTCATTATCAAACAAGGTCACCCGCTGTACTCCAAGATGTGGTACAAGATCGCCATTGATCATGTCAAGCGCTGAAAAAAGCCGGATATCGCCCCGCACGAAATAGTCGTTGTCTGCGATTATCTTTTTAAGGTTACTATTCGCGCCATCATCACCTTTTGCACGCAGGATACCACCGCCCATGGACACCTCAAGGTTGGTCGATTTTGCAACAGGCCAGTTGATACCAACGTTTCCCTTGTATACGCTCGTTTCATAATCGACGACATCCCCGTCCGTCTCGCTCTGAAAAGCCAGATACCCGCCGATACCGAGCATTGCGCCGTTTTCAAGCACATAACCTGCAAGAAGATCTATTTTTCCCGCGGGTTGGGTCATGATGTCAGCCGGATTGCCGGCATATTTTTCATTCCCTGGTGTAATATAATCAAGCATTTCATCATGACGGTTAAACAGCGCGCCGAAAGAAAACATAGGATACTGATTTCTGTTTTCCGACGTCTGCTTTAATGAATAGGAAACAATTGATCCGAAGAAAGGATTCATCGGGTCCTGGTTACTAGCTTTCATTCCGGAAAACTGACCGGTATCCGCAGCAGAAGGCCGATACTCACCATAAGAACCATACACCATATTCGGATAGATATTGATATTCGCGGGATTCTTGAAAATGCTTACTTCGTCCATGAAAAAATTATCATGCCGGCCCATGGTTATGACCCGCGCATCGGTCGCAAAACTGCTCATGACAAACCCCGCCACCAAAAGACCTACAGCCGCCTTCTTCATAATAATATCCTTCCTCCTATGTGCACTAATGGTGATTGGCTACTGCCACCCTTGAGTGTCAAGTCATTTCCGTTTTTTTGAACGCATGGTAACAACACGTATAATAGCATATCATTCCAAAAAATGCAAGGAGTTTTTGCCGGCTTATTACTGCGAAAATACGAACGGATAAATAACTTCAGTCACATCACCAGGCTTGTCTATTTTTTCAAAGACCCACCGTTTTATTTTATTGGCGACGGTCTGCTCAAGCGGTGGATCGGACATGGTGGATTCTATGACCTGGCAAAAAATAACCTTGCCAAATTCATCAATCGCAAATTTAACGGTTATTTTTCCTTTAAGTCCCGGTTTTTCACGGAGACGTTTGTTATACGCATACCGCAATGCAGCAAGGTTCTGCATCACTACCCGCATAATGCTGGCCTTGCTTCTTCCGCCGGTGAGCGATCCTCCCTTGAGGAAATCCGGTGCGGAAATTTTGAGCGTGCCCCGTTTCTTGAGCTCGAGTCCTCCGCCTTCTCCTCCGCCCATGAGTCCGCCGATAAGATCGTCGATACCGCCGGCGCCGCTTCCGCCGAATCCACTTCCATATCCCGCGCCATAGCCGATGCCTGCAGCGCCTTTACGTCCCGCACCGCCGCCTCCACCGGCCTTGAGTCCGCCGACGCCCGAAAGTATGGCGTCAATCCCGCTTGCAAACCCCCCCTTGCCGAAAAGATCGGCGGATGCAACGGTTTTTCCCTTTACCTGGCCGGAAATAATACCAAGAACGCCCTGACGCGTCACACGCGCCCGTGGATCACCACCACCTCCGGTTGTTCCCCCTGCCCCCTTGCTGGTCTTTTTCAATTTTTTAACTTCGGTCTTTTCTGCTTTTATTTCTTCTTTTTCCTTCTCCTGGTCTTTGTTCTGCTGCAGCGTTTGCGGGAGCTCTTTTGAATCCATGAGTTTTGCTATTCGTTCTTCCGGCATCTTCTGATAAAAATCGGTTGCGACCTTTACCACTTCTACCGTACTTATCCAAAATCCAAACAGGACTCCCAGCAGCATGGTCACCATTTCGATGTAACGCAGCCGTTTCTCTTTTTCAATAACAAAAATATCGCCGCGTTTCTTGAGGACCTCTGCATACTCCGAATCGCTTAACACACGCCCTTCGACCTCTTCTTCTTCTTCACCTTCACCGGCAACCGCTGCACCAACTGCGGCGGCGGCGACAGGAGGAACGGCAGCAGCGGCTTTCTGCGGTCCGGGCAACTCGACGAGCACTACCTCCGCCCCGACCGCCTCAAACTGGGCCTTGATTTTCCGGGCTTCCTGCTCATCGGCTTCCTGACGCACGCAGATCGGTTTGGTAACAAGCGTCGTAAGTACCGTCTCAAGAGCACTTCCGGACCACCTCGCTATTTCACCGGCGATACGGACTGCTTTTGCAGCGTCGTCACACTTTTTGATGAGTACTTTGTATTTCACTGTTACATTTCCCTTTCCATGACTGCGAAATTCATCTTCATGTATCCTACGCTGGCACAGGTATGCATTACTTTGTATAGAACGTCGAATTCGACATTTTTGTCTATCTGGATAGTCGCCGTTCCTTCTATTATGTTCGCTGCGCCCAGTTTGACCTGGTCTTCTTCCAGTTTTTTAGCAATCTTCAGCTTCTGCTCAAGCTGAGGAATGACTGGATTATGAGCATCCTGCGGTATCTTGCGCACGTCTTCGGTAGGCACAACCGGATTGTTGTCAATAAGGATCATGTCACTGGTTGCAGCAACCTGAACATGGACCTCCTTCGGTTTCGTTGTCGAAATCGAATTGGGAAGAACCAGGTTATCGGCGTTCGTCATTATGCTGCCTTCCGCAGAATAGCTTTTCATCAGGTAGATCACCACGATCGTAAAGAAGTCGATAAGAGACGTGATGATCAGCCCCGTTGACTTTGGCGTAGCGAACTTGTTTCTGCCTCTCTGAATTGCCATAGTTAACCCCTGAGTTTTGCGATTGAAATATTCGGAAAATCTGCCGTTCTGGCAACATCCATGAGTTGGACTATTTTGTCATATGCCACCTGGTTTTCCGCCGCGATGATAATATCTTCCGCATCACGAGCATCCCGATACCGGTCTTTGATTTTCATAAGCCGGTTTTTCATCTCATCATATGCCATGAGCGGCTTTAAGGAATAAAGTGATGGATCAGATATGATGACCTGACGCCGCGGATTCGTGACGAGCCACACGGTGTCCCCAACCTGAACCGATGTAACGGGCTTTCCATCGGCATCGGTGAGCATGAGCGCATCGCTCGTATAGAGACATTTCTGCAACTGGTAATTTTCATCAGCTACATATAAATAAATGTCTGAACGCTCACTCAGGTTAAAGGGTTTTCCGGTCTTTGGATTGGTAACCGGTTTCTCCGGATTCTTTGGATCATACTCAACGGTCACCTCCACCCTCCGGTCTTCAGCAGAAACATAATGATGGAACTCTTTGTAAAACAACGAGGGCAGGAATCCGTTTTTTGCTCCGATGGTCACGACCGAGTCGGTAATAATCATAGTGAGGAGGAGCTTGTCCTCCTCAGTGTCGAGCGGCCGCTGCCGTATCTGATCTGCGGTTTGGGAACCCCGTCCTTCCGGCAGATGGAGATTAATTATCGATATTTTGGCAAATTCTGCCGAAAGCATTAACACCGGGATAAGCACCACCAGGTAATTAATGAACGGCTTCAGATCAATGGCCAGATCATGTCCACCTTCATCATCTATCATTTTTGAACGAGGCATTTGTCCCATAGTAGTAATCCTGTTGAAGTATACGTTACTTCCTCTAAAAGGTTAAGAAGCACTCGCTAATAAAACGTTATAATTTTCCATTTCATTACAACTATTTTATATGCTCCACTCCTCTTGAAAGATGTCCCAAACTCTCTAATTCTCATTCAATGAATTGTGGAAATGTTCAGTCCTCAACGGCATTAATAAGCTTCGTGGTCTTCTCGTCCATATCTTCCACAATCTTGTCGGCCTTTCCGCTGAGAATCCCATGCGCAAGAATGCACGGTACCGCGACTAAAAGCCCCATCAGCGTCGCTGACATGGTGATCGAAATACCTGCAGCAAGCTGCTGTGCACGCTGTGCCGCCGGGGCATTGGCGATGGCGTCAAAACATTCCATCGTGCCGTAAATCGTACCGGTCAGACCGATCAGCGTTGCGAGGTTGGCAAAGGTATTCAAGAGGAAAACGTTACGTTTGATACGCGGACCCTCAGAAAGAAAAACCTCGTCAACGGACTTCTTAATGGCCTTCGGCCCCTTGGTCCTGTTCATGAGAACGCTGAGCACACCCTTGGCAAGAGGGGTGTTAACGGTGCTGGCATATTTGGACGCACGCTCAAAATCTCCGGCTTTTATATATTTTGAAATGGTACTCATGAAAGAACTGGTTCCCCAGTCACATTTGAGAAACAGGTAATAGAACCGCTCAATAAACAAACCCAAACCGAAAAAAGCAACGAACAGCAGGATCCACATAATAAGCCATGCAGAGGACTGAAAACCGAGAAGAAGAAAATTGAACATCTGCATAATAAAAACCTCCTCACAAAATGTATATAGGGTTGATGTAATAACTAAATATAGTTTCCGTTAATTTCAAACTAAAAGCTTTTTCTTGTCTCTCTTCCATTACATAGGGCTACTCCTTTCCTCCCCTATATTGTGAAAGAAATGTCTTGGTTCTTTTTACAATTTCTCTTTTAATTCCCGTATTCTGCCTTCTTCAAGCTCGATATTCCGGCGCGCTTCCATTTCTATCCTATTGAGCTGCTTGATCTTATCCGACGCCGGAATCTCCATATTCATAATATTTTGAATCCTTTGCATTTCCCGTCCGGTTTGAGGGTCAAGGTCGGAATACGAAGCGGATATATCCCTCTCCTCACCAGAACCGACCGCATCCTCGGAGCCCGCTTGTTCTTGAACCGGTTTCGGCTTCGGCTCCCATTGCTTTATCTCAAAAGCCAAAACCTCTGAATTGGGATTAATCTCCGTGATCCGTTCCTTGATCCGGTCAAGCCACTGGTTTTGGGCGATTCCCAGATCCTTTGCGGCCCGCACCGCTTCTTCATAGCGTGGAAGCGCAGCATCAATAGCCTCAAGCCATTTCTCCTCGAGCACCTGACGATACGCCTCTTGCTCTTCAGGGGATAATCCCTTGGGCAGAGGAGCGTTTTTCAGGATACGACCGACCTCCTCCATGATATCGCCCTTGCGGAACAGCATCTCCATGAATTTGTCAATGGATTTATCAACATACTCGCCACCGATATCCTGGTTGTGCGCCCATTCAATATTTTTATAAAAATATTCCTGCGCTTTCTGGTAGTACTTGTCGAGGCTCGAGAGAATTTTGACTTTTGAACCGATTCGCTGTTCGGCACTGCCAAAAAGGGTCTGGTTCGACACCGCCTCAGCCATATCGACGAAACCTTGACCTATCATATAGGTCGCCTTAATGGTCCACTCCTCAACTCCTATTTCTATTGCCTTTGCGTAATTTTTAGCCGACTCCTCAAGCACCTTGGTCTTTTCTTTTACCTTATCCCTCATCTGCCGTACGTTTTTGGCTTCCAGTTTTATCTGGCTGAATTTCTTGAAATAAATCTCCCCTATTTTATAATACGCTTCAGCCACGTTTCCTACATCCATATCGCTGCTCTTATGGAATTTCTCATAGACGCTCACCGCCATGAGATAATTCTTTTCAGCCTCATTAAAATTACCCATATTCAGGTAGGCGTTACCCGCTTTAACACGCGCCTGCACCTGCTTATATCGGTCAGCAGAGAACTTCTGGGCATATTCGGCAAATACCGAGGCCATATCGCCGTACTGGCCCATTTTTTCATAACAAAGCCCCACAGAGAAGAACGCCTCTGCCGCGTATTCCGATTCCGGAAACCGTTTTGACAAGGTGAAATAGACGTTTATGGCATTCGAATACAGCTTCCCTTTTTCAAACATGAGTCCGGCATTATACAGCGCCTGCGGCGTCTTAGGATCATTTGAGTACCGCTCATAGATTATTTCGAACATCTTGCCGGCCATTTCGAACTGTTCCAGCTTCTGGAAACATTCTGAAGCTGAAGAGAGGCTCGGAATGGCGAACTCGGCGCGGGTGACCGTATTCGCGCCGGTCTGGTACACCTGAGCAGCCCGCTCGTAATTTTTCAAGGTTTTATAATTATCGGCGGCACGAAGAAACGCCTTTTCCCGAAGCGTCGATTTCGGAAATTTACTTGGCAGGCCCTCA
Organism: Chitinispirillaceae bacterium; assembly: GCA_016932075.1. Next base: position 6,390 of record JAFGDP010000117.1, on the reverse strand, counting down.
AAAAGCTCCGCAGCCTTGTCGTAGTTTTTCATTTTTTCAAAACATACACCAGCCTGGAACCATCCACGGTCAGCAACCTTGCTCGTGGGAAACTGCTCGGAAATTTTCTGGTACGCCTCAGCCGCAAGGAGCTTATCGCCTTTTTTCTCGATTGACTCTGCCCGCTTGTACATCGCACCCGCGGCGAGATCAATGACTTCCATCTGTTCAGGCGAATTAGGTTTCTGCTTTTCGATCAGGAGCCGGTACATGCTCATGGCCTGCTCGAATTGGCCCATGCTCGAATAGCTGTTGGCAAGCATCCGCAGGCCCTTGTCGGCCATTTTGCTTGAAGGGTAGCTTTCGGATATCTGCTTGAACACACGAATTGCATTGTCATACTGTTTGGCGGAATAGTGGATGTTACCGGCCAGATACAGCACCTCGGGGGCGTTCGAGCTTTTCGGAAACCGGGTGTGATATTTTTCTGCATAATCAAGAAGCTTACGGGTCTCCGGAAGCAGGTACGCTTTTTCCTCGGTAATACCCTTTCGCGCGATTGATTTCTTGCGACAGACATCAAGCGCAACGATGACGTTATATCCGGCATCCTCTTGAGAAATCAAGATCGGTCCCTTATCAGACTTTTTCCTCAATTTTTCAACTTCATCCTGATCCATGCCGAGCGTGTCGATTTCGGCCTTGTATTCAGGAAATTTGGAAATGTCCTTTTCCGCAACACGCTCATAGTATTCAGCCGCCTTTTCGCAATCGCCGAGGGCGTTGTAAATTTCCGCGACATTGTATTCATATTCATACGTCCGCCACATATCATCAGGAAACTCCTTGAAAAATTCCTGATACCGCTTAAGCGCCTTCTCGAAAAGAGATTTGTCCTTCTTTTTCTGCGCAAGAGCGTGGTAGTAAATGGCGATTGAACCGATCGCTTTCTTGATTTCGTTGCGTGACTGCTCTATTACCGCCTTCTCGCCCTGGTTTTTTGAATACCACTTGCTGCCGGGACCGTAATCGTCAACCAGCCGCACCCGCTCCTTGTTGGCTTTTTCGTAGTCCTTCTTTACTACAAAGCATTCAATAAGCATCTGACGCGCCAATGGAGCATCTTTATAGTAGGGATATTTATTCAGGGTCGTGGTGAGCGACTTTATCGCATCTTCCCACTGGCCGTGAATCCGGTTTTTCATCCCGATCGTATACATTACCTGCGCTTCATACGGTTTATGACCGTGACGGTTGAAATACCGTATGGCCTCTTCGGCGCCGTTGGGCATGTCCGAAAAACTTATCGCCATGAATTCAAGCGCCATCTCCCTGAATTCGCGCTTTTTGTACATGCCGTTATCGCACCGTTCAATATAGGTAAAGAAAAGATCAATTGCCTTATCGAAATCACCCCTGTTGTAATACACCTCGCCCTTACGGTAGTGCACCATTTCCCATGTCTGGAGATCCACCTCCTTTTCCTTCACCTTTTCCAAGTGCTTGATCGCGCAGGTGGTGTTATGGTCGAGATAACAGAGATCGGAAAGCTTGAAATGCGCCATTGAGGCCCGCGGACTCTGCGGAAAATCATCGACGATTTTCGTAAACACCTTCTTGCAGCCGTCAATATCCCCCATAAGGAGATAAATATTACCCATTTGATAATACGCTTCGCTGACTTTGTTGAACTCCGGGTAATCACGGGCCAGCGACTCATACATGGCAAGTGATTTCGCATAATCCGGCAATGGATTTACCGGTTCCGGACCGCTCGGATTTTTCTCATACTCATCCATGGCCCTTTCGTAAGCTTCACGCGCTTTGATAAACTCATCACGCGATTTTTCATAATACAGGCTGCCGAGATTATACATCGCATCCGCGCACCGGAGAGATTTTTTGCCCGACTCGCAGTTGTCGAGCAGCTTTTCCCATCGGTTAATGACTTCGTCAAGGCTTTTTCCGCTTATCCGGTTCTTTTCCACATCTTTAATCGCCCTTTCGCGCAACTTCTGCTTTTTCTCCTCCAGTTCCTTGAGTTTCTGCTCGATTTTCCTTTTGCGCTCGTCATCTCTTTTTGCCGCGTAGGTAGTAACCGGAGCTACGGTTACGGCCGCGAATAAAACGGTTAATAGTATGACTAATGTGCGGTTCATCTTCTGCATTGAACACTTCTCCTTGGTAGCAGACTATTTCATGAACGGTATATGGCGTTATTCCTGTTCTTGTTTTTCAAGCTCTTCCAGCTCTCGCTTGAGCTTTTCCTCTTCGTCCTTGATTTTTTGCTCCTGCTCATCAGCCTTTTTCTGCCCTGAAATCACGTCTTTGGCTTTCATCATTGCCGTTGCCTTTGCCAGCGCGTATTCGGCATCGGTCACGACTTCATCCTTGCGCATAAAGAACCGGCTATGCGACTTGGCAAGCAGCGTATAAACGAAAAAGGCTTTAGACTCCTTGGCGTATTTCTGGAACTCCTTCTCCAGTTCCGGGCGTTCCTCCAATGTTTTATTGGTCGGTTTTCGCAATGCATTCTTTTTAATCTTCCCCGACGTGGGCGAAAATTTCGTTACATATTCCTCGAACTTGGCCTTCCGCTTTTCTAGCGCCTCGGCAGTCACGAAATCTTGTTTGCACGCATTCAAACACTGCTCAAGGGTATTGACCGCCTCGGCATTACGCTTGAGCAGCATCAGCGCATACCCTTTGACGAGGTACGCTTCCGGCACCAGCGGCGATTCCGGATGGTTGAAAATAAGATGCTCTACCGCCTGCACCGCTTCCGCAGGACGGTTGACCTTCATCCAGGACCACGCAGTAGCAAGCAATGCTTCATCCTGGAATGGCGACCCGTCGGGTACGCGCTGGTACGCTTCCACCGCCTGACGGAGCTTGTCTCCGCTTTCATAGTACACGTGCCCCAGCTTGAGATTCGCAGCATCCTGCAGGAGCTGGTCGGATGACTCCTGGGTACTGTCCTTAATAATACTGGTAAGACACTGGATTGCGGTTTGCTCTTTGTTGTTTTCAACATTAATGATGGCGAGCGTATACTGGGCATAAAGATACGAAGGATCACCAGGCTTGATTCCGGTAAACAGCTGTTCAGCGACATTGTAGTTCTTTCGCAGAAACTGTATTTCGCCGGCCAGATAATCGGCATCGGCACGGATTTCGCTTTCCGGATAAAGATTGATAATGAACGCATGATTCTTGAGCGCGTCGTCGTAGTTGCCTTCACGGTAATCAAGGCGCTCAAGACCGTAAATATATTTTGAACGCATTTCGGAAGTAGTATACTCCTCCAGCGCTTCCTTGAACACTTCGCGGGCGATATCATTCATATAAAGTTTTGTGTAGGAATCGCCCAGATACCAGGTAGCTTTATCGTTCAGATGAAAATTGGGAAACAGCGAGAGGACCTTCCCAAATGCAAAACCCGCCTCCCAGTATTTGCCTGCGAGATACAGACGCATGGCCTCGTTGTAGGCATCCATAGGCGCAAGAATAAGTTTGTCATACAGCTTCTTGGAGAGAAACTGTTCGCGCGTCTGACCGAAGTCGGTGCCGATCTTTGTCATAAGGGTAAATCCGCGGTCATCGCGGACCGTGCCGGCACGGTCGAGGAAGTTGTAACCCATATGAAAATCGAGATTAACATAGTTGATCATTTCGGGCAGGAGGTAAATCAGGTTGTAATTAAAGCCGAGGTACGGGGTATAGGTGTTTGCCAGCCCGCACTTGAGCCAGACCTGGTAGATGAACATGATCTTGAAGTGCGAACCGAAACGGGGAGTAATGGGAAATACGCCGTCAAGATTGCCCAGCGAATCAAGTGCTTTGGCCATATTCATATAGCTATCGGAAATCGCCCCGATAAGGTCCCTCAGCGCGTTATCAAGCACCAACTCGCCGTCCCAAACCAGATTATCATTCAGCGCGGCATAACGCACGCCAACACGCGCACGGTTGACCACCATCTCGTTTTCGAAATCCGGAGTAGCCGCCTCATCACCCCAGTTGATCTGGGTGGGTACGATATCCTGCACATTCACGCTTACGCCAAGATCGCCGTACCGATAATGGTCGATCGGGTTCCAGTAAACGCCGATGTCAATCCCCGGGACCGTGCTGAATCCCTCCTTGATATTGAACTGGTCTTCATACCGCAATTTCAAATTGGCGCCAATCGAAACCGCAGGAATGATTCTCCAGCTGTAATGGAAGATAAACCAGAAATCCATGAAATAGTAACGCAAACCCGTGGGCGTCCCGTCGATGCGAACGCCGTCGATTCCGCTGGAATTCCATAGTAATGTTCCGCCGAAGGTATGATTGCGGTAATAGGGCCATAGAAGGCTCATCTGCTGATACCCAAGCCCCTCTTCTGCGATCGCATATTGATACCAGCCGAAATCCCAGTGCTTCTGGTTGACACGATAGAGCAGCGCCGGATTCACGAGCGGCGAGTGCCATTCGGAGAGTGTCTGGATAAAATCGGCCTGGAAATAGGGAGCGGCATACCCACCGTCACCCGCCGCAAAAACGTCCTGCGCCCCCGAAAGCAGCATTGCCCATACCCCTATACATATACAAAATGCTTTCACCGACGAATGCTTAACCTTCAAAATCGTTGTCGCCATACACCAACCTTTTTTCGAAGAAGTATTATTTAATCGGGATCACTTCCACCCGTCGATTTTTCGCCCTTCCTTCAGCCGTATTATTGGAAGCTATCGGTCGGGTTTCGCCATACCCTTTCGCCCGCAGGCGGTCCGCACTGATTCCACGGCTTATCAAATAATTCATGACCGAGGTTGCGCGATCGTTTGAGAGCGCCAAATTATAACTGTCGCCGCCCTCGCTATCGGTGTGACCTGCTATTTCGACCCTAACGTTCGGAAACGCCTCAAGGCTGTTGAATACTTTCTCAAGGACAAAGTATGACTCTTCCAGCAATTCGGCCGAGGCGGTTTTGAAATTCACCCCGTGGAGGGTTAGTGTCTGTTTGATCTCCTTAGGCTCTTCGTCCGGGCAGCCGTCACTGTCCTTGAAATTATTGTACGTTTCGGGCTGGTTCGGGCAATTGTCGGATGCGTCCGGAATACCGTCTTTATCATTGTCAGGGTCCGGGCAGCCGTCGAGATCCTGGAAACCGTCGCGGTCTTCGGGCTGGTCAGGACACTGATCCTGAGAATCGTATATCCCGTCCTTGTCATTGTCATAGTCCGGGCAGCCGTCCTGGTCTTCGAAATTATCCTTGTCTTCCGGCACATCAGCACACTGGTCCATTTCGTCGGGGATTCCGTCACCATCGGCGTCAGTGGCCATCGCAACAACCATCTGTTCCGAGATGAGTCCGATGTCGGTGCCATTCTCCCCTTTGCCCTTGCAGGCGGATACCGGCTTGATGAAATAGTTGTACTCAGGGTGTCCTGCGGAGATGAAATTGGGCGGCTTCTGCATATTGTTCGGCTGCATGACTGCATCGCCGTTGTAGGGAAGCCGGTTTCTCCACATATTGTTGTGGATAATACGCGTCTTATGTGATTCCGGGGCGACGAAAATACCATACTGTTTGTTTGCTATGAGGATATTATTGCGGACAAGGACTTCGGTACGGTGCGCACAGAAGATTCCGCAATACCCGTTTTCGAGAATCACGTTATGGTCAATCGACGTCCTCGTGCTTCGGGCTGATTCAAGAAAGATTCCGGTCCATTCGTTACGATAGATGACATTATTGTTAATATCCGGCAGTGCGATGAGGGCATGAATGCCCGCCCCTTTGTTGTCAACAATAAAATTCCTTTCAATGGTGGGACGGGTGTTCTTGCAGAGCACGCCCGTCTGGCCATTTATAATGGTGAAACCCCTGACCACCGCTCCATCGGCGCCGATCACGCAGGGTGCGACACGCCGGCCATCAATGATGGTCGTAAGCATATCTTCACCTATAAGAGCAACGTTGTCGACCAAAGCGATGTTCTCGGCGTACCTTCCCTTGCTGACAAAAACGGTATCGCCGGCATCGGTTTCACCAAGCGCTGCATGAATAGTGGGAAAGTCGCGGGGAACGACGATCGTCCTTCCTGCACTCGCGGAAAAAGCAGCAAGAAGCAGGACACACACACAACAGATTCCAGCCATGGTAGTTTGTCGTTTGTTCATATTTTTTTTAAGGGCTTAAATGGTAAGTAACTTTGTTAAATGCAACCGACGAGGGATAATATAATAAATTATTGAGATAGAGCAATAATTTTTATCTGAATTTAGGATTAAGCGGATTTTCAATACGCTCATCAGATAGTATACCTTTTCCTCTCCGTGCAGCCCGGGCCAATGGTCTTTTTCATAATTAAGATATTCCCCATTTAAAACGCAAGTGTTTTTTTCGGCCCGGCACCGGAT
>JAFGDP010000008.1 GCA_016932075.1 Chitinispirillaceae bacterium | reverse complement strand
GCGATCGCCAGCAGGGGGATGAGCGAGGAGCAGGTGTACGCTCTCCCGGAGACAAAAAAGCTCCTTGACTACGCCGAAAAGTTCCAGTCCCATTTCCCGAAAAGTTCGAACGCGGCGGAGGTGCTCTATCTCGCGGCGAATATCCACTACGGGGCGAAATCCTTTGACAACGCCATCAGGGTCTTCAGGCAGATAAGTGAAAGTTACCCCTCGTCAAAACTCGCGGACAAGTCGGTCCGCATGCTCGCCAACTGCTACTCCGGTTCAGGGCAGTATGACCTTGCCATGAAAATGTACCGCCAGCTTATCGCACGGCAGAAGCCTGAAAGCCCGGAGCAGCTGGAAATGATCGACCTCGCGGCGGGGGCTACGTATAAAAAAGCCGAATCTTATGAGAAGAGCGGGGACAAATCTGCTGCTGCCGAGGCCTATAAATCGATTGCGGCCGAATTCCCGACGACAAAAATCGCCGACCGCGCATGGTTCCAGGCCGGAGTCTGCTATGAAGACTTGAAGAAATTCGATGCGGCGGCGGACATATTCATGAGTCTTACCGCCAAGTTTCCCAAATCGACGCTGCGTGAAAAGTCGTTTCTCCGGTCCGCAGAAAACTATAAAATGGCGAATAACCTGGACAGGGCGGCCGATGTCTACGAGGCGGCGGCCAATGCAATTACCAAGCCGTCGTTCGCCATCCCCAGTCTTTCCGCCGCTTCAGAGTGCTACCAGAAGCTGAACCGGTTTGACCGGGCCGGCAGGATGTTTGAGATTATTTTTGAACGGTATGGCAATGATCCCAAGACGCCCCAGGCGCTGTATAATGCCGGGCTCATGTTCGAAAAGGCGAAAATATACACCGAGGCGATCAATGTGTACCTTACGCTGGCCAAGCGTTTCCCTGAATCCGAATATGCCGCCGAGGCTTTTTTCTCGGTGGGCCTTTGCTACGAGAAGATGGAACAGCGCGCCGAGATGGCAGCTGTTTTTTCCGATTATGCCCGGCAGTTCACCAGCGACCGGTTCAAGCAGGTGCAGGCGCTGGTCAAGGCCGGCAATGCATTTATGGCGATGAATAACTTCGCCGAAGCTGAAAAGAACTATATGATGGCGGTGTCGGTATTCGAGAAATTCCGCAAAGGCAGCGATATCGATATGGGTGATATCGCGGAGGCTTACTGCAAAATCGGAGACATCCATTATGATAGATTCCTCCAGATGCAGCTTGAGGCGCGGAACGAGAGGGAGATGAAGGAGCGTGTCAAGGGAAAGACCAATGCCCTCCAGGAACCCGCAAAATACTACGCGAAGGCAATTGAAATAGGCATTGAGGAGTGGACGATACGTTCTACCTATATGATCGGCAGGGGTTTCGTCGACATGGCGGCAGCGGTGGCAGGCCAGACGCTTTTCGGGAACGCCGCTGAAAAGATCGCATCGAAAGTGAAAATCCTCTCGAGCCTTGACAAATACTATCAGAAAGCGCAGGAGTATTTCTATAAGAATATCCAGTGGGCGCACGACCAGAACATAACCGGCATCTATGTGGAAAAGTCGATCGATCAATTCATGGAGATGATGTTCCGCAAAGCCGACATTATGGAAGAGGTGGGCCGGATATTGAAAAGCGCGCCGGTGCCCAGGAACCTTTCAAAAGAGGAACAGGATGCCTATTCCGAACTGCTTGAAGAACGATGGCTCCAGGCGCTGGACGCAGCTCTTCCAAAGTACGAGGAGGTCGTGAAGGCCGCAAAGGAACTCGGCATTGTCCCGAACGCGTGGCTTGACAAGGCGCGGGAAAGGATTAAAGCCATCAAGCCTGATGACGAAATGCTGAATGCGGAGATCGTGCAATGGGTTCCGAAACCTAAACCGGCTGCAGACGTCTCTGCCGGCGGTACGACGAAAGCAGGCACGACGGAGATGAGAGAATCCTCGCTGGCGTTCGTGCCTGAAGACGAGCAAACCAGGCGGGAATTGCGGCGCATCCAGAACATCATGAAAATGCAGACTTCAGCCGCGGAGAAGATCAAGATGCTCTCGCGTATCGAGATCGAGGCGAAGCGCAACATTGAACTCGAGCAGGAAAAGATCAAGGAATTAAAACAACAATTGCAATGATCGCGGTTTTAAGATATTATTGAGGACTGAGAAAGGAGCGTCTTTTATGTAATGAATGCGGTCGAAAAGATGTTAATAGATATTCAGTATAGATAACCCTTAAAAATACGATTCCATGAGGAGGCTTTCTTATGCAGATGGTAAACTTCCTGCTTCTCGGTTTTCAGTCGGCGGCATCTTTCATCATGTGGATTCTGGCTTTTGTGGCTTTTATCGCGATGGGGCTTGCTGCCGAGCGGTTCTGGTATCTTTTCCTCAAGTGCGACTGGGGAAGCAGCAACTTCATGAGTGCGATCAACAAGTATATCAAGGCGGGTGATTTCGAGCGCGCAGCGAAGTATGCAGCATCGGTTAAGTCGCCTCTGGCAAAAGGGGTGGCGGGTGTTCTGCTCAACAGGGACAAAGGCCCCAAGGCCATTAAAAAGGCTGTTGACGAGGTTTTCCTGACCGAAGGCCCGAAAGTGAAACGCAATGTCTTTCTTCTGAACACGTTTGCCAACCTGGCGACGCTGATCGGGCTTACCGGTACTATTTACGGCACCATGGAGTGCTTTGATGCCATTGCGAACGCGCCTGCGGCACAGCGAGCCCAGCAGCTTGCCGCCGGTATCAGCATCACGATGTCGGCGACGCTCATGGGGCTCCTCGTTGCGGTGCCCTGCATCATGGTCCATGGTATGCTCAGCGGCAAGGCTGATAAGATCATGGAAGACATGGATGAAAAAACGACGAAGCTGATCAATGCGGTGGAGGAGTAACCGGTGTGACTTTCCGGGAGAATCCGGTTATGAGAGGCGATGTACAGTGCGTCGTTGTAATGACCGGTGTAACATTTCAGGGAGAAATGTCGTTTAATATAATAGAAACAGGAAATTTAAACCAGAAATTCTCTTAACAGGATTGTTCACTATGGGACAGATGGCAAGGAAAAAGGCAGTTGATGCTTCCGAGGATATAAACATCGACTTAAAGCCGTTCATCAATTTTCTGGTCGTGCTTATTCCGGTGCTGATGCTTTCTGCGGAATTCGCGAAGATATCGGTCATCAACTTGAAACTGCCGGAAGGCCGCGGTTCGAATACTGCAGAGGCCCAGACCGCCCGGCCGCCCGAAGATGAATCGGACAAGCTCATGCTGACGATGATCATCACCGATTCGGTGGTGACGATCGGCGCAAAGAACGGCTTTCTGCCGTCGCTTTTTTACAAAGAGTTCCATCACTATGTGTCGGCGGAAGACAGAAGGGTCGAAGTGACCGAGGAATATGACCCTAAGAATCCGGATAAACCGGTCATGAACCCGAAGACGGGAAAGCAGTTCAAGATCAATGAACGGCAGGACATCCTGCTGTACGTGACCGATACGAATTATAATGTTTTACAATGTCTTTACACCAAAGAGGGTTTCATGCTGACTGACGCTGACGGCAAACCGTTGACCTCGGTGCAGCCGGGTGACGAGGTATGGCTTGTCACCAATCCGCGCCGGCAGGTTGTCGTTCAGGATCCTTCCCTTTACAAACTGGCCCCGCTCCTGGCGTACGATGAAATGAAAAACAGACTTATGAAAATCAAGGAGCGTTACCGCGAGGCGCGCGACGGGGAGGATATTATCATCGCCGCGGAGAATCAGGTGGCCTATGACAAGGTCGTCCAGCTCATGGATGTGGCACGTTCGGCCGACTTTCCAAACATTTCAATAGCAAAGCTCAGGGGTTAACCATGGCACAACGCGGAAGAAACAAGTTCGCAACGCCCAAATCGACGGGACTCATCATCACCTCGCTTATCGATTTCTTCTCTATAGTGGTGATTTACCTGATGAAGAGTTATTCCGCCGAGGGCAGTATCCTGACCAACGCTGACAACCTTGTGCTTCCAAACTCGATGTCAACGATAAAACCGAAGGAAATCCATGTCCAGATAGCCGCGACCTCCGACATGATACTTATAGACAATAACCCGGTTGTTCCGACCGATGACGTGCGGAAGATACCGCAGGACAATCCAAACCCGGTCATCTCGCAGCTGGAGCAGAAGTTGAAAACCGCTAAGAAAATCGAGGAGGACCAGATAAAGCAGGGCCTTCTCAACCAGGCGGAAGGGATTGCCACTATTCAGATCGATAAAAACATGGATTTCGATGTGCTTTATAAAATCATGCATACGTGCGCAAGCGCCGGATACATGAAGATGAATTTTGCCGTCATGGAAAGGGAAATGTAACCGTGAAATACAAAGTTCTGATAAAAAAATGCGGGGATACGGCCCGTGCCTCAAGGATCGCGGAAGAGATCGCGCGGTGGTCCGGAAGTCCGGTGCAAACGGTGCTTAACAGCCTCGTCGTCAAGCCGATTTGCGTCCGCCAGGAGGCCGAAGAACAGGAAGCGATAAAAATCAAGACGCAGTTCGAAGCCGTCGGAGCGGAAGTCGTGCTGTCGGCAATCGGCGTCGGCGCTGCGGCAGGACCGGTATCGGCAATCAACCAGGCTGCAGCAGCAGGTAAGTCCTCCGATGACGAGGAAGATGCGCCGGGAAGGCTCTTGAGCGAGCAGGAGTATATCGAAGTGCTGAAGTCACGGAAGGACATTTTTATTATCGAAAAGGACAAGCGCCTCCGCAACCTGGAGATCATCTCGCTTCTCGTGGGTGTGGTTTTCTGCGTCTGGCTGAGTTCCATGGAAGTCGTCAAAGTCGCGACGGATTTTTATCAGAAGGTCCCGGAAGAGCGCATCGCAAAACTCATGCAAGGCAAGGATCTGCCCGAGACGCTGCAGAAAAAGAGTGAAGAGGAAAAGAAGAAGGAAAGGGAAGCCGAGGAGCTGAAACAAAAAGAAAAGGAAAAGGAAAAAAGCGATGTTAAAAAAATGAAGCAGTCGAAGAGCAGGGGACAGGGCGGCACTTTCGGAGGCGGCGGTGATCCCCGCGCACGGGTAACCCGCTCCGGAGTCCTCGGAATAATTTCAGGCCAGGTCAAGGGTAAAACGGTCGCGTCCGCAGATCTGTTTGGAAAAGGAGGGTTTGCTACCGGTATTGACGCCATTCTTTCAGGGGTCGGCGGATTGAAATCAGGGGGCGGCGGCGGTTCCGGCAGGAGAGGCGCAGCGGGGATTGGGTACGGGTCCGGCTATGGGAGCGGGTTCGGCGGAAGCGGGGCGGGTGGCATTGACGACCTTATCGGGAACCTTATGGGAGGGGATGAGGGCGCGAGCTCCCTTGAGTTGAAGAAACGGGGCTCGCTTAAAATATCGGCTCCGGATTTTCTGAAGGGCGCATCATTGACCGGCGGAAGAAGCAAGGCAAGTATCATGCGGGTCGTCATGCAGAATATCGCGGCCTTGAGGTATGCGTACAATAAACGGCTGAGGGAAAAACCCGGTCTCAAAGGCAAGATAACCGTAAAATTCGCCATCGATGAGTTCGGCAAGGTGATTTTCTGCCAGATACTGGAGTCCACCATGGCGGACCATGAACTGGAAGTATCGGTCACCGATAAAATAAAACGCTGGATGTTCGAAAAGATAGACAAACCAGGGGATGTAACGGAAGTCGTATACCCGTTCGTATTCTCGCAGTAAGATATTATATTTCTGAACAACGGCACCATTAATTAAAACTCCCCGGATATATGTTCGAATGGGTGAGGAGAGCTGAGCAGGCGCTGATCACATTAAAGGTTCACGGAGGAAACGTTATGAAGAAAGTCGTCATGGTGATTCTTGCGGCAGGCATTGCGGCAAGCTGCTTCGCGACGGATGCGCGTGTCATTTCAATGGGACGTCATGATGATTTTTTCATGGATGAGGTCAGTATTTTCAGGAACCCGGCCAATATCAACCTTTACCCTAATCTTGTATACGGCTCTTTCGGAGTATACAGACATTTACCTGAGGATACGATAGGGAACCGTAACCGGGATCCGGTAGATCCTTTTTTCGGGGGGATAGTCTCCTATTCGTTAAACAGGGATTCCGCAAGCAGGAACCAGTACCCCATGTTCTCCGTCGGAGCCGTTTTTAACAGGCACGATGAATTTCTTGATTACATTACACCCGGGAGTGACGAATATTTCGGCAATCCGACCGATTCGTTTGTTTCCCCGGCCGGAAAAATGGACCTGCTGCTTGGTTATGTGCTCGAAAACGGCGGGATGGTCGGCGTCGGCGGGTATATGGCTTTTCAGAGCATCGTTCAGTCGCAACCGGGCCAGCGCGACGTCGTCAGTTATGAGACCAGCTGCTATAAGTTAACGGGAGGCATCAACTGGCCTGTGGCGAAGTCTACGAACCTTGAAGTGGCATTGAGCGGAGGTATTCTGCGCGCCATGGGCGACAGCGTGTATAACGCAAACCCAAGTCTTCGTATCAAGAGGATTACCGCTAATAATGACGTGTTTGCCAGGGCAGATGTCAGGTTGTTTTCGGCGCTTCCCATGTTGAACGGCGACTTGGTGCCGCACCTCGGGATTCAGGAAGTAAGAATGCACGGCGACAGCGTCTCGCTTTTCGACCTTGCCGGAGGGGTGGGCCTTAATCTGCGTATTGACAAGGGCTTTTTCTGGACTGGTATCGAGACGCTGTTCAAGGGGTGTTCTTATTTTAACGACTCAACGAGGTCCGGCATCGGCGGGCGTGTCAGTTTCGGGATAGAACGCAGCATATGGTGGGATTGGTTTGTCATTCGGGTGGGAGGCTCGAAAACGATCATGTACACGTCGGCGGACAGCGGCGGCGTATCCAGAAACTGGTGGGACGAAAACAGCCCTTCTGACGGATCGGACAACGACCTCGTGGCACTCGGTTTCGGGGTGAATGTTGAAAACCGGCTGCGTGTTGATTTCGTCGCAGCGGAAGACATGCCTTACACGTTCTCAAATCTCATCAGCGGATCGGCGCATCACCTTTTCACGAGGATAAGCGCAACATACAGTTTTTAATTGACGTGCCGTCAAGTACCAGCCACAATAACAGAACCGGTTTCATAACTCCCTCCGGCTTCGCGCGGCGGAAATTACAGGTCAACTTTTTCAGGTTTTAAACTTGACGCCGGCCTTTAACTGGATTCCCCGGATTCTTGTCGCTCTCTCATTTTCGTGCGCATTGATATTCGTTAATCCGAGGTTGTAATTGAATTCAACAAACGGAACAATCAAGCCAAGGGGTACTTCCACGCCCGCGCCCAGATCGAGTCCCATGCTGAGTTCTTTGAATATCTTGTCCGGGACAGGATTGATTTCCCAGGACATCATGGTATTGTATTGATCCGTCACCTGTAAGGTATCATGATAGCTGGCCCCGAATGTTATTTCGGTATTTAATCCCGCAAGGAGATAAGGTTGCGCCATCGGAATACCGGGATATCTGATTTTAACATCCACGGGAAAGGAAAGGTAGCGTGCGGTAAAATTCCCCCTTTTTATTATTGTTTCATAGCTAACCGTGCTGTCAGCAGGATTTATAAAAGATTCGTTATATTTTCCCGTAACGGTCAATGAGCGTCGGGAATAATAAACTGCCGGACGGACGGAAACCATGTTTAAAAACCCGATATCGCAGAAAGCGCCAAAAGAAAAACTCGTTTTTCCTTTCGAATCGGTCGGAGGAAAAGGAACATACCGTGGACTCATATTCGGCGCTGCCGCGAATTCCGCAGTGTCTGCAGG
>JAFGDP010000116.1 GCA_016932075.1 Chitinispirillaceae bacterium | reverse complement strand
CTAAATAAGAAGTTTAACCGGATTGCGGATATCTATTTGATGGCAATGTAAATAAAATACGGAAAGTTGTTCAGGAAACCCTAATTATGAACCCCCTGCGGCAATGGTTTGATTATGGGCAATACCAAGAGCGTCGGCAGGGACGCTGCTCCACGAGAGTGCGGGAGGAGATATCGGCCCCGTCGCAGGTGTACTGCGGCGGGATGGGCTGCATATGTCCAAACGCGGTGCTTTCGATTTTGATGGTGTCCATAATTTTTGCCCCTTTTTTGACCGTTGCGTCTTTGGCGCAGACGCTTCCGCCTATTATTCCAACAGCAATTAACAGTAACGTTATTTTTTTCATTTTTTACCCTGCCGAACAAGATAATTGTTATGGCAGTAAAGATAATATAATACCTTTTTATTGCTCACTGTTCAGTCGGTGACAAGTTGTCACCGACTTACGACATTGATTTCTGAAAGGTGGGAAAAGCGAAGTGGCAGGCATGGCAGACTTGCCCGGAGTGAGGGATGGAATGCAATTTAGTCCATGATTCAGAAAAGAAAGGATTCGTGATGGCAAACAGCGTTTCCCAGGTAACGATCGAAAGCAGGATTCACCTTATCCGAGGCAAGAAGGTGATGTTTGACCGTGATCTTGCCGCATTGTACGAAGCGCAGGTTAAGGTGCTTAATCAGGCGGTAAAGAGGAATATCGGAAGATTCCCGGAAGATTTCATGTTCCAGCTTTCAAAGGATGAGGCCAAGGCTTCAAGGTCACAATTTGTTACCTTGAAACGCGGGCAGAATATCAAATATCTGCCCTATGCTTTTACCGAGCAGGGTGTTGCCATGTTGTCCAGCGTGCTGAATTCCGAACGCGCAATACTGGTCAACATCCAGATTATACGTGCATTTGTGAGAATGCGGAACCTTATTGCCGACAATAAAGATCTGTTAAAAATGATACAACATATCGAACGGCGGCTTGATGTCCATGACCAACAGATACAGGTCGCCTTCGCCTCGCTGAAAAATCTTTTGCAGCCGAAACCGGCACCACAGATCGAACCAAGAAAACATTATTCACCCGATGGAGAGAAAAAGATGGGGTTCGGGAAGACGAGAAAAAATTAATATCGAAATTCTAACTATTGTCACGAAGTCTCTTTGATCGGGCTCTCTGCTTCGAAGTCCTTGTTGTAAACGACGTGGTTTTGGTTACCGCACGACGACAAACCGGACGGCTTTTTTCTGAACCCCGTCTTTTACCGCCAGCACATATGCGCCGAGGGCGAGGTTGGGCGCCGGGAGCGTGAGCCGTTCAGTTCCATGCGCTATCCTTTTCTGCATCACCACGCGCCCGGAGGGGGAATAGACGATCAGGTCAACAGGTCTGTTGACCATGGAGGAGGGGAGAGAAATCGTGAGCAGCGAGCTGCGTGCTTGGACTTTGAGAACGGTATTGACTAAAGGTGTTGTTGCTGCTGGTCCAACTGCGACATAGATGACGGAATGAGCGGCAATCGTATCAGCCGATAGTGCGTAGTTGTAGAGCTTGAGTTCGTCTATATACCCATTAATGCGGAAAGCGGCATTAACGCTGTCCATACGGCGCGTACAGGCTATGCGGCAGTCAATCGGAGGCTTCATATAAGTACCCTGGTAAGCCAGACTCGCACTCAGCACACCATTGACATATATCCTAACGTACGAACTGTCATAAGTACCGACAACATGATACCATCTGCTTGGGCTCATGGTCACGGTTGACACCGTGTTCTCCCACGCGCTTCCGCTGCTGTTTGACATCGAACAGAAAAAATGGCCCTGCTGATCGAGCGCTACTCCGAATCCGTTTCTTACGCCGCTTTGAACATTCTGAAAACTGAAAATCTCCGCGTAATTGATAATCCCCGACGGCGGGACATTTGAATAGTAACAGCTTTCAACAGTAAACTTTGAAAGATAAAAATCATTCTTGGAATTTACCGCGTATATCTCGTACGAAGTGCCGGGACAACTCAGGGCCTGGCCGGAGACTCCCTGCGCAAGCTCTACGCCGCTCCCGGTCGCTACCGCATCGTAGCCGTGGCCCGTCACGTCGTAGTAAGTGTTCCCTGAAGACGAATCGAACGACCAGTGGGCAACAACGCCCTGCGGGTAGATGTGCATGATACCAAGCGAGGATATCGTTGACCAGGATAACGAATCTGCGTCATTCCGTACACGCCAGTAGATTGTTCCGTAAGGAAGGTCTGACACCGGAGTATAAAAAGTATCGATGACTGCCTCTGACACAATCGTTGACGTAAACTGCAGGCTTGTGTCGATCTGGATCCTGTATATCGAAATCGAATCGTGATGATACCATCGCAACTGCGGCCGGCGGTCACTCGTCGGGTTAGGCGTATAAGCGATAAGCGTAGGAACTGGACGGACTATCATGACCGACGATGCTGCTGACCAAGACAGCGGATCCGCATCATTGCGCACCCGCCAGTAGATGGTGTCATAAGGCAAATCTGCTGCAGGTATATAAAAAGTATCGATGACCGCCTCTGACACAATCGTTAACGTAAACTGCAGACTCGTGTCGATCTCGATTCGGTAGGTCGAAATGTAGCTGTTCTGGTACCACCGCAGCTGCGGCCGCCGGTTACTCGTCGGGTTCGGCGTATAGGGAATAAGCAGAGGACACGGCCGCGTTGTAAAGCTCCATACCGAGGACCATGCACCCCAACCGTATGAATTCTTCGCATCAACCCGCCAGTAGTAGGTCGTGTTTCCGGCAAGAGGACCGATTACTCTTGAGGTCACTGTAGTTGAGTCATTGACGGACATTGAACTAAAAGTGCTGGATGTTGAGACCTGCATGCGATAAGCGGTCGCTCCGGTTACCGCATTCCAGATCATGGTCGGACTCGTGGCCACATTGGTCGCACCGTTCGCAGGAGATGATAATATGGGCGCCGCAGGAAGGTTGGCAATATCCGACAGCAGCCTCCGATACACACCCGGACTCGCTAATACACCGGCGAAGAGATAACTGCCGCTCGCGGTTAGAGCATAGACAGGAGGAAGACCGGTCAATCCGGCATTAAAATCAATCCAGTTCGTGCCGTTGTTCGTGGTAAGGAAAACCCCGCCGCCATTGGTACCGGCAAAGATGTTGCCGCCGCTTGCTGCCAGAGAATAAACCTGAAGATTCGTCAATCCGTTATTGACCGCGGTCCAGTTCGTGCCGTTGTTCGTGGTAAGGAAAACCCCGCCTCCGCTCGTACCGGCAAAAATGTAACCACCGTTTGCTATTACAGCACGAATATACAAGTTCGTCAGGCCGTTACTAACCCTGGTCCAGCTCGTGCCGTTGTTCGTGGAAAGAAAAACACCGCCTCCGTTGGTGCCGGCAAAGAGGTTACCGCCGTTTACCGCAAACGATAAAATGCCGCCGTTCGTCAGACCGTTATTGACCGCAGTCCAGTTCGTGCCGTTGTTCGTAGTAAGAAAGACACCTGCCCCGCCAGTGCCGGCAAACACGTTCCCCCCGTTGGCCGCAAATGCCCAAACATCCAAATTTGTCAGGCCGTTATTAACCGCGGTCCAGCTCGTGCCGTTGTTCGTGGAAAGAAAAACTCCGCCTCCAAAGGTGCCAGCAAACACGTTCCCGCCGTTAGCCGCCAGTGTAGCTATGGATAAATTCGTCAGGCCGTTACTAACCCTGGTCCAGCTCGTGCCGTTGTTCATGGTAAGGTAGACGCCACCTCCACCAGTGCCGGCAAAGAGATTGCCTCCGCTTGCAACTAAAGCCCCCACTCCTCCCGGCCCGCTGGTCGACACCCACTGCGCGTTCACGCTCTGCGGCAGCAGCATGGTTGCGGTCAAAATCAGGGGAAAGAACAGAGGCTTTTTCATGGCAGTTCCTCAGCCGACAGGGTATATCTATAATATAACAACAAATCGGAAAAAAAGCACCATATTTTCTTAGCACGGTAAAGATTCCGTTTCCTGTGGGAGACCGTTGTTTTTCTGCGTCAGGGGCGACTGAGGAAAATTGATCCCGCACAGCATGGAAACGTCAACCCGCTGTTACAAGGGACATACCTGTCCTTTTTATCGTGCGGCGACGAACAAGGGCAAAAGACTGCGGCGCAGGAAAAGAAGACAGGAAGATACAGGGGAGGCGGAATTAGAAAGAATATTAAGCTCGACCATGCGGAGGCTATTTTATAAGGTCATTAACAGCAACATCGAAACCCTCAAACTCGGAAAGGGTTCCGCCGCATGAAACGCAAGAAAATCTCTGACAAACAGATTGCCGTTTGCCAGAGGTCGAATTTTCTGCTCTACGCAGGCAACGACGGCAGAATTCAGATAGAAGTTTTTGTCCAGGATGAAAGTGTCTGGCTTACTCAGAAGCGTATGGCAGAATTGTTTTCAGTCGATGTCCGCACGATCAGCGAGCACCTTCGCAATATTTTCGGCACTAATGAGCTGGATGAAGCGGCGACTGTCCGGAAATTCCGGACAGTTCAAAAAGAAGGCACCCGCGATGTTTCCCGTGAGCTGGATTTCTATAATCTCGATGCCATCATCGCTGTCGGCTACCGGGTTAACTCCTATCAGGCGACACAGTTCCGCATCTGGGCGACAAAAACACTTAAGGAATTTATCATCAAGGGTTTCGTGCTCGACGACGAGCGGCTCAAACAGGGCAAAACCGTGTTCGGGAAAGACTACTTTGAAGAGCTGCTTGAACGGATCCGTGAGATTCGGGCAAGCGAGCGCAGGTTCTACCAGAAAATCACTGACCTATACGCGCTTTCGGCTGATTATGACCCGGATTCGCCGATTACCGAGGAGTTTTCGCCACGGTACAGAACAGACTTCATCGGGCGATTACCGGCAAGACGGCTGCGGAAATCATCTACGATTACGCGGACGCGAAGAAAATCTACATGGGCCTTACCAGTTGGAAGCATGCACCGCACGGTAAAATATTAAAATCAGATGTGGCGGTTGCAAAGAACTACCTCAACAAAGCGCATATCGACGAGTTGAACAGGATTGTTTCGGCCTACCTCGACCTTGCTGAAAATCAGGCGAAGCGGGGTATTGTTCCCCGCATGACGGATTGGGCGAAGTTTCTTCAAAACTTTCTGGAGCTTTCAAGGTACCCCATTCTTACGGATAGAGGCCGTGTGTCCGCGCTTGAAGCCAGGCTCAAGGCTGAACATGAGTTTGAAGAGTATCGGGTGGTTCAGGACCGGAATTACCTTTCCGATTTTGATAAAGAGATTAAGCGTATTACGGGGAAGACCCATGATGCCAAACAGATGCGTCGCGCCTGTAACTGACCCCATAATTATTTAAATCTCTTTTATTTATTTTATTTCCTCCATATCTTATCTTTAGACCCTTCCGTCATCAATCACCTGAAAAATGTAAAGGAGCATTGGTATGGCCAAAAAGGGCGAAAAGGGCGCGGGCACCACCGAAGAAGACCGCAGCAAAATCGCGGCAATGGAGCAGGCAGTCAGCCAGATCGAAAAACAGCACGGCAAGGGCGCAATCATGCGGCTCGGCACCGAGGGGCTCAAGACCGACATGCCGGTGATCTCCACCGGCGCGCTCTCCCTTGACCTTGCCCTCGGCGTCGGCGGGCTTCCCAAGGGTCGCATCATAGAGATCTTCGGCCCGGAATCGTCCGGAAAGACCACGCTCGCGCTCCACGCCATAGCCAATGCGCAGAAAAAGGGCGGCATCGCGGTGCTCATCGACGCGGAGTATGCGTTCGACGCCAATTACGCGAAAAACCTCGGCGTTGACATCGACAACCTTCTTGTCTCCCAGCCCGACACCGGCGAGCAGGCGCTCGAGATCGCGGACACGCTCGTCAGAAGCGGCGCCATCGACATTATCGTGATCGACAGCGTGGCGGCGCTCGTTCCGGCGGCCGAGATCGAGGGCGACATGGGCGACAGCCACATGGGCCTGCAGGCGCGGCTCATGTCGCAGGCGTTGCGCAAGCTCACGGGCATACTTTCCAAATCAAAGACGAGCCTCATTTTCATCAACCAGCTCCGCATGAAGATCGGCGTGATGTTCGGCAACCCGGAGACCACGACCGGCGGCAACGCGCTCAAATTCTACGCGTCGGTGCGCATCGACATACGGCGCATCGCGGCCATAAAGGACGGCGAGGCGGTCATCGGCAACCGGACGCGCGCCAAGGTGGTCAAGAACAAGGTGGCGCCGCCGTTCCGCGACGCGGAGTTCGATATTCTCTATGGTAAAGGCATCTCGTTCGAGGGCGATGTTTTGGATCTTGCCGCCGAGATGGGCATCATCGAAAAAAGCGGCGCGTGGTTCTCCTACAACGGCGAGCGCATCGG
>JAFGDP010000115.1 GCA_016932075.1 Chitinispirillaceae bacterium | reverse complement strand
GGTCGAGATAGCGGCGCAGCTTTCCTGCGGGAATGGTGTAAAACGGGACGCCTTCGCGGGTGATCAGCTCACGTTCGATTCCCTTTGCCGAGCCGATGTAGCTGATCGAATAACCGGCCGCGCGGAGCGCGGGCAGCAGCGCGATGTTCGGGGTAACGTGGCCGGCCGTGCCGCCGCCGGTGAGGAGGAGGTGTTTGTGGTTCATGAGAAGGGGTCTGCCCCGGTCTATGCTTTGCTACGGATTCCCGACCGTTGCTCACGGATAACTTCAATCAATTCTTTCGTCGAAATAAAGGGCTGGATTCCCTTAACCGAAAGTGGTGACTTCCCGTGCTTTTCCGGTCTCATACTGAAGACCTGCCCGTCCTTTCGCCGGATCAGGACGACGCCTTCAGCTCGTGCTTTATCCAATAACGATGCAAATTTCTGACGTGCTTCTGAATAGGTATAAACGGTCATGTAAACACCTCCATCACCTTTACCTTTTCTTGCAGTGCAATTTCGGCGAGATGCCGGTCCAGCGTCAACAGCGGCGCCCCAATTTGTTGCGCGCAAATGATCACATACGCATCGTAGGCATATATGCCGCGTTTGAAACAGAGATCTATCGACGCTGCAATATCGACATGAACCAATCGCACCGGGATTTGCCCGAATTCGTTGGCAACTGCACATGCAGCATCAGGATTCGAGAAACGTTTCTTCTTAAACGCTGCCGACAGCGCATTGCCGACTTCCCAGGGCAAAGAACCCGGTGCAATAAGCTCTATGCCATCAGTCAACTCTTCAAGTCGGGCCTTTTCCGGTTCATTTAAAAGACATGCAATAATCACACTTGTATCGACAACAACCTTTTTCATCGGGCCTTCTTAAAGTTGTACGTGTTGTACAATAAATATAGCCTGGAACAGCCATGATGGCAAGATAAACCGCATTCTATCCTTGCCATGATTATTCATAACTATCAGTGCCATGAGCCATCAGCTCCCTCGCCATCCCGTCCGCCATGAGCATCCCCATGGCCGTTGGTCGCCAGAACGGTTTTTCATACCTGACGAGACCCTGTTCCTTGAAAAATCCCAATTTCTGACTATCAATTATTTTTTCTAAATTTTTACCGCATTTTTCTGCAAATCGCTCTTCATCAATCCCGTCTGCCCTGCGCAGTCCCATGAGCAGCATCTCCTCTGCCAGCATCCGGGTATCCAGGGTTTCGACAAACCCCCGGGGCTTTTCTCCGGCTTCCACCATGTCGCAGTAGCGCGCAAGATCCCGCACATTCCCCCAGCGCTGCGGGCGCAGATAGGAGTGGGCGGCCGGGCCAAGTCCGAGCCAGGGAGCATGATCCCAGTACACCTCATTGTGGAGGCACCGGTGTCCGGGCCGCGCGAAATTCGATATTTCGTAGTGCTCGAACCCGGCCTCTTCGAGCCGCTGCCAGAGCCGTTCGGTCATGACGGTGAGTGCCTCATCGCCGGGAAGCGGCAGCAGGCGCCGGTGCCTGCCAAAGGGTGTGTGATCGGCAACGGTCATCTCGTAGGCCGAGATGTGGGTAATGACCGGGAACGCCAAGAGCGCCGATACCGTTCGTTCAAGCGATGCTACGCTCTGACCCGGCAGTCCATAGATGATGTCAACGCCGATAGTGCGGAAGCGGGTCAGCGCCGGATCGAGGAGCACACTGTGGCACCGGTCGGCAGAGTGAATGCGGCCCAGAAGCGACAGTTCCCGGTCATCGAGCGACTGGATGCCAAAGGTCAGCCGCGTGACGCCGTGATCCAGCAGGACCAAGGCCTTCTCCCTGGTAAACGACTCCGGGTTGCACTCGACCGTCCATTCCGCGTCCGCCAGGGTGAATTGTGAGCAGACCAGGCCGCATAGTTGCGCAAGCTCATCCGGCGACAGCACGGTCGGCGTACCGCCGCCGAAAAACACGGTCCTGACCTGCGCGCCGCGTACCATCGGGTGGTCGCCATACCGGTCGATCTCCCGCGCCAACGACGTGAGATAGCGCGCGCAGAGCCGCTTGTCGGGTTTCACCGAATAGAAATCGCAGTACCGGCACTTTTTAGCGCAGAACGGGAGGTGGAGATAGAGGGAGAGGGGGGTCATTGAATTATCGAGACGGCGTACTACTCGAATAGTAGTGTTCAAACACTTTCCCACTCCCCCGTGATCGGCTCGTAGCGTCCCCAGAAATCCGGACCTGCCGGAGTTCATTGTCCAACACCAAACGGGATTTTTTGGAAAGCGGCACCATCTCAGCAATTGCCCGCCCATGCCGGCAGATTATGATTTTTTCTCCCTTCCGCTCTACTTCCGAAATCAGCGAAGAGAGATGTGTTTTTGCTTCGTGAATGCTGACTGAAACCATATAGTCTCCTTGACCTATAACAGTAACCCGTAGCCTCACCCGAAATTATAATGTTTCCGTACCGGCTCCCTGATGTCCCAGGTGCACCCCAGCCCCTTGGGGAACTTCACCAGGTCCCCCTTGCCGAACTCGACCTTGGAGCCGTCCTTTGACTCCACAACGACCTTGCCTTCAAGAAAATAGCACTCCTCGGGTTCGTCGTAAAACCAGTCGAACCGCGACACCTCTTTTTCCCAGATCGGCCAGTTGAAAATCCCGCGTTGCTGTATCTCGGTCATTGCGGGTTGTCGGGTGATGCTGATGGTTGACATGGGGACCTCCTTGGTGGGTGTACTTGAAAAAAGTCGGTTGTACCGGTTCACAGCATACTAAAGGTTTCCTGTCGTTTCTCCCCCCGCTCCCAGGCGCGAACGGTTCTGACCGCATCGTGCATTTTCCGCGGGTTCTTGATGCCCGGCTTGATCTCCACGCCGCTGTTAATGTCTACGCCGTAGGGGTGCACGGTCTCCAGGGCCTCCTCCAGGTTCGTGGGATTGAGGCCGCCGGCGAGAATGATGCGGTCGTATTTTATGCAGGCGTTACGGGCGATGCTCCAGTCAAAGGTCTTGCCGGTGCCACCGCGCTTGCCACCTGCCCAGGTATCGAGAAGAAAACCGGAAACGTGGTACTGTTCCAGAAGCGACAGGTCGGAGCCAGGTTCGATGGAGAACGCCTTGATGACCGGCAGCGGCATCTTGGAGCAGTAACGGGGCGACTCGGTCCCGTGAAGCTGGATCGTGTCGATGCCCGTTACCCGCGCGATGGCGACCACCTTTTCCGGCTCCTCATCCACAAACACGCCGACGCGCGAAATAAACGGCGGCAGTTGTTTAATAATGAGCGCGGCCTCTTCGGGCGGGATATAGCGTGGGCTTCTCTGGTAAAAGATGAAACCGAGCGCGTCCACGCCAAGACCGGCGGCGACTTTCGCGTCTTCGAAGCGGGTGATACCGCATATTTTTATGCGCATGGGCATACGTAAGGGAAAATAATTCAGGGACGGAAAGAGGAAACGGTGGAACGGGAAGCGTTGACGTCGATTGACCGAGCAAGAGGACCGAAAGAACTATGTGTACACTATATCGGATAACTGTGCAAGACTGGTTCAAAGATGATGCTAATACTGGGATCGTACCTGTCTGTTCATTAGTTTGCACAGCTATTGCCACGAATGCCTTGAGCATGTACAGAGCGGGGATGAAGCACTGATAGATGCGGGGAAATAGGGAAGCGACCTGTCCATCGAGGACGTACTATCTTTATCATCTTAATGCAGCCACCCACCAGGAAAGCCAAAGGCCTGGTCAGTCACGCGGGATAGTTAAAAGTATAAAAATAGTCCGTCCCCAGGTCCCTAGACCCGACAGCCTGTTTCCGGGATGAGGCAAGGCGGCAAAACGGATCATTCGGCCCCGGTTTTCTATGAAATCAATACAATCTCGTATACTATCGGACAAACTCCCGTACCCGTTTCGGCACCTTTGCTGCCTTGCCGCTTTTTTCCATGAGTTCGATATAGTTCCGGTAGGATTGCTTTGCTTCCATGGTTTTATTCAGGCCTTGTTGGGCGTCGCCCAGGTTGAGCCAGGCTACGGTGCGGGTGGGATCGAATTCTATTACTGATCGCAGCACTAAAAGGGCTTCATCAAATTTTTTCGCTTCTATGAGGTAAAAACCGATGTCATTAAAAACAACCATATTTGACGATGACAATGCCATTTTTTTCAGGGTTCCCTGTCGAACAAGATTTAGCGCACACGATATATCAAGCTGCTTTATCTTGTACGTGCGTGTCAGCGCCTGGTAGCAATCATGCACTAACATTGAATCAGAAATGCCTGATTGATGTATTGGCTTTAATTTATTCAGAATCGCTTCCCGGGTTTTGTATTTATACGAGACCTCTTTACCCTGGAACAACCCCTCAAAACCCTCTTTAAAAAATGACATTATCGTACCGGAAGGGATGGTCTTGCAAAAATTTCCACCAATCGAAATGGCCGAATCAGCAAAAACAGTGACTTTATATGCAAACCCATTGACCATCTCCGCGCGATGGACTTGATGCCACTTGCAAATTACAAACAGCTCATTCTTGCCGTTTCCATCAAAATCGTATGAAAACGCATCAACTATTATAGGCACGCCGCCTTCATTTTCAAACACCGGCAAAAAAACAGTCATGCCACTCTTTAACTCAACAATGCCGTAACAATCACCGGTTTTTTTTGATTGCGAACCGGTATCTTTGGCAAAAAAGATGACCTCGGAGTTGTCATGAATAAACGACACGTCTTTTTTATGAAAAACAATCACACCCGTTTTCTTTACAGCAAGGATAGCGGAAACAGTGTCGTCTTGCGCTATAGCCTGCAAGGGGAAAACAATACCCGCAATACAAAAAACAAAAATCGTCAATCGCATAATCATTTCGTCCCCCTTAATGTCTTATACAGCTTTTGGAATATTTTTTTGCGCTCCTCTAACCCTATTGTGCCGCCATTCACTTTTTTCGAAACAATTTCTATATCTTTTTCGGAACTGCCGTTACACAGACTATTGACATTATTCATGCTCCACCAGACAAATGCAGATTCGACACCATACTCAAGTTCGGAACATATGAGGTCTGGGTTTTCAACAAAGTTTTTCTGGTCCTCGGGATTTTTCTTGTTGTGAATCTCCGTATATTTTTTATAGTTATCTTTTCCTGTCAACTGAATCATTCCGCGTCCTCTATATTTATAGCCATCTCCGCTCTTCTCATTGCCATTGCCCAGCCTGTCGGCATAAACATAATTCGCCAGATTTTCCGGCTTGCGCGCATAGTTAGATGGGTTTTCCCACAATTTTAGCCTTTTCCTTTTTTCTGAAGGACAATCTGAGCCATCCCATCCGTCTTCCTTGCAACCAAAAATCTGTTTCATGCGATTTTCACTGTAATTCAAATTTTCTTCAGTAGCTTCAAATCCACTTTCGTGTCCTATTTGAGATAAAAAATGTGCAATCCTTTCAGGTGTATTTATTTCATAAATTTTCGCGTATTTATTGAGATTAGCCAAAATCGACTGGTAATAATCGTCCGACTTCTCTGAGTTGGCCATTTTCAACATTTCCAGGGTTATCAACTCCCCCTCCACCTTCCTCCCCTTTTCCGCCTCCTTCTTCACCGCCTCGACCGTGGGGCCGTCGCCTACCCCGTTGCGGTGGCCCTTGAGTTTCTCGCCGTCACTTACTTTCGCCTTTTTCCCGTCCTTTTCCACAAGTTCGCCTTTCGACGCCTTGTCCTGGAACAGCTTGAGCGCGGCCTCCATGAGGTCGCCGAACCAGCCGTCGAGCTTGCCGGTATACGCGCCCACGGCGGCAAGCTGTTTCTGCAAGTCCAGAATGCCACTACCCGGATGGTGCTTTTCCCCACCCCGCTCGCCGTGTTTGTTCCTGACGCCGTTGTCGTCTATGTCGCCCTTGCGGAATTCAGGGTCAGGTTTGACCCAGTTGTTCTGGAGCCAGTGGGCGATCTCCTTTTCAGTCTTTTCTCCTGCGATACCGTCGACCGTGCCGTCGAACGTTATTTTGTCGGCCTTGATGATCCTGATATCGCTGGCTTTCTTCCGTTCCGGCTTCTTCGCCAGCTCCTGGAACTTTTTCACCGCCGCTTCAGTGGCTTCGTCGAACAGCCCGGTAATCTGCTCCTGTTTGAGCAGCCGGAACTTGAACATGTTCTCCTGCAGCTTCTTCACCTTGTTGTCCGGCACATACTCCTTGCCGCTCTTCGGGTGGGTGGCCTGGTTCTTCGCGCACCAGGCGTCGTCATATTTCCCCTTTTTGAGCACGGTCGTCGAGGTCGCCATGGGCAGCTCGATGGGCTTTGAGGTGGCCTCCTTTTCCGCGCCCGTGCCTGATGCCCTGGCTTCGAGCGTAAATTTTGCATCGGCAGGCTTCTCTTTGTCCTTCTGATACCCGTCGTGATAAAAAAGCTGTTTACAGTTGCCGGCAAAGGTGTTCTTCCCGGTATCAATGTCAGCCTCGGTAATGCCAATCTGGTCCTCGGACCCTTTGTACCGGGTGATGAGCACAAGCCGGACCTTTTTTCTGGTGAGGGTCGCGACCAGGGGCTGGATCGTGCCGCTGATGTCGAACGGCAAGTCTTTCTTGAGCCCGTCGGCAGGGACCACGATCTCCACCAACGTGATGCGGAACTCCGGCTCGGCTTTTTTTTGCGCAGGGGCAGGCTCCTGGGCTGGTTTCTGCTGCGTACGCGTGGCGTCTGCGGGGGCACGGGCCGTTCCCGTGGCTTCGCGGCCGAAGAGTCGCGGGTCGAGGTCCTTGTTGTAAGTGTGGGTGTTCATCGGGTGCCCTGTCTGTCTGATAAAGATACGAATAAACAGGGGTGTAAGCAATATCCGATTGTTACCCCGAGGAAGTATCGGTCATGGGACCTGTAGAAGTTCAATGCGCGGGCTGACGGATACGGCTGCAGACCGCAGAGCGAAATAAGGGCGCTACGATAAGACCGGTCCGATCGCCGCGGAAATTTCGCTCAATACCTGTAGAAATCAGCATCGCGTTATGGTATGTTTTAAAAAAGAAGAAAAAGGAGGACTCCATGAGTCTGGCGCGGATTTCCGGAAAAATGTTTTGCTCGATGATTTTGTTTTTACATTTAAGCGCTTCAGCAATAACAACCACCATCGGTCCCAACAAGGAGGTGTTGATTGACGGTAAGCCGTTCTTTCCCATCTTTGTGTGGATGCAGAACGCTTCGCGCATCCCTGTCACGGCGACGTATGGCATCAATACGTTCATGGCCCAGGGCGACAACTCTTCGGCACTGGCATATTGCAATGCCGCGCGGGATAACAATGCGTACGCAATTCCATCGTGGACCAGCGGCGCCGCGACCGGCTCTGTAATAAATCACCCTGCAATGCTTGGCTGGGTGTTCGGAGACGAACCCGACCTTCCGGACAACAAGATTCCCCCATCAACGATTCGTACCCAGTACAACAGCATCAAATCGTCCGATCCCGGCCATCTCACTTTCCTTACGATAACCGCGGGGTTTTACAGCGGTGACAAAGTACCGGATTGGATGAAGGGAAGCGATTCCATGTACTATCAATACCCTTTGTATACCGATGCCATAGGATTCGACTACTATCCGGTCTACGGTTACTGCAGGCCGGACTGGGTTTACAAGGTTGGCGGGAGTCAGGACGAACTGGTGAGAAAATATACGAAAAATGTGAAAAGCACCTATCAGTGGATCGAATGTGCCAGAACATCGAGCGAGTGGTGTGAGCTTTCCGGACGCGGCGCCGATGATGGAATTTATGATTATGAACTGAAAGACGAGGTCTGGCTGGCAATTGTAAAAGGCGCAAATGCAATCGGCTACTTTACCCATTCATGGGAATGCCCCGGTTCCACCTACACGCAATTATGCCTGAACGAATCGCTAATTGCCATGCTTAAAAAGGTGAACGCACAGATCACCGCCCTGACCGACGTTCTGTGCGGGCCGGATGCAAATGCCGCCATTACCGTTTCGCTGGCGGATTCGAAAGGTCGGCTCGAATTCAATGCCAAATGCCATGACCGTTTCGTTTACCTGATTGCGGTAAATGTCATCAATCTGACCGGCGCCAGGGACACCCAGCAGGCAACGTTTACGGTTCCCGGCGTAGCAGGCGCCATTTCGGTATATGATGAAGGCAGGAGCATTACGCCGGTGGGGAACAACTTTGCCGACCGGTTCACCAAAACAGATCCGGTTCATATTTATGTGCTTTCCGGGTCAATAAACGCTACGCGGCCGTTTGATGTCAACCGTTCCCGGTCAACGGCACGACAGAGTAGCGGGCCTGGAAATCTTCCGGTATTTACCGTTTCGGGAAAAAAGATAAGCGGACACAGGGTAAAACCGGGACAGGTATATTTTTACCGAAACGGGGCTTTTTTTGACAAGATGGTTTATGTAAAGTAGGAACCGGATAAACCATCATTCGAGGACGGGTGCCCGACGCATCCGGTATCGCCTGCTACAAGAGAAAGAACCGGTCACGGCTTTATATCGTCGGGAGGAGGGACATACCACCCTGTCTCACGTCACCAGCTCTATCACGAACCCCGTATGTTTCGCGGTATCCACCAGGATCGGTTTTACCTTCTGTTTGTTTTTTGTTTCATACAGGATGAGCTGCGGACATTCGAGATTTTCGGGATTGTCTTTGGCCACGACGCCGAAGTAGCCGACAAGCTGCGGCGTCGGCGCGTCGATGATCCTTATTCGCGTACCTACGGGGTAGAGCGGCACGATCGACAACAGCGCCTTGATAATTTCGGCATTGAGCAGGCTGCCGCTCATTCCCACGAGTCCCTTGATCGCTTCCACGGCCGGACGTTTCTGCGCCCCTTCGTAGCTTCTTCCGGAAAGGAACATGTCGTAGGTATCGGCAACGGCCACGATCTCGGCAAAACGGTGGATCACGCCTTTGCGCAGAAAGTCCTTGAGCGGCGGGCGGTTTTCACCCAGCGTTCCGCGCGGAAACCCGCTGCCGTCCTCGCGCTCGTGGTGTTGCAGGGCGCAGGCGGTTGCCGTGGGCGGAATGACGTGGTTCTGCGAAAGCATGATGTAGCCGAATACCGGGTGCTGATGGTAGAGTTTCAGCTCCTCCTCGGTGAACGACTCCCGCGGTTTTTCGAGGAGCTCGCCTGGAAGGCCGATGAGGCCGATGTCGTAATTGAGCGCGCCGATGCCGAGCTGTTTCATCTCATCGGCCGAAAACTTGAACTTCCTTCCGAGGCAGAGCGCGGTTATGGTCACGTTCATGACGTGCGTGATGAGCCCGGGATTGGCCTGCTGCATGGCGCTCAGGTTAAGGACCACCATGGGCTGGCTGGCTATCTCCTCTATAAACTGTTCGAGCGCCTTGGCCATGCCGGAATTCATGATAAATTTGCCAAGGTGCTGGCGGTTCTCCCGTATGAACTGTTTGATACCGCTTACTCCCCGGCTCCTGAACTCATGTAACGCCCCGGCAAGTTCCGCGCTGGAATTCTCGACCGCATTGCCCATATCCCGGAGTGCCCGCTCCGAAATCGTGGCTTCAGGAACCACCCCTTCGGTGCCTTCCACCTGTATCAGTACATTTGAATAGCCGAGTTCCTTGAGCTTCTGGCAGTACTGCTGCTGCAACCGCTGGCCCGCGGCAAGCAGCAGTTTTCCCGAGGGGAGAATGATCGATTCCCCCAAAACCATCTCATCGCCGACATCATTGATATTGTAACGGACCATGCATTTCCTCGGCAAGCGGTCTGGTTCACCCGGTACGGTGGCCTGTTCAACTCATTATATCTCACAACCGCAGCTCAGGCAATCGGGACATTAAAACCATAAAGGTTTTTTTCCCGCGTGACGATATACATAACAAAGCAGTGCAAGGATGCAGTACCACTTAACCATGGATGGAACGTATGGCCGACTATCTGCCCGAGCCCTCGAATGTACGTCGTGGACGCTTTCTCTGGATGCCCGAACCTGCCCGCAGGGACTACCTTGAGCTGCTCAGGGAAAAAATCACCAGCCGTTATTTCTTTTCCGACGCCGTGTTCCAGCAGCTTGCCGATGACCTTGCTCCGCTGTATGTGGATTCCACGGGAAACGAGTGATACGATTGTAGATTGCGGATTGAACGTCAAAACCGAAGAATCAAGATCATAGCCGCGGTGCGTGAACCGCCTCTTCCTGCTTTTTTTCCTGGACCACTGCTGCGCGATACATTTTCATTGGATGAGCGTACCAAAGAAGCGGTTCCTGTCTGTTCTCTTTTTGTTCTTGCTGCTGCCCCGGGATAGCGGCATCGCAGAGCCGGTCTCGCCGCTGCTTGCCATCAAGCCGACCATCGCCGACATCCTGTTTGAAAACGGCGATTCTCTCGACCACCTCGGCCTCCGCGCAACCGTGGTCCATACGCCCGGCCACTCCGACGGACACTGCTGTTTGATGGTGCAGGACAGTCTCGCGTTTACCGGCGACCTGCTGCTCACGCTGTTCGGACCGGG
>JAFGDP010000114.1 GCA_016932075.1 Chitinispirillaceae bacterium | reverse complement strand
TCGGGCTTTGCCTTCTGTTGCGTCTGCTCCTGCGCCGGTTTCTGCTGCTGCTTTGGGGCTGCAGGCGCCTGGGAAGCGCTTGTGCCCACAGGGTCGGTCCCGAACAGGCGCGGGTTGAGGTCTTTGTTGTAGTTATGGGCGGTCATAAGAAAGATTCACCGCAGAGACGCGGAGAGCACAGAAAAAGCTTTAATTAACATTTCCAACTTCATATTGTTATTCTCCGCTTCCCCCGTGTCTCCGCAGTTAATGGTTTTTCCCGAAAAAACGCAGGTCAAGGTCTACATTATAATTAACGGACTGCATAGTAAGTAATAATATACAATCTCCAATGGTAAATATATGGAATGAATGCCTGGACCCGTATTGGCTGCGGGCGATTTATTTCGCACGGCGGAAATAACTCACCAAACCGGGTATAAGAATTATTTTCAATAAAACGTGCGGATAGATCGACCACCATGGCGAAAATGGGCAGAAACCAGGCATCACCCATGAAAGATATTTTAAAATTTTTAAGCCCCCGCCGCCTCATCATCAACCTTTTTCATCTGATATATTATCACAATAAAAATACCTGGAGCAAAAACCAGTTTCTCGGCTACCCGATCCTCCAATGCCCTTTTGATATGCAGACCTACCAGGAATTGATATTTAACATCCGGCCCACAAGTATCATTCAGACAGGCATATCATATGGCGGATCGTTATTGTATTTCGCATCGCTCCTCGACCTTATGAATGCACCGCCAGGCCATAAGGTCATTGGGATTGATATTGAGCTTACGGAAAAAGCAAAGACTTTGAATCATCCGCGGATCATCATGATTGAAGGGGATTCTGTTGCACTGTCTTCAATACAAAAAGTTGAATCCTTGATGGACCCCAAAGGACCGGTTATGGTGATTCTTGACTCGGACCACAGCAAGGATCATGTGCTGAAGGAGCTTGAATTGTACAGCGGATTTGTCACAGCCGGGTCATACCTTATAGTGGAAGATACGAACATCAACGGCCACCCTGTTGCGCCGTTTTTTGGACCCGGACCGCTGGAGGCGGTGAAGGTATTTTTAAAAAACAATTCTTCATTTTTGCACGACAAAGCACTTTCTTCCCGCCATTTCTTTTCATACCATCAAGGCGGATGGTTGAAAAAAATAAATTGACTCAATCACTTCCCAATAGCTTTTACGCCAGCCTCATATGAGAGAAAAGAATCCATCGATATTTTATTCAATATCTTCTTTATTCCATACAACACACTACTCATACCAGGAACCTTATAAGAAAGATTCAGTGGTGCAGCGTGATTAAAACCTGATTTCCTCAGGCAGTATAGCAGGGTTTTTTCTTCAAAATAACTTCGATGATACAACGGATGATTACCTCCCTGCCACTTATTCTTTGAAAGTATAAATTTAAGGCTATTAAGATTCGGGACTTCTACTACCAACACTCCATCAGCTGACAACAAATTACGTGCTTTTTCCAATATATCGATCGGAGAGATAAAGTGCTCCAGGACATGCCACATTGTTATTACGTCATATTTTTTCCCGTCTCTGCCAATGTCATCCATCGTCCCCTGATTAATATCTACTCCCAGATAGTTGCGCCCATATTCAGAAGCAGCTTTCGAAATTTCAGCACCCTGGGCAACGAATCCTTTTTCTGCCATTGATTTCAAGAAATACCCTTGCCCGCATCCTATATCCAGAATCGTGCCACTATTTTTCAAGGTCAGTATCTTTCGTGCGCGGTTTGAATTGATAATAAAAAGTTCCCGCACTGAACGCAATGGAGCATTTAAGTTGTATATATAAGCTTCGGGAGGTATCTCTTCGTAATACTGTTCGTATAACTCTCGTTCATCCGGAGGATTACCGTTATAAACAAAATGGCATTTCGTACATTTTACAATATGAAATTTACCCACAGTGCAACGCACTACATATCCGGCATTGCCGCAGACCGGGCATTCTCTTATTGCTTCATTATCCAGCTTTATATCAGGCATAACTCAATAACAATCACTTTACTAAAGATATCACTGTTGATTTGATCGAAATATTTTAAAACGCACAGTCGAAAATGCGATTTAAAAAGGCATCTACTATCGTTTATAACACTGTTTTTACAAAAATGGCAGTCAAATTAATCGAATCTATCTGTCCATCTTCATAGGTGTTAACACCATCATTCGCTTTCCAGAATTTTAGGTAAAATGTATTATCTCCAGCACTAACCTGAAACATTCTGGTCATTGCAAATATGCGCGCTTCTTGATTACCTGCTATCCATGATAATGCATGATTATAAATTTCACTACTTGTGCTGTTTTGTGATATTGCTCCAACTATAACACAAAAGTTTGTTAAACCCCAAGGACTCATAGAAGCTGTTGCAGATACAATCACATACCCGTCCGAAGGCGCGGTGATAGTCAGTGACTTGTATGAAGTTGGCGTGGTGTTTGAAACTCTCAACGCAGTTGTCGCCTCTCTTTGATACATCGCCGAATCTCCTCCGATGATCCCGTCTACCTGCGATTTGGTGTATACATCAGCGCTGTTTGCCTTGGCAGCAATCAAATTCCTATGTGCTGTCAAGGAGTCAGGCAAACCGGTGACCTGCGATTGAGCATGCGTATGGCTCGCATTTGCTTTTCCATTAATAAGGGTTCTGTGCGCGGTCAGAGAGTCAGTCAGGCCATCAACCTGGGACTGCGCATGGGAATGACTCTCAGCAGGATAGGTGGCCGGCTTTCCTTTTACTTTCGCCCACGACACAGAATCGATCTTCGCGTCAGTCACTGCCCGGTCCCTGATTTTTGCCCCTGTCACGGCGGTATCGGCGATCTTGGCGGTTGTGACGGCGCCGTCGGGTATCTGGGCCGTGCCGATATTCGCGATCTTGGTGTTTACCCAGGTCGTGTCTGCTTTTATGCTCAGCTTTCCGTTGACCCATGATGTATCGGCCTTGATTATCATGCGGTTCTTCACCCAGGTGGTGTCTGCGCGGGCGCCGACCTGCGTCTGCATGTTCAGAAGATCGGTGGTGGTGGCCTTGCGGTTGAGCGAGTCCTGGAGCCCGTTGACAGAACCTACCGTGATCTGCTGCGACGGCAGGTTGGTAAGCCCGCTGCCGTCTCCGGCAATACTGGTGGCGCTGAGCGTGCCGGTTACTTCAATGCCGCCGGGCTTGGTTTTCAGCACCTCGCCGTCAGCAAGGGTCTGGAGAAACAGGTGGCCGCTTGTCGCGTCGCCGCTCCAGCCTATTTTGCCGGTTTTGGATGTTCCGGTCGTGTCGTAGAACTGTACCGCTGATTTTGACTGGGCATATCCCGGCTGAAAGATGAGAATTGTAAAGGCGGCCGCGAAAAGCATGCTGCTGCGTATCATTGAAAGCATCCTTTGATAAAGGTTGAAAATATGCTTTTTGTTTCTATTCTGAGACTTGCCTCATCTCCTTTCCCCGCCTCAACTGTTCAGGCGGGGTTGGGTGAGGTCAATACATAAACGGCCTGTTGACATCCACCGTAAGCTTGCCTTCGATTTCCACGGTGCCGTCATCATATTTCCCAGGCGCTGGACAGATAATCGCGCCGTCGTTCATGTTTGACAGCTCCTGTATCTTCTGGTTGATGCTCACGCCCGGGTCGATATGAATGCAGTCATCGGAATATCTCCTGAAATTGGCGGTAAGTACCGTGTTACCGGTAATGGTCAGGGTCAACGGATTGGCCGTGGTATCGGCGTCACCGGTCCAGCGAACGAACTCATACCCGGTTGCCGGAACGCCGGTAAAACGCACGCTCTGCCCCATCCTGAACCTGGTACTGTCAGGCTGCACGGTCACTGATCCGTTCTGCGCTGAAACGGTCAGGCTGAAATAGACCGGCACGATAAGGATTCTCACCACCACGGTATCGCTGAGCTCGCCGTCGCTCGCTTCTATTTTAATCATACGTGTGAGGATGGTATCGAGCGTGCCTGCCGAAAAGCTGAAGGCACCGCCGGCGAGCGAGCATTTCTGAGAATCGGATACGAACCTGAACGCGAGCGTGGTGCCGGTGTCAGGATCGCTGCACGAGTCGGCAAGCGTAAAGCCCCAGGTTGCGCCGTCGTTCACCGACACCCGGAAGGTGTCGCTGGTCCATTCAGGAGCGCGGTTCACATTGCCCACGTACACGGTCTGGGTCGCGGTGACCGAGTCAGTGCCGTCTGAAACGCGCACCGTAAACCGGTACGTGCCGGCGCGGTCGCCGGGTGAAAATACGATCCTGGCGGTGTCGGTTCCGGCCGGGACCCAGGCAATCGCGCTCGCGGAATCGGCGCCGAACAGCGCCTTGAGGCTGTCCTGGTTGACAAAGGTCATAGAAAGGGTCTGGTTCGTGTCCGGATCATACGCGGCAAACAGCAGGGTGTCATGCTGGTTCACGTTCATGCTTCTGCTGTCAAGGCTCGATATGAACGATGGGGGTCTGTTGACCGGATCAATGCTTATGGTATCAAGGGTCTCTATGGTATCGGAGCTCGGTGAAGTATACACGGCCCTGCGCGCGCGGATAAAGTAGAATCCGTTGCCGCGCGTGGAATCGACGAAAAAGGTGTCCAGGACGGTCGTCAGCAACTGGAAACCGCTGCTGCGCGAGGTCAGGCTCCGGTGGATGAGATAGGAATCCGCCCGTTCAACGCCGTTCCACCACAGCCGCACGTGCGCCGAATCGATACGCACCGCATGCAGATCCTGCGGTCTTGCGACCGTGGTATCAACCACCACGGTGCTGTCTTTGACCGTGATAACGATTGTTGCGACGGCGGACCCGCTCGAATTGCTCCCGGTAATGGTATAGGAGGCCTGTGGAGTTATGCTGGCCGGCGTACCGTAGATCGTCCCCTGGGTGGCATCAAGCCGTATGCCGTCAGGCAAGGACTTATCGCATGTATAAGAGGTCGGCGCTCCGCCGGTATAGGACGGCTTGTTTTCAAAAATCGGGACGCCAAGGGTGTACATTGCGGTATCAAGATCATACACAAGGGTCTGCGGTGCGGCCGGATTGATCGTGATATAAATCGAAACGCTCATGCTGCCATACTCGTTGAACGCGGACACCGTGAATTCCGTGCGCGAGAGCGTATCGCGCGGGGTACCGGAAATCGCGCCCGTGGTGGTGTCGAATGCCAGGCCGCCGGGAAGGCCGGGATTGATACGCAGGGTTATGGGCCTGTCGCCTTCCACCGCAGGCGTGTCCGGTTCTATTGCGGTGCCGGTCTCGAACACCATGTCACTGTTCGCATACGCGATCTTGTGCGGTTTTTTATAGGGGCTTTCCACCGGACTGTTGCAGAAAAAAACCAGATGGCCGGAAACCAGCAGTATCGCGCCGAGCAGAAATCGCAGGTTCATAGCGTACCTTTGTTTAAGTAGGGCCTCACCTTTGTATTGACAGTTTAAAATAGAAGAAACCTGCGTAACGGTCAATGCTTTTTTATCCGCGCGGGCCCCCACTTTGGGACGCGGTTTTTCATATATTTTACCGTAATGACCTTCAAACTCGTCTCCTCCTACCAGCCTGCCGGCGACCAGCCCGAGGCAATCGCCCAGCTCGTTGACGGCATCAGGCGTAACGCGGGACCCCAGACCCTTCTGGGCGTCACCGGTTCGGGCAAGACCTTTACCATGGCCAACGTGATCCAGCAGGTGCGGATGCCCACCCTCGTGATGTCGCACAACAAAACCCTCGCCGCCCAGCTGTTCCAGGAATTCAGGGAGTTCTTTCCTGAAAACGCGGTCGAATATTTCGTGAGTTTTTACGACTATTACCAGCCCGAGGCGTACATTCCCTCGACCGACACCTATATCGACAAGGAGTCCATGATCAATGACGAGATCGACCGTTTGCGGCTCAAGGCGACCAGTTCGCTCCTGTCGCGGCGCGACGTGATCATCGTGGCCAGCGTGTCATGCATTTACGGCATTGGATCGCCCGAGGCATACCTGGCCTCGAGCCTGGTCATGAAAAAGGGGGACCTGATCGACCGCCGGTCGTTCCTGGCCCGGCTGACCGACATGCAGTACCAGCGCAACGCGGTCGACCTGCGGCGCGGCATGTTCAGGGTCAAGGGGGACGTGATCGATATCCATCCCGCGTATGATGAAACCGCGCTGCGTATCGAGACGTTCGGCGACCAGGTGGAGTCCATAAAGAGGATCCATCCGGTCAACGGAAAAAGCCTTGGCGACCATGACGAGATCACCATTTTTCCGGCGAAGCATTATATGACGGTCGGCGTGACCATGCAGCAGGCCGTGGAAAAGATCCGGATCGAACTTGAGGAGCAGCTCGCGCTGCTCCGCGCCGGAAACAAGCTGCTTGAAGCGCAGCGGTTGGAGCAGCGGACGCGCTACGACATGGAAATGCTCCGGGAGGTCGGGTATGTCAACGGTATAGAAAATTATTCGCGCATTCTGGACGGGCGCGAACCCGGCACCAGGCCGTACACGCTCATCGACTTTTTCAGGCGGCCGTTTCTCACGATCATTGACGAATCGCACGTTTCCATACCCCAGATCCAGGGCATGTACAACGGCGACCGCAGCCGCAAGGAGACGCTGGTGGAGCACGGGTTCCGGCTCCCCTGCGCGCTTGACAACCGGCCGCTCACGTTCGGCGAATTCGAAAGCCTGGTGGACCAGGTGGTCTACGTGTCGGCCACGCCCGGAGAGTATGAACTGAAGCGGAGCAACGGCATTATTGTGGAGCAGGTGATCAGGCCGACCTTTCTGGTCGATCCTCCGATCGAGATCAGGCCGGCAATCAACCAGGTTGACGATCTCATGGACCAACTCAGGCATACCGTTGAACAGGGCAGCCGCGCCCTGGTCACCACGCTCACGAAAAAAATGTCCGAAGACCTGACCGGATACCTGGAATCCCTGGATTTCCGCGTCCGGTATCTCCATTCGGAGATCGACACGCTTGAGCGTACCGACATCCTGCGCGACCTGCGCAAGGGCGATTTCGACATTCTGGTCGGCATCAACCTGCTGCGGGAGGGTATTGACCTGCCTGAAGTCGCCCTCGTCGCGATTCTTGATGCGGACAAGGAGGGATTTCTTCGTTCGGCCCGGTCCCTGGTGCAGATAGCCGGACGCGCGGCACGGAATGTGCAGGGCAGGATCATCCTGTATGCCGATACGGTCACCGACTCCATAAAAAAGGCGGTCGACGAGAGCTCCCGCCGCAGGAACAAGCAGCTTGCGTATAACCGGGAACACGGTACGGAGCCGAAAACCGTAGAGCGAAAAATCGTCGAGCGCATCGCCCTTTACAGCGAGGATGACAATACGGCAGAATTAACGGAGGTACGGGAACCTTCTTCACCGTACGGGGCCCCTGCCAGACGTCTGAGTAAAAAAGAGCGCGTCCGAACGAAGCGGAGGATCGACGAGCTGGAAAAAGAGATGGCGGCAGCAGCCCGGGACCTGGAATTCGAAAAGGCGGCGCGACTACGCGATATGATCGCGTCATTGCGGGGTACAACGACATGACACCCGAACAGATTGAACAGGCCCGGAAAGGGCTCTCATCCGATAATCCGGCCGTGGTCATATACGCGCTCAAGGGCCTCGGCGGCAACGGCAAACTGACCGACCTGCAGGCGGTCATGAAGCTGGTCGCCAGCCCGAACCAGAAAATCAAGCAGTCGGCGATCGAAGCGACCTGCACGCTGATCAAGGAAAACCTGATCAACCATTTTCACGAGCTCGATACGAGCATGCGGCAGAAGCTCGCAACGATCATGCAGTCGGTCCACCCGAGCGTGCTCGACGAAATAAGCAAGGACCTGTACAGCGACAACGACGACCGCAGGCTCCGGGCCGTGCAGATCCTCGGGCACATGCGAAAAAACCCCAAAATAAAGGACATCCTCGTAAAGCTGGTGCAGGACCGGGACGTGAAAATTAAAGCTACCGCCGCCAATCTCATGGGCAGGGTGATCGGCCAGAATGACCATGATCTTCTCCTCGCGCTTCTCAACGATGAAGACAATCGGGTCAGGGCAAACACCATTGAAGCGCTGGAACAACTCAACAACAAGCGCCTCATCCCTATTCTTCTGCGATTTAAAAAGGACCCCAACAACCGCATCCGCGGGAACGTGCTCAAGGCGCTGCATACGCTCGGTCACACCGGGATCGAGGAGGAGCTCCTGGAAATGATCAACTCGGCAAGCAATCTGATGAAAGCATCCGGCATGTGGGTCGTGTCACAAATTAGGTTTTCAACCAGACCGGTCATCGATGCGTGCGGGCTGCATCTGCTTTCGCGGGACGACATGGTCCACCGGAACGCGCGGAACGCCGTCACCGCGATTGATGATCCCCGCGCGCGAGGATACCTGCGCTACCTGGCCGATTTTTTCCCGAGCCCGTCCGAAGCCGTTGCCGCGACGCCGCAGCAGGCCTTGCAGAATATGCCAAAAACGGCCAAAACCGGGGCATAGCGGTGACTTTTTCATTGTCGACATGGAAATCCTCGAAACAGCTCAATCGTGAAAATCGGCTTTTTTTCATGACCTGACCCTTGTAACTTCAACAATACCAATACATAAAAAGACTCAAGCAACCGCCGGTTCATTCCGATATAGATAATAGAAAGAAAAACACAGCACTCCTCGGCCCAAGGAAGGAATGCTGAAATGGGGAGGAATCCAGGGAAGGATCGCGTGTCCAGGGATGGAGCAGCCCCCCCCGGAAAGGCAGGTAAGCCATGATACCTATTCAACAAATTTCATCAGCGGCTTACGGGGTACAGTCCTACAAACCGGCAGTGGCGAAAGATGCCGGAAAAGACGCGGCCCCGCCGAAGTCCTCGGCTGTCTCAAGCGAGCAGGTTGAATTGTCGGATGCCTCGGTCAACCTCAAGAAACTGCGTGACATCGTTGAATCGACTCCTGATGTCAGGTTGAAGGTCGTTGAGGAGATCAAGCTTAAGATCAAGTACAACGGGTATCCGATCGAGTCCAATCTCTACAAGGCAGTCGAAAAATTGATAGACAATAAAGTGGTCTGATCCCTTTATTGCGCTGTCATATGAGAAGCGGTCACCACGCCTCGCAGGAAATTAGTATAGATCCTGCGGGGCTTTTTTATTGCGGATTGATGAATGCGCCACTCCTTAAAAAACAAATGTCATTCCCACTACTGTCTGCCAATTTGCTTCTGTGTCTAAAAATCCTTTTGCGGCTGCGAGGTCCAAAGCAAACGCTTCAATTACGTAAAATTTCAAGCCGAATAATGCTTCGAGAGCCATACTATCATCGACCGATTCTCCCACCAGCTCTGTTACTGCCGCAAGCCTTTCTATGAGAAAGAACTCAATGGCTGTGCCATAAATCACGGTCCCTTTTTTTTCTGTTTGGCCTGTCGCTGTGTAGCCAACATTTATATAAATGCAAACCACATCAAACGTTTTTGTCGCGATTCCATTGATGGTATAGCCTGAACTCCCGAGATCAAAACTAAAAGTCGACGACATCGCCGGTATGCGCTTTTTCTCTTTCACGAAAGAGTATTTGATCGCCATTTCCGCACTCCCGAACCCTCTTTTCGGTTCGATTTCATAGGGAAAGGCAATCCCCATATCAAGCCGTTCCGACAAGCCATGCTTCAGCGAAATTCCCATCGAATGATTCTGCGAGTCATTGATAGTATGGGAAAAATCGTAGCCGAATTCGAGTTCAAAAGCGCCGGGATCAACTGTTTGGGCATCATCCGTCGCAAGCGGCCTGGCGCCATCAGACCCTGAAAAAGCGATGAAGAGCGCAAAAGCGATTCTATTTATAGAAAAGACAGATCCTTTCATCTCTGATTTCCTTTTACAGCACAACATTCAACAGCCCTCCAACGATGAGGCTTGCCGCCATCATGATAGTGGTGGATTTGAGCATGTCGACGAACCCCAGCTCCTTAACAAGCGTCGTGAAGGTGGCAATGCAGGGGAAATACATGGCCAGCACCACCGACGCTATTACAAGCTGCTTTAGGGTTAATCCGAGAGGGACAAGCATACCCACCGCCACATCCTTGCGCAAAAATCCAATGACCAATGCGCCGACCGCTTCCCGCGGAAGCCCTAACACGCCGGTAACGACCGGTGCCGTGATGCCGCCAATCAATTGGACGATTCCGAGAGTATAGAGCACATTGGCAATGAGAACGCCGAGAAGCACGAATGGTACCGCCTCTTTGATGAACCATTTGGTCCTTATCCAGACTTTCTTTACGAGCCCCCCCAGATACGGAATCCTGTACGGCGGTATTTCCACGAAGATCTCAAGCGACGTACCCTTCATAACCCGGTTGAGCAACAGTCCAAGCACAATCCATACGATGAACAACGTGCCGAACACGGCGCCGATACCCTTCACCCCGTGTTTTCCTACGAGTCCGATCACCATGGCCTGGAGCGCCATACACGGTACTGCTATGACCAGGAGCGTTGCCGCAATAAAACGTTCCCTCCTTGTCTCAAGTATTCTCGTTGATAGAACGCCGGGAACATTACAGCCGAGGCCGAGCAGCATGGGTATTATTGCCAGACCGTGTATGCCCAGCCTGTGCATCAGGGTATCCACCATGACGGCAAGCCGTGGCAAATAACCGGAATCTTCTAAAAACGATAAAACCGCATAGAAAGCAAATACGTAGGGCAGGACCGCGCCGAGCGGCACAAAAAGGCCGGTGGTCAACAGGCCGAAGGATTGTCCGTAGTCTATCGTTCCATCAATACGCTTGCCGATGAGAAGATCATGAATAAATGTCTGCCCTTCAATAACTCCGGAGAGCTTGAGCATCAGCGGGGTCCAGAAGTTATCAAAAAGCGGTTCGAGCACATAGCCGATAAGCCCCTCTCCGACGAACCGAATTGCCGCAAACGTCAAAAAAAGAACGAGCAGCGCTAGTGGAATCCCAAAATGGGGTTTCACTGAAACGTCTGCAAACGTATCCAGCACGGTATGATGACGGTGGGTTATTGTTTGCACTTCAGCCACGATATTGCCGATTTCATGCCAGCGCTCTTCCTCCTCATAATCGAATGAAGAAATTGCGGCTTCTTTCATCCTTTCCACCAGGTGTTTTATCCCTTCGCCCGTCACGGCGCATGTAGGAATACAGGGAACGCCCAGGATTTTTTCTAGCTTTTCTATGTCAATTGATATGCCTGTATGCTTCGTCTCGTCCCACAGGTTGCAGGCCACCACCATCGGTATCTTGCGTTTGCACAACTGAAGGGTAAGGTTGAGGCTGCGTTCCAAATTTGTGGCATCGACAATATTGACGACGATATCGCCTTGTTTCAGCATCTCAACCGCTATTTCCTCCGCTTTGCACGTTGGCTCCAGCGTATAGGTACCCGGAACATCGATGATTTCCGTCCGGCCGCCGTCAATCTTCATTGTACCTTGTGTAAATTCAACCGTCGTACCGGGATAGTTGGAGGAGATCACGTCGGCGCCGGTAAGCCGGCTGAAAACAACGCTTTTGCCTACATTCGGATTTCCCATGAGCAGCGCATTCATGTTTCACCTTCTTTTACAGGCATTTCAACCGTAATATGCCGCGCCATGCCGAATCCAATGGCCACATCGGTATTGCCGCACCGCAGGAGAACGGGACCTCTCATCCACTGCGAGCTCAATTTGGTGATTTCCTTTCCATTTCTGATTCCTAACGCCGCCAACCGGTGTATCATGCCATGACCGCCGCACAGCCCCTTTATCCTGCCGGTCTGGCCTTCGCGCATCTCCGCTACAGTGATTATTTGAGACACATTCGCTCCTTTATCTGTGTCCCGCCCTGCATCGGGCGGGACTCATCCCTTCCGTTTTTTATGCAATCGCCGCACATGCCGAATATTTCGACCGAGTGGCTGTACATGCGAAATCCATGAGATGCGGCAATCGACTGAATATGCTCCTCAAAACGATCATCAGAGAACTCAGTAATTGATCCGCAGGAATTGCACACAAGATGCTCGTGATGCTTCCCGCCCACGGCAACCTCATAACGCGCGTGCGCTTCGTCGAAATTGATCCGCCGTATAAGCCCTTCCTTTTCCAAGCACGCAATGGTCCGGTATACCGTCGCC
This sequence comes from Chitinispirillaceae bacterium, assembly GCA_016932075.1. The sequence continues at coordinate 2,476 of JAFGDP010000114.1, read as the reverse complement.
CTGCTTACCGGTATTCTTTTCCTTCTCATTTCCCGGAACAGCTCTTCGATGTTGAAATGAGAGTCGATCGCAAAAAGTTTTTCAACGATCAGCTCTCGCTGGGAGGTAAAACGCCTGCCTTCGTTCCTCAGCGATTTGCTGAACCGGGACTTTGCGGACTTTATCCGGGCGATGGTGTTCATAGGGGTTTCTTAAGATTGAGATTTAGTCTCAATTAGATTATACAATAGTCCCCTGATCACTGTCAAATATTACCTCGTTCATCATTGTTTTAAGGTACTGTAGCGTGCCGGCAGAATCGTTAAAAATTCAACCGCCCTGGGGGCCCGATGCTATGACCGGCTGGAACGCATGTCCGACCGTTCCGTCTCTCATAAACACCGGTTGAAAACAATGCATGACCGGGCAACCGATAAAACCCGCAAATCCGCGGATGGAAACAGGGAAAAACGATGGTCATGGGTGAAATAGCGGCGCCACAGCATATTCGTCTCAGTGAATGCTTCAGGGTGTTCTGCTGCCTGCAGGCATTTGTTTTCAGGCTCAAAAACCTTGCCTTTTTTCCCTGAAAATCGTAGATTTTACATGCTTTTAACCTATTGCCCGGGTGGTGGAATGGTAGACACAAGGGACTTAAAATCCCTTGACCGAATAGGTCGTACGAGTTCGAGTCTCGTCCTGGGCATTTTCAATTGCGGATTACGCCCTTCGACTATACTCAGGGCAGGGATTGCGGAATGCGGATTTTTAAACCAAAACGCCAAGAAATAACCCTTACCTATTAATTGAATATTTGTGCCGAACTGAGGCCGAAGGCCGATGTCCCGCATGAGCGAAGCGAATCGGGATTCGGGTCCGGTCCGGGGCATTTTTAATTGCGGATTTGTGCCGAGCCTCTTTTCTTTTCTATTTCGCCGAGGAGCGCAAGAAACCGTATCATACCCTGTTATGGGGATAATCCGGCCTATAACTCCTTGCTCTTAAAATCATACGTCAGCAGGAACACGTCGTCTTCGCGCGTGGTGGTGACCTTGTATCCGGAGTTGTAGAACACGGCCATCATGAGCTGGTTGGAAACGAGCACGCGCGCTTCGAACCCGGTGATGCCGCGCTTGCGCGCGATTTCGGTGAGTAGTTCGAGCAGGTCGGTTCCCAGACCCTTTGCCTGCCAGTCGTCGCGTACGAGAAACGACACTTCCGCCCGGTTATTGGCCGGATTGTTGTAATAATGCGCGACCCCCACGATCTGCTCGCCGCCCATATCCTTGATAAAGGCGACGAGCGCCATGTCTTTTGAAAAATCAATGGCGGTAAATTCCTGGATGAATTTCAACGGGAAGGCTTTTATGGGTTGAAAGAAACGGAACGCTATCGATTTTTCCGAAAGCGCGTAAAACATGTCACGCAGCGCCTTGTCGTCGCTCGTCTTGATGGGACGGATGAAAAGTTCGGTCCCGTCGTTCAGGATGCGCCTGGTTTCGTACTCCCGTGGATAGGACATACCTTTGGCCGGGAGCTCTTTCTGGTGCGGAAGAAGGTAATGCCTGTTTTTTGCTTCCTTGATGATTTCATTGCGGTAATCAGGATGGGCGATTTCCGCAAGCGCAAGCACCCGCTCGCGAATGTTCTTGCCGAACAGATCGGCGATACCGTATTCGGTCACGATGTAACGAATGTCGGCGCGGCTCAGCACCACGCCAGCGCCCTCGGTGAGTTTCGGCACGATGCGCGATATTTTGCCGTCCCTGGTGGTGGAAGGAAGCGCTATGATCGCCTTGCCTTCCTTTGCCCTCGCCGCGCCCCGGTTGAAGTCCACCTGCCCGCCGACACCGCTGTAAAAATTGAACCCGATGGAGTCGGAGCAGACCTGGCCGGTCATGTCGACCTCAATGGCAACGTTGACCGCCACCATCTTGCGGTGCTGGCTGATCACGAACGGATCGTTCACATACTCGGACGGCCGGAATTCAAACAGCGGATTTTCATGAATGTATTGATAGAGCTTTTTTGTGCCGAGGCAGAATGACGCGACAATTTTTCCGCGATTGATGCTCTTCCTGCTGCCGTTAATGACGCCGGATTCGATGAGCGGAATGATCGCGTCATTGAACATCTCGGTGTGGATACCGATGTCCTGTTTGTCGCTGATAAATTGCAGCACGGCCTGGGGTATGTTGCCGATGCCGACCTCGAGCGTGGAACCGTCCTCGATGAGCGACGCGATGTTGCGTGCAATGGCCTCGGTGACCGCATCGGTCACGGGCAGCCGGTGTTCAAGCAGGGCACGGTCGCTCCTGACCACCGCGTCCACAAGGTCGAGCGAAACAGACGATTCACCGAAGGTACGCGGCATGTTTTCGTTGACCTCGGCGATAATCATGAGGCTGTTCTCAACAGCGGACTTGACAATATCGACGGAAATACCCAGGCTCAGGTTGCCGTTGCGGTCAGGCGGAGACGTCTGGATGAGTGCGAC
>JAFGDP010000113.1 GCA_016932075.1 Chitinispirillaceae bacterium | reverse complement strand
GGTACGCTCGGCCTCAGGTATGCGCTCTACAATATCGCCCTGTCGGACACAGGTGGTATCAAAAAAGGTGTATTCCATCTTGGGTTCGGTTGCTTGGTACCAGGAGTAGCTCCTGATCCGGTCCGCGATCGCCTGTGCCGCAGCCTGGAGCCCGCGATAGGTCCAGTGCGTGTCCTGGCGCTGATATACCGGCTCCCTGGAAATAGGATCATCGGCCCTGGCTTTGAGAAACAGGGGCATGAGGTCGATCACCTCGATGCCGTTTTTCTGGAGGTCGGCCAGGAGTTTCCGGCCATAGGGTGCGATAATAGCGTTCGTATCACGCAGCCGTGAAATGCCCAGTTTTTCATAGTAGAACTCCTCTTTGCACGGGACCGCGACAAACAGGAAATTGACGCCGTGTTTTTTCAGGTACGCGTTGAACTCGATGAGGTGCGGCAGGGGATTTTTGTCCTGCGGCTGGCTGGCCAGGTCAGGCGCCACAAGGTAATCAATCGATTTGCGGAAAAACAGCCACCCGTCCCTGCCCTGGATCCCCATCTGGTCCTTTGGAACGGCGGCAAGCACCTTCGTAAACGAGTCGTGGATCGGCGCCAATTTCTTTGCCCATGCAGCGTAATCGCCGAACGGTTTGAGCTCACGCGCGAACCGGGCATTGTTCGCCTTGAAGTTCTCTGACACCGTGGTATCAATCGCGTTTACCGCACTGGCGCGTGCAACAGGTTTCTCTTCTTTCTTTTTTGACGCCTTGTCCATACCCTTGACGATAAATACGTTGTACAGGACCTTGCCGTGCGGGTTGCCGCGGATCACCGCGGTCGGATTTTTTATAGTCCGCTTTTTCATGAAACGCTTTGCCGCACGGTCGGTCTCAAGCGTGGGCCACTCCGACGCGCCGCCCATGTCCACGATGTCGGTGTTGAGCGTGGGATACCAGTACGAGGCAAGAACGTTTGCCCAGTCAACAACCTCTTCCCTTGACAGACGCTGCGTACGATATTCGCCGGTGATATAGGCGACCGTCGAGTCGATCTGCGCCTTGTCGACAGTGCCGGTATTGAGCAGGCCGTAGACTTCTTTGAATCCGTCCTTGTCCGCATCGCTGAAACCCTTTAAAAATTTGACCCAGGGCATGAATTCGATCCTGACCCAGAATTCGGTCGTTTCTCCCTTTTTGTGCAGATACAGGGCCGCAATGTCCTGATACGGCTTGAAAACGTCCGGGTCTCCCCATTTTTTACTTATGATCTTGGAGCCGAGGCGCTGAAGCCCGTCAGCCTTGAGGCGCACCCACAGCTGGTTCATGAGCGGCGCCCAGGCCAGGGGCATGGCGATCTCCTCTTTGGTGAGCGGTGTCTCCTCGACCCGGACGACCGCTTTTTTCAGCGCGCCGTTGAAGTTCATGTCCTGTATGCCCATGGGGTTTGCAGGCTTCTTGGGCTTCTGTTTTTCAGGATCGAACCGGATAGGATTGGCGGTATAGGCGGCATAGTCAAGCCTGGCTAACGTCGGTTTGTCAATCACCCGTATCATGACCGGCGATTGAATCCGGTTGTATTTGGGGATCAGATCTGTATACGGGGCCGTGTCAGCAGCGGCCAAAACAGAGAACAATGAAAGAAGAACGGCACAGGTTGTTAGTTGAATGGCGTTCATAGAATCAAGATAATCCTTCTAATTAAATACACTGTTCATGGAACAGTGTCACATGGGAACACTGTTCCATGAACAGTGTTCTCCGGATAAATCCTATCAACCGCCCTGAAAAGAATGTTTACCTTCTCTAACCGGCAGACAAACCTTATCCGGCAGCATACCGGTTTTATGATAGCGTGTAAAAGCAGAAGACCAGGGCCACTCCTCCGGTCGCTTCACCAGATTTTTCCGGACCGGATTGTTCTCAATATAGCGGATCATTCTATTGATCACCGGTTCGTGCCAGGCATTCCGGTCAAATCCGCCACCGGGCCGCCAGAGCGTGAATGCCAGATTTGTACCATGACGCACTAAAAAGCGTTCGTATCTCGATCTGTTGGTTTCTTTTAGAAATCTGCCATATCTTTTCGAAGCATACTGCTTTATTCCGCTTAACACTTTTGAGATATCGTACCCATCTTCAGCAGGCCAAAGAAGCAGGTGAACATGGTCCGGCATTACCACAAATGCCCAGAGCAGGAAGGAATAAATATGCCGCGACTTTCCTATCTCTTCTACCAGGATCTCACATGCCTTGGGGTCTGACAGATAGTTTCTTTTATGGTAGCAGGTAAAGGTCAGCATATGGGCATGGCCCGGAGTATTGTAATGCTGGATTTTTTTTCTGCACTGGCCGTTATTGATGTACATAAGGAGCTGCTTTTTCAAAAACACTGTTCAGGGAACAGTCATGATAGGCACTGTTCAGGGAACAGTCATGATAGGCACTGTTCAGGGAACAGTCATGATAGGCACTGTTCAGGGAACAGTGACACATGATAGGCACTGTTCAGGGAACAGTGACACACAAAATACAAACTTACCGGGTCACCACCTCTATCTTCTTCCATCCCTCCTCACCGAACCTGAAGTCCCGCTCCACCACCTCCCAGATCACCAGTTTCTTGCCTCGCAGAAGCTTTGATTTGCGCGCAAGGGTCTCGCGCACGAGCGTGGACGCGCCGCCGTCATTGACCAGCGATGCTACAGGCTGCGACAGCTCGCGTGCCAGGTGGGAGATCCACCCGGCCGATCCGGGCTGGTCGGTCTGGTACATGCGCGAAAAGCTGTCGCCCAGCACTAAAATGGTGGAATTCCGGTAGTCGTCCCGGTACAGGGCGCGCTCTTCGATCGCGCCCTTCTCATCACGCTCAATCCGGTAGACCTGATAGCAGGCCGTGGTCTCGGGGATGAACGGGTACACGCTCTTTTTGGTGACCTGCTGTGGGAGACCGATCATCTCACCCACATCACCGACGCGCGGAACTTCGACCGTGTCGACGATATACTCTGTCGTACCCGGCACATACCAGGGATACTGTTTTACACGGTCGGCTATCACCCGCGCGGCGGCAAGAACGCCCCTGCCGCGGAAATGGGTATCGGTGCGCAGGTAGATCGAATCGCCGCTCGCCGCATCGTTTCCACGCTCTCTCGCAAATGCGCTGAAAAGATCGACCGCATCGATCCCGGCCGCTTGCAGACGCTTCATAATCGCCCGTGTATTGTCAGGCATGCCGGCCTGCGCAGGGTCAGCGGAGGCATTGAGCAGATCGGGATAGATCGAGGGTTTGGTCGGCATGATGACAAAGAGCAGGTCGACATCTCCGGCGGCAAGCTGCTCCTTGAAGTCAACAATCGCACCAATAATGTCTTCGGTAAGCGGCGCATCATTCGCGTCAACGATCCTGGACCGCTCGTCAAACACATCCGGCCGCACCAGGTACTCCACATCGGGACGGTAGAACATCCAGTCGTACCTTCCCCGTACCCCCTTGCTACCCGGATCACCGAACACCTTGAAATACCCGTACAGCATCCAGGGACGGATCGCGGTGCCGAACACCGAGCTTTTTTCCATCTCCTTCTCATACGGTCGCAGATAGTTCGCGCCTACCATGATCCGCCGAAGCGCGGTCAGGGTGCGGGTACCATAATTTCCGCTCCGGATATGGTTCTGCGCTTCTGCTATTGTTGCGCCAAGACGAGCGACAGCCGACCCAAGGTCATCAATCCCTTCCGGATACGACTCCAGCAGTGTGCGAAGCTCCTCAAATTCCTGTTCGGCCTTGACGAGCGACCGGTAGTACTGCTTTACCGTATCATTCTTAGCAAAGGAGTTTTTCGCGCCTGAAACATGCCGGTTATAATCAAGAACGCTCTGCTTCAACACCGTGATCCTGACAAGCGCTTCTTCGCACTGCTCGATCGATAGATACGGGTCCCAGGACGAGCTGCTGTCCCGGGCCGCCGCGCGCTCGTCGGCAACACGCTGTTTGATCATCGAGATGGCATACGCCAGGCTGTCAATGGACGCGGCATCGGCCTTTTGCTTGGCACTCGGCGTGACGAATAGGTCGGCCGGAAGGTCGAGCATCTGTATCCGATGTCCGGGATTGGTCCGGATCTCATACGCGGTCTGGACAAGCGGAACAGCATAGATGATCCCCAGGAAGACGAGGATAAACGGTAGACTATGCGATCGTTTCATGTGGCAGTCCGTTCATTCATCAAAACTGGAAATAGAGAAACGGATTATAGGTCTGCGTAAACATCGCGCATACCGCATACAGAAAAATGATAACGCATATGATCATCTTTGTAACCGTCAGTTTCTTCACCCATTCATGCGCCTGGACCGTCTGCCACACCACAAGGCCGCAGATCAGCATCCCGATAATATTCTGGGGAGTAAACAGCAGCGAGTGCAGAAGCGGCGTCGCGTCGCCGGCGGGCGCCAGGCCGACCATGGCTTTCCAGTACTCCACGCCCTGGGAGAGCGACGGCGCTCTGAAAATAGCCCAGGAGATCATCACGATGACATTGGTTATCGCGATCTGCAGCGGAAGCGGAAGACCGTGTAAAAGCCCTTTCTTGCCGCGCAGCCGCTCCAGTATCATGAAAACGCCCTGGAACACGCCCCAGAGGACAAAGGTCATCTTTGCGCCGTGCCACAGCCCGCATATCAGGAAGGCGGTGACCAGATTGGCATACGTGCGGCCGGTTCCAAGCCGGTTCCCGCCCATCGGAATGTAGAGGTAATCCCGGATAAACGTGGAGAGTGAAATATGCCATCGCCGCCAGAAATCGGTGATGCTCACCGAATGATAGGGCGCGTTGAAGTTCTTGATGAACTCGATGCCCAGCATGCGGGCCAGCCCAACGGCCATGTCCGAGTATCCGCAGAAATCGAAATAGATCTGGAAATGGTAGGCAAGAATACCCCACCATGCCGCCATGGTGTCGATCGAACCGGCCCGGAACGCGGTGTCGGCGATGATCCCGGCGGAATTCGCAAGCAGGATCTTCTTGGCGAACCCGAGCATGAAGATCGCCATACCGGAAAGAAACATGTCGACCGTATGGGTGCGCCTGTCAAGCATCTCCGCCACCGAGTTGTACCTGATGATCGGTCCCGCGATCAGGTGCGGATACAGGGCGATGAAGCAGGTGAACGCGCTGAAATTACGCGCCGGTTTCGCTTCGCCGCGGTACAGGTCGATCACATAACTTATCGCCACAAACGTGTAAAACGAGATGCCGGCCGGCAGCACGAGGTGCCACATGCTCAGCAGGTCGGAACTGCCGCCGAACAGGTGGTTGAGCTTGTCATAGGCCTGCAGTGTCAGCGGGGTGTACTTGAAAAACGCCAGCATGGCGAGATCCCCGGCAACGGCGACGATAAGCGCGGTTTTACGTTTCCATTCCAGCTGACCGGGTTGCACGATGATCTGACCGCATATATAGTTCTTCAGTGTTGAAAAAAACATCGGAACGATATACCACGGCATGAGCCAGCCGTAAAAAAGGTAACTGCCGATGGTAATCCAGAAGTTCTTTACATAAAAATTTTTCCAGGTAAACGGGAGGAGAAAATAGATGAAAAGAAAAACCGGCAGAAAATAAAAAAGGAAAATATGGGACGAAAAAACCATATATCGGAACAACTTCCTTTCACGGGAGAATATATATAGAGACGAATCACCCGCAATAAGAACCGTATGCTCTGCTTGGTGCTATTTTATTATATCCGTCCGCAGGGCAAAGTATTTCTCAAGCTCGCTGTCGTAATAGTCGTCTTCAATTGCCTTTTTCCACACCGCGGAAATGGGCCGGATAAGCGTCAGCGTGTGCTTGACTCCAACGGTGAATTTGTCCGCGTTGCCATTGACCAGCGTGTCCATTTTATCCTTTATTTTGGCGCGCGGGATGAGCGGATTGTACTGCCCTACCAGGAGTTCCTTTTCCGTATACTTTCCCTTGATGACTTTGATAACACGGTATTTCATGATGTATACGTAATTATAAAGATCATTCGGCGCGAATTTTCCAGGGATCTCGACCAGTTGAGCCTTAACGACGAGCGTATCCACCTTTTCCTTATTGTCCGCAGCTGACGCCGGTACAGCAAGAGCACACATGACTGCGCAGAATACACCACATTTCATCATTCGCCTGTTCATTACGATCTCTCCTTGTGGCATTGAACGTTATGGAATGAAATCATGATATTCATATCTATGCCACGGGCAACCTGTATGTGCCAGTGGCAAATACATCATCACAGCAAGTAACATATACATCAAATATGACGCATACCGTCGTTGAAACCGCTCCATTGCGCATGAAACAACGCCTTTCACCATTCATGCCGCAACCTTTTTATAATGGTGAAGATACGAGACGATGCTGCTGCGGACAGCATCAAAAATGCCGACCTTTGGTTCCCATTCGAGCAGCTCTCTGGCCAACGCGATATCCGGTAGGCGGCGGTCGGAATCCTCATACCCTTTTCCGTAAAACAACTCACCGGTAACCGGAACAAGCGGCGATCCCTCAGAAGCCGTATTGGTGAGCGACGAGTAGATCTCCCGCATCAGTTCTGCCAGACCGCGAATCGAGATCTCATTGTCGGGATTGCCGATGTTGAATATGCGGCACGCAGACTCGCTGGGCCGGTCCACGATCCGGATCACCGCATCCACTGCGTCGCTGATATAGGTGAAACACCGGCGCCTGAAACCTCCGTCGACCAGCTGCAGCGGCTCCCGGCTTAGAAGCGCCTTCATAAAACAGGCCAGCACGCGGGGAATACCCTCTCCGTCAATGCCCGGAAGGTAATCCATCCTCGGGCCGATGAAATTGAACGGCCGGACAATGGTATAGCGCAGCCCCTGCTCAAGGCCGTACCCGACAATGAGCCGTTCCAGGAGCTGTTTAGCGCAGGCATAGGACCATCGCTGCGCGTGGACATTCCCAAGGATAAGCGGCGATTCCTCTTCGCGAAGCAGGTAGTGCTCGGCCCGGTCGGAACCGCACAGGCCGGAAACGGTTTTTCCATACACTTCACTGGTGGAAAAATGAATAAGCCAGGTTTTCGTTTTTGCGCAGAGCTCGACGATACGCGCCGGAAGCATGAAATTGCTTTCGATCACCGTGAGCGGAACCGTATTGTATAAAGAAGGATTGCACAGCGCTGCCAGGAGGACGACCGCATCGCACTCCCCGATCCATGGTTCCAGGGTGTCCAGCGAACGGATATCCGCGGTGCTGACGCTGATGTCGGGGTCCGGGAGCAGATGGGCTATTTTGTCGCACGAACGATCGATACCCATAATCCGAACATCGCCGCGTTTTTTAAACCCTTCGACCAGATGCGACCCGATGAATCCCCCGCATCCGATAATACCCAGTGTCTTCCTTTTGCTGTTTCCCATTCTCTCGGCATCCTAAAACATTGCGGCCTTGAATCCGATGGCGATTATCCACTCATTGCCGATATTCTCCCAGTCCGGAGCGTTCCACTTGGCAAACGGCGCAGGATCGTAGATGTCCTCGCCCGGCGTTCCCCGCCGGTCATGGACCGGAAGACCGATACCGAGATAAAGCGGAAACGCATCGCGGGAGAATTCGATTGCATAGGCCAGTACCGCGTCCCAGGCCCGGTGGGTCGGATCAGGACGCGGATCGTATTTCAGGGGATCATAGTAATGGGTCCATCGCACGCCCAGCGGCACCTGAAAGAACAGCTGAAACGACTGGACCATCTTTGGAACGCCGCGATAGGCGTAAATCGCGTCAAAGCCAAGCGTAGGCGGGAAATAACCGCCGCGGTCGTTTTCCCCGTACGGCTTGATGATGTACGGGTAATAAAATCGCTCCCTGTTCTCCTGGGTGGTTTTATAGGCTGCATAGTCGGTCTCAAGATACTTGTTTTTCTTGTCGAAACGGAACATGAAGGGATAGTATACATTGGCGTCAAAAAGATACATTCCCTTGTCAACGTCACGCGTGTAATAGAGCGTCAATGCAGCGGCATAGAGACCCTGTCCCATCTGGAGGGTCTGCGGCAGGATGCTCTTGGCAAGGTCGGTCCCCCGCTGCGCGTCGTACTGTCCGGTGGGAAAGGTAAGGCCGAACTGCACGGAATACTGCCCGATGCTGCCGAAGCTCCGCATCAGGTCGCAGGTGAGATCCCCCCTGCCGCCGTTCATGACGGTCTGAAATGGCATATTGGTCTGGTATTGGACCTCTTCTGTTTTTGAACCGAGCGGCATGGAGATCCCCACCTCGGTATTCCAGAACGGGGTGAAGGTGATCCGTGGCACGGCAATAGAATAGGCAAACGTACGGCTGAAGTTTATTTTCGGGAGCACTTCTATTTCGACAAGTCCGCCGCTCACCCCTTCACCGATCCATTTTATTCCGCTGGAACCGCCGCCTGACCCTCCCGCGCCGCATCCCTTAATGCTCTGCCACGGCATGAGGGGAAATGCGGCCGCGTGCCCGCTCGACCGGTCACGTTCCCCTGCGGTACAATACAGCAAAAAAACAGCGGCCCCTGCTGCCGCGCAAAACAACACCGTTCTCACTATCGCTGTTATGTTTGGTATCATTGAAAATGCAATCGAAAAATACTCTATTTCAGCCGCATCAGATAGGCAAATTTATAGGCGGTTCCGAGATACCAGCCGTCACGCGAAAGCCCGCCCTTGAACGGCAGCCGGACAAGAATATACGGCTGCACATCGGTATCGACCTCCAGCCCTCCCATGTGCGACGGACCGTCAACCCACGATCCGCGCAACCGCTGTTTCATTGTCGCGCCGGCGACCCCGTTCGCTTCGATGAGCGGGTTGGTATAATCGTACTGCGAAAAATAGTCGCCAACAGTGACCGTGTAAACGATATAATACACGTTCGTCGTAGGATCGACCCACCAGTGCGGATCAGACGCCTTGTCGGCTATAAGCACGGGGATCGAACCCGGTTTGAGACGCTGGATATACGAAGAATAGCCCTCACCGCGGGTTGAGCTTCCACGCTGGTAGCAGTGGTACGCGACCCAGTTGCCGTCCGGGGATATAAGCGGGCTTTCGCACTCCCATGCTTCCCTGGAAACCGGTTTTGTTAGTGGAATCGGCACCGGCCCTTGCTCTAGGGAATAATCGACGTAGAACAGGGTACCTGACCGTTTCGGCAACACATAGACGAATTTGAGTTGTGTTGTTCCGAAAAACTGCTCAACATACTCTCTCATGACAAATCCGTTGGAATCGTACTGCGCGCCGGCAACGGTTCCTCCGGAAAGAGCAGAATCAGGGAGCCAGAAGTGGGGGGTGCTGAATTCCGAAAGCGTTGTATCGGTGATTTTCAGTACCGCCTTGTCCGACATCCGAATCGCGCATGCGCTGAACGGCTGGGTTTTAATACCGACAAGGCAGGAAAGGTAGTCGGGATGAGTGGACCACTCCGGGTCCTGCAATTCGCCACGCGTATCGACCTGCTCGCGCATGATGAACCAGCGTACCGTATTGGCGGAATCAGTGACCGTGAGGCGGTCATGCTGGGAAATCGAAACCGTATCGTACCCGGTTACATCCGTGGGTATCCGAACCGACAGGGTAGTGAACCCCAGCCACAGAAGGCATCCCTTATACTGTTCGCTCTGGGTAATGGAGGGATTGCAGGTCTGCTGGTTGATGTTTGTCTGGTACAGATACCCGGATCCTATAGCGCCGGTATCAGGAGGGGTGTCTATGTCCAAAGGGTCCGGCTGCTGTTTCGGAGTGTACAGCAGATCACATCCCGAAGCGAGAAGAAGCAAACCTGCGCAACAAAAGAAAGAGCCTCGCATCGTGCTTCTCATTTTTTTGCTCTTCGTATTCATGGTTCCCGCCCTCCTGCAAATCCCTTTGGTATGTGCAGGGTCGCTGCTATCCCGGTACGCCTCAGGCTATTGTGTGATGGTAATATACCCGGTTAGAATTTCCGCATCCCGATTGCTGTAATCCTGGACAAGTATACGGATCGGTTGTTCAAAATTATTGGTCTGCTTCAGAATCGAAGCGTCTACCTGGGACGGCACGAACCACTTTATATAGTTGGAAACGGGCGGATTTGGAGACGGCAGCAGTATATCATTGATAAATTCAGCCCATTCGCTCATGTTATCCGTTCTAAAAAAAGTCAGGATCTGGGACAAAATATCCATATTAGCGCTGTACTGGACTTTTATGGTGTCATTTATGGAATAGGTTTCGCCTCCAAGAGGTGCTATCAGTTTTATGGGCGTCAAACCGGCAAGCGAAAAATTACCGCTCTCGATAGACTCTCCTGAACCGGGATCGCTGATCTTCAGCTTTCCGGTCTTGACGCCGAAAAAGTATTTAAACGCTGAATCTTCATCCATCGGGACCCATTTCACCGTTGCGCTGTTCGAGCTGCTCGGGGTAATGGTGGTGCACGTGGCCCACGTACCACCCGCATCAATGGTGGCCTGAACCAGGATCGAAGAGACCTTTGAAGAGTTGTAGGTAAAAGTGACTGTCATGGTATCGAGTTTTACACCCGGGAGTGGTGACTGGTAGGTGACGTAGAGATTGCTGCTTATTCCTGTGACATTGCTGAATGCGGGATCGCCGTTTGTCGGTCCATTATCTTCACATCCTAAAAGAAAACACATCGATAAAACCGATCCTCCAATGCAAAAAAGTACTCGTTTCATAAAGCCCTTTCTAATAGCAACCTTATTTAATCGCTTCAGTAACGCCCGTAAAAAACAGTCGCATCAGTGTGGGAGCTCGCATTCCGTCCGTGGTACGTCGTGTCAATCCTGACCTTTATAATCCCGGCGAACCAGTCGGCCAGATTAAGGTCAGTTTTGGGCCACTATTAAAGGCATAGAGATGTGCGTAGAATAAAAATAAATAATATTTACTTTATTCGCTTGGATTATTTCCAAAAACAGCAAAATACCGTAAAAATCCTGCACAACACTCCCCTGTCCTTGTTTCCTAAATATGGCTAAAAATGCGCGCAGCTGTATAAGCAGGTTTCTGTTGCTTCAGCTTTATCCCCTGTGCCGTCGCACCGCCTCCTTCTTCAATCCTCTCCTGCCCTCCATAAACGCAGCGGCCGAATCCAGGTTTCTGGTAATAATCCTGTGCTCAGGAAATGCGGCCTGTTCAAGAAGCGGCTGCACCGACTCATCCGTGCCGAGTTCGAGCAGTGCATGCGTATCGCTGCATATCGCCACCATGCACTCCGTCTTACTGCATGCATTGATAAGAAGAAGCGTATCGTCGGCGTTCGTACGTTTGTACCGGACTTTTGAATTATTTATTTCCACGGCAATACCGTGCTCCTGCGCCGCTTTTGCCAGCCGCAGATAATCGATTGGATATGCCGGGTCATTGGGGTGGGTGATGATGTCAACAAACGGATTCGCACCGATCGCGGCAAGAAGCGCATCGGTATAGTAGTCGCGACTGTTTCCCTTCGGCATATTCGGATGAATGCCCAGAAGCAGAATGTCAATAAAAGGCATATACGGCCATATAATATCGATTGCGCCGTGCTCATCGAGCACATTGAGTTCAAGTCCTTTGTACAGTTTTATATCGTCATACGGACAGGTAAATCGCTCGAAAAAGACGCTTGAAAGCCGCGAACCGCGGATTGCCGGGCCATGGTCGGTAATCGCCATGCCACGAAGTCCTATCCGTCTTCCATGCTCGATCAGCTCAAGAATGGAGTGGAGCCCGCAGGCGCTGGCAAGGGAATGGACATGCAGATCAACGGAGAGCATCGAAGCACCTTTAATATACGGCATTCATTGGAGAACAGAAAAGAGGCAAGACCGTATAAGTCTTGCCTCCCATTCTCATTAAATCATACGCTTGATTACTTCTTTCTTTTAGCCCTCTTCTTTGCCACTGCCTTTTTTCGTGCCGGTTTCTTTACCTTTTTGACCGCAGCCTTTTTTACCGGCTTTTTAGCCGGAGGAGCTGTTTTCTTGACCACGGCCTTTTTGGAAGCCTTTTTTGCAGCTTTTTTCGCGGTCTTTTTTCCTGTGGTAGCACCGGCCGCATCCTCAACCGCAGCCTGGGCAGCGGCAAGACGGGCGATGGGCACCCGAAACGGCGAGCAGGAGACGTAATTCATTCCCACCTTGTGGCAGAACTTCACCGAATCCGGATCGCCGCCATGCTCACCACAGATACCGACTTTCAGGTTCGGCCGTTCCGAGCGTCCCCGTTCAATCCCGTACCTGATGAGCTGTCCAACGCCCTCCCGGTCAATCGTCTGGAATGGATCAGCCGGAAGGATTTTGTTGGCCAGGTAATCAGGCAGGAAAGAACCGATATCATCGCGGGAGAATCCGAAGCCCATCTGCGTGAGGTCATTGGTGCCGAACGAGAAGAACTCCGCGGACCCGGCCATCGTGTTTGCTGTCAAGGCCGCCCGCGGGATCTCGATCATGGTCCCGTACATGAAGGGGATCTTCGAAAGGCCCAGCTTCCGGCACACCTCATCGTACACCGTGTCAACGATCTTTTTCTGATGCGCCAGCTCCGAGACCGAGCAGGTGACCGGTATCATGATCTCGGGGTAGGCCTTTTTGCCCTCGACAATGAGTTCCCCGGCCGCCTCGAGAATGGCGCGAATCTGCATCTCGGATATTTCGGGATAGGTGATGCCGAGACGCACGCCGCGATGCCCGAGCATTGGGTTGGTCTCTTTGAGGCTGTCGCCGCGTTTTTTCGCTTCGGCGAGGTCCACGTTGAGTTCGGCGGCAAGGGCCGCCATTTTTTCATCGTGGTGCGGAACGAACTCATGGAGCGGCGGATCGAGCAGACGGATGGTGACCGGCAGACCGCTGAGCACCTCCATGGTCGCCTTGATATCTTTCTTGACATATACAGACAGCTCGTCAAGGGCCGCTTTTCTTTCCTCGACCGATTTGCTCATGATCATCTTGCGGAGCAGGAAGAGCGGCTTGTCGCTGCCTTCGCCGTAAAACATATGTTCGGTGCGGAAAAGGCCGATCCCTTCGGCGCCGAAGAGCATCGCTTTGGCGGCATCTTTTGGCGTATCGGCGTTGGTGCGCACCTTGAGCACGCGCAGCCTGTCGCAGATCGCCATGAGGTCGCGATAGGACTCATTATGCTCCAGGTCGACGTCAACAAGGGCCAGGCTTCCTTTATACACAAGCCCTTTTGTCCCGTTAATGGAGACCCAGTCACCCTCATTGATCACTTCCCCGGATTTAACGGAAAATGACTTTGATCCCACCTCAATATCGCCGCACCCGACCACGCAGCACTTTCCCCAGCCGCGGGCAACGAGCGCCGCATGTGAGGTCATGCCGCCCTTGGACGTGAGAATCGCCTGGGCCTTGTGCATGCCGTCGACGTCCTCCGGCGACGTCTCTTCACGGACTAGGATGACCTTTTCGCCCCGGGAAGCCCATGCCACGGCGTCTTCAGAGGAAAACACCACACGGCCCGTCGCGCCGCCCGGACCCGCAGGCAGGCCCTTGGCTACCGGTACGGTTGCCTTTTCGGCGGCCGGATCAATCATGGGCAGCAGCAGTTCAACAAGCTGGTTCGGCGCTATGCGCATGACCGCGGTTTTTGCGTCAATAAGCTTCTCCTGGTGCATTTCGGTCGCCATGCGTACCGCGGCAACGCCGTTTCGCTTGCCGACGCGGCACTGCAGCATGTACAGGATGCCGTTTTCGATGGTGAATTCAATGTCCTGCATGTCCCGGTAGTGTTTTTCAAGCCGCTTCTGAAAATCGAACAGCTTTTTGTAATTTCCAGGCATGAGCGATTCGAGCGTGGGGAGGTGCCTGCTCTGATCGTTCATGGAATAATCATTGATCGGCGCAGGCGTCCTGATGCCGGCAACCACGTCTTCGCCCTGCGCATTCACCAGATACTCGCCGTAGAAATTGTTTTCGCCGCTCCCGGGATTGCGCGTGAACGCAACGCCGGTCGCAGACTGCTCGCCCATGTTGCCGAAGACCATCGACTGCACATTGACCGCGGTTCCCCACTCATCAGGAATTTTTTCTATTCGGCGGTATTCAACCGCACGCTTGCCGTTCCAGCTCATAAACACCGCCCCGATTCCTCCCCAGAGCTGATCCTCCGGTTCCTCAGGAAACGGATGACCAAGCTCCTCCAGGACGGTTTGCTTGAACTCTACCACCAGCTGTTTAAGGTCATCGGCCGTGAGTTCCGTATCGAGCGTATACCCCTTCTGATGCTTGACCGCTTCCAGGCGCTCATCAAGCTGCTTTCGTATTCCCTTGCCGCCCTTTGGCTCGATCCCCTCAGCTTTTTCCATCACGACATCGGCATACATCATGATAAGCCGGCGGTAGGCATCGTACGCAAATCTGGGATTCCCTGTTTTTGCGATAAGTCCCTGAATAGTAACATCATTGAGACCGATATTGAGTACGGTATCCATCATACCGGGCATTGAACGCCGGGCTCCTGACCTGACCGACATAAGAAGCGGATCCGAAGCATCCCCGAATTTTTTTCCCATGAGCTTTTCCACCTTTCGCATCGCTTCCTCAACCTGCT
The DNA here is from genome assembly GCA_016932075.1 of Chitinispirillaceae bacterium. The sequence continues at coordinate 125,155 of JAFGDP010000113.1, read as the reverse complement.
TTTTCAGCTCTTTGGGGTAGGTCCGCTTTTTCGCATAATAATAGGTACATACTTCGGTGGTGATGGTAAAACCGGGCGGCACCGGCAGTTTGAGGTCCGGATGACCCGCCATTTCGGCAAGGTTAGCCCCCTTTCCACCAAGGAGATTTTTCATTGATTCATTGCCATCGGCTTTTCCACCGCCAAAAAAATAGACATACTTCGGCATATCATATCCTCCGAATTAAGAGATGGTTATAGATTATCCTCGTATGGAACAGGTCAAGAAAAGGTACCCTTGTCCCCGTGAAAAGATTCTTAATATATATCAAATTGCCCGAACTGCGCAAAATCCGCCCTTAGGCGGGAATGCTTTTCATACCAATTGAAGATCATATTTTTAGCGCCATATGTTTTTTCCATTCATGGAAACAGGCCCTGCTAAAGTATAATGTTCCTTTGTTGGAGGACCGTTATTATTTTCTCTGTACAGACGGAGGTGTGCATACAACGCCGCCATCGTGGGGGCTTTCCTTGTAATGACGCGATAGGTGCGAAAAAGACCGGATCACAATGGCTGAACCGAAAAAGACGTTACAAAAAAGCGAATGCATATGAAACGGCATGCCATCGCATTTATATTGCAGCCCTATAAAAACCGGCTTGTTGACCGGGAAAAGCTCAAAACAGCAATCGATGGTTTTTGCGAGCAGCTTCTGGCGCTCACCGCCGCATATCCGAATTTTCACTGCAACGTCCTCGTGCCCGGATATATCCTTGAAAGCATCAATCCCCTGCTCCTTTCCCAGCTCCGCGAAATGCAGAAACGCGGTTGCCTTGAATGGCTGCTGACCGGATATACCGAACCCTTTCTCAGCTTTTCGCCTGGCTGGCTTTCCGCTGCCAACATCCGTCACGGACTTGAGGTGTTCGCAGAGCTTACCGGAACCACCCCAACTGGCTTCATGCCGCCGTTTTCAAACTGGGAACCATCATACTGCACCATTCTCCGCACGCTTGGCCTCAATTACACCGTGCTGTCGCATCTGGTATTGCCGCACGACGCCCGAACCACCTGCGGTTACTGGCACACGGAACACGGGGGCGATGCAATAGCGCTGTTTCCGAGTCATGTGTTGCACCACTATTCGGCACCGGCGGATGTCATCGACTGGGTTGAAAAAATCATAGCGTTGGACGGGAAAGACACCGGCGGTGAGAAATTCATAACCGTGCAGTACCTTCTATCGCTTTTCCCTGAAGGCGGTATTGATCCCTTCCGTAAATTGAAACATATCGTCGGGGAACTGGACAAATATGTTCTCCACTACCGTTCCCTGCTTCTGCAGGAGGCCCGTTCCATGCGGCCGCCGGTCGGTCTCCAGCACCTCCCGCCTGCATTGCCATTCAGTACCACCACGGAGGAACCGGATCACCATTTTTTCCACAACCGGCTCCACTCCTACGACCAGGTGGGCATCCTGCAGAGAAAGATGCTCGATGCTAGCGACCGCGTCACCTCCATAACCGATAATCGCCTTGCCGCGAACCTGAAACGTAAGCTCTATTTTCTCCAGGACATAAACCGCTACCTGCCTGCCAGGTCCAGCGGATTCACCGTGCTTTTTGACCGCATGTGGTCATACGCCGGGCTTATCGAACTGGAGCGGCACTGCACCGGGAAAAACGAACATACCGGCGGCCGTATACACATAACCGATTTTTTACGCAATGGGACGAAATCGATCATTATGTCGAACAGATGTCTGCGGGCATACTGCGACTATAAAAACGGCGGGCGCCTCTATGAACTTGACTACAACGACCGGCTCCTGAACCTTTGCGCCACCTATAACCACTCACGGCATACCACGCCAGAAATAATCGCTCCGGATCAGACCTATTCAACCTTTGTAGACCGAATCTATCATGTTCAGACGACACCGGAGATGATCATAAACGGTACTGCCGGTGATATAGGGAGCTTCTCCAACGGGGCATTCGATTATGCCATAAAAAAAACGTCCAGCAGCGTTAAAACCGTTTTCACGCGCGAAGGTTCCTATGCCTTTGACCAGAAGGTTTTTCCGCTCCACCTTGAAAAGGTGCTGGGCATTGAAAAAGACGATGCTGTTCTTTCGTTCGTGTACCAGCTTTCCAATCCTTCGTTGACAAAATGCTCATTCATCTTTGCATCAGAACTGCACTTCTCGCTTGCCGGCGTGCACGATCACGCACTGAGGCTGATTCACGGCAAACACATGTACCAGAATGTCGGCTGGGAAACGATCATGATTGAAAAGGCGGTCAAGTGGAGTCTCAGCGACCACGCCCTCGGCGTCCGGATTGGGTTCGTTTCACAAAAGCCGCTCGACGTCTTCTGCCTGCCTATCAAAGGAGAGGAAGGACGTATTGATCCGTCGTGCGGCATTAAAATAATTCTCACCTCACCGGTGTCCCTTGACGCCAGCGCATCATGGTCGCTCATCGGAGCGCTCTCATGCAAAAAAATCCGGGAAAGGCGGCACCGTCTCGATGCGATTTGAAGCTCTCGACATCGTTATTGAAGGTCGGGGCGACATAACGTGGCTCGCGTTATCAGGACCATTTCATAAAGAACAGGTCGCCAACATACGCAGTAAATTCACCACGCTCCTTGAAGACGGCAACCGCTCCTTTGTCGTTGACCTTGAGGCGGTTTCGACGATCGATCCCGCCGCCGTCGATTTGTTCCTCACCGTTGTCAGCGATGTGCGTGCCAAAGGCGGCGACGTCAAGTTTATTTTTAAAAATGAACCTGTCTCACAGGCCTTCGGCCCCTACTACCACCTTTTTACCGTTTATCCCGATGCCGAGACCCTCGCTTCCGGAGGATTTTTCGGAAGAATCATGCGACGGAGCAGGGTGCTTACCAAAAAAACCGGCGTGCGTATTTCCCTGCCGGTCGCGCTGTTCCTGCTGTTTGTCCTGTGCGGATGGTTTTTTTCCCTTCTCTTCATCATCAACATGCAGAATCAGCGGATCGCCGAGCAGCAGAAAGAGTTCTATGAGCTGAATCAGTGGAAAGACCATTCAACAATCGAACTCAATGCCCTTCGCGAACGGGTGCGCCCGCTTGAACAGCTCGGTATCCTTCGTGATACGGTCCGGAAGTAGCACCATGGCAATACAGCCCGCATCGCGGAAAAAAGTCCATGTGGGTTTTTTTTTCCGGCACGGCGCTCTCTGGCTTTCCGAACTGCTCGCCAACGCCTTTGTGGCGCTCATGCTTGTCTGTTTCATGTCGCTGACCGCCGTCACCCTGCTCAACTCCCTGACCATTCGCCACCTCGACGCCAGCATCGCGTCCCTCGAATCGGAAAAAATCCATAACAGCTATGCGATTGACGCCCTTAAAGAACAGGCACGCATTCTTGCGGTCATGCGGAAGCTGGCAGGCCAGAGGGTTGCGGACCGGACGTTGTGCGACGTGGCGGCATTGGTGTACCGTTCAAGCAGACAGTTCGGTTATGATCCGCTTCTGCTCGTCGCGGTAATCAGGGTCGAGGGCGTGTTCAACCCGAATGCGCTCGGCCGGTTCAGGAGCGGAAAGGAGAGCGGCGCGCTCGGGCTCATGCAGCTCAAGTTTGAAACGGCGCAGGAGGTGGCCCGACAGCTTGAAATGCCCAAGCTCGAACGGGACGACCTGTTCAATCCCGGAATAAACCTTGTGCTCGGTGTCGCCTATCTGACGCAGCTCGTAAAGCAGTTCAGGAGCTTCAAACTGGGCCTGCTTGCGTACAATCTCGGGCCTGGTACGGTGCGTCAGACGCTGACAAACAGGGAACCCCTGCCCATAGCATACTATCGGAAGGTATTACGGAGTTATTACCGGCTGAAAAAAATCGCCCGGGAAATCGAATAATCCTTTTCCTCTTTTTCTGTCGCCCCATCCCGGAGTCATGCATCATTTTTTACCTGCTGTCAGATCCGGCCGTTCCATCCGCCGGCCGAGCAGCTGCCGATAGAGGATAGCATCGTTTTGAGAGAAACAGCAGAAAACGACTTCCATTGCATAGCCGGACATTTCCAGAAACTCCCGTACCGCTCTAATGGCCGTCCTGGCTGCCTTTTCCTGAGGATACCCGTATACTCCAGTACTGATGCAGGGAAACGCGATCGACCGTACCCCGTTTCTGCGGCCGATTTCAAGTGACGATACGTAGCAGCCGCGCAGCAGCTCCTGCTCATTGCCGGTTCCTCCCCTCCACACCGGACCAACAGTATGAATGATGTAGCGTGCCGGCAAGGAGTACCCCCTCGTGATTTTCGCCTCGCCGGTACGGCATCCACCAAGTGCGGCGCACTCATCCAAAAGCTCCGGCCCTGCTGCGCGGTGAATCGCACCGTCCACTCCGCCGCCGCCAAGCAGCGTTGGATTGGCCGCATTCACAATGGCATCGACTTGAAGTTTGGTAATGTCACCATGCATCACACGTAGCATACGGCAACCCAATCCCGGCAACTAAGCGGTACACCACCGCATCGCCTATTGACTATACTGGTGGAAAATACGATCTTCCCATAGGGCGGTAATTGTATTATAATTGGATACGGTGACAGGTCATTTTATTAACCGCTTCAACGCCGGGTTTGAAAAACAATTTTCATCGGAGCATTACAATGCAGGTCATTTCACTGCGGGAAAGCTCAAAAGGTCCTGGGGGCGAATACATTCTTATCGAATGGCGCGGTGTTCCAGACGCCAACCCGAACGAAACCGCGCAGATGCACACGGTCATTTATTATCTCAGCACAAAAACACTCAGCATCTCCACGCTGAAAAAAGAGGAAATAGAAAAACTCTACGCGTTTTTGCGAAGGAAAGAGGACAAGGTGGTGCTTATGCAGGCATCCCGATGCATGGTGTAATAACACTTTCAAATTGTAGAATGCAGATTGCAGATTGAAAATGCGAATATTTTAATTCTGCAATCTTCAATCATCAATCTTCATTTTTCTCAATAGACCCTCTGCAGCTCCACCCTCCTGTTCTGCCGGCGGCCTGCCGCGGTATTATTGCTCGCAACCGGACGATCCTCTCCATAGCCAACCGCTGTCAGACGTTCGGGCGCGACTCCCTGCTGAATAAGGTATAACCGCACCGCCTCTGCGCGCGCCTGTGACAACTGCAGATTCATAGCGTTGTCCCCCCTGCTGTCGGTATGGCCCTGAACTTCAATTGTAACCTGCGGCCATTCCCGCAAGGACTCTGCGACCCGGTTCATCACGGCAAAGGAGCGCTGGGTGAGCACGGCACGGCCGCTTTCAAACGTGACGCCGGTCAACACCAGTGGCGTGCGTCCGAGCTCTTCGGTCCTTTTCGGCGCCGGACAGCCGTTGTGCTCAACCGTTCCGGCTTCGTTCGGGCATTTGTCCGCCACATCAAATATACCGTCGTCGTCATTATCGCTTTCCGGACAACCGTCCACGTCTTCGAAACCGTCCTTATCTTCACTGAGATTCGGACACTTGTCATCAATGTCTCTCAAGCCGTCCTGGTCATTGTCAGGATCCGGGCAGCCGTCCCCATCCTCAAAGCCGTCCATGTCTTCCTTCTCCTGCGGACAAGCGTCCTTGTCGTCCATAACGCCGTCCTTGTCCGCATCAAGCTGGGGACACCCGCTGCATCGGGCGGGCTTGTCCGGGCACTGGTCATGCTCGTCAGGGATCAAATCACCGTCATTGTCCGGATCAGGACAGCCGTCATCATCGTCCCAGCCGTCGCGGTCTTCAGGGAGGCCGGGACACTTGTCTTTACTATCAATAATCCCGTCCCTGTCCCGGTCCGGCTTCCTGATCCAGCCGGTCCACCCGAAACATATCTGCCCTGCCCAGCGCGGGATTGCCTTCGTCGAATAGTGATATCCTCCGCGGTCCCAGTTGGCGCGGTACTTGAGACTGTCATCAGAAAAGCCGAAGTCCCCTGATACAATCGCATACAATCCGTTGGAAAAATCGAAGCGTACCCCGGGGGTAAGACGGAACGGGTCGTTATTAAAGGAACGTATCGAGAAAAAATCGGTATAGTATTTCACGCGCGATTCACCGGTGAGTTCGGTGAACAGCGTCAAAAAGGGAAGCGGTTTCACCTCAAGGGCCAGTGCGGCCATTACCGCGCTCCCGCTTTTCGCCTTCGCAACCACGCCGCCGAAGTTTGCGTGAAAGTACACGGGCGCCGGGTATTTGATGCGGGTAAAATCGCACGTCCATGCAATTATCGGGTTGAAATAGACCGCATTAACGGAGAATGCTTCAAGGCCGGAATTGTTCGGATCGTTCTTTATGTAGTAAGAGTGGCGGGGGAAAAAACCCACGTCTTTATCACCCGTTGGAAAGATGACATTGAGATAATAGGCATGGGAAAGGAATGCATGCGGTGTCTGGAAGGGATAGGCTGCCTTGATCGCCAGCTCCAGATCGCCGATCCCGCTAGCCGTGTCGCCCCAGCCGGTGATATCCGCATAGAGAGGAAGGTCGATACTCATGTCAAGACAGCTGAACAGGCCGTATCCGGCGTATACATTTCCGGAAAGCAGGTGCGGGGCATCGCGTGAAACCGCGTTGCCGGAACCATCGGTCACGGGGGAACCACCCCCCTGACCACTGACATAGTCATATTCGGTCGCGTACTTGAGCCCGCCTCCGGTAACGATACCGGTTTTCCCAAGCGTGTATGCCGAAAGGGTCCGCACTACGGCTTTCTGGCCGCCTGCATTCAGATCATTGGCCCAACCGCTCTCAGGCGCCGTCAATAAAAGCATTCCGGCAAGACACAGTATCGTTTTTTTCATCGGTGTTTCCGTTCCTGGCAATGATGGCCATTTCATCGGTATCGCTCTTGAAATACCTCATAGTATAAATGATCAAAAATTCCGATACAAGAGTTTTTCAATGGAAGAATACCTGATCCGCCGCATACCGAGGCACCCCTAGGCAGTGCCGGTGCCGTTTCTCCCATGGATCTTGTAGATATACAGCCTGCATGGCAGATCACCGCTCTGGAAACTGACTCTCCTGCTTGATTTGAGGCCTATTTTCCCGGCAAGAGCAGTCGAAGCGGTGAATACATGGCCGGTATAGCCCTGACACTTTTTCTTGAAAAAATCGCCGATCCTGCGGTAGGTTGCCGCCAGCTCTTTTTCGGTATCAAGCCGGATACCGTATCCCGGATTGAGGATCACCACGCCGCCTCCCGCCGGAACCGTGGTATCGGCAAAGTCGCCTATTGAAGATTCGATGATCCGTTCAACACCCGCGGTCATGGCATTGGCAAGCGTTGCGTTGACCGCCTCAGGTTCCCTGTCCGTGGCAATAATCCTTTCCTTGAACGGCACAGCGACGGACCGCGCCTGCTTCTTAAGCGCCGCCCACGGCTCTTTATTAAAAAGCAAGGTATGCATGAACGAAAAGGACGGACGCACAAGTCCTGGCGCGCGGTTTGTGGCAATGAGCGCCGCCTCAATGGCAAGCGTGCCGCTTCCGCACATTGGATTGATGAAATGCCCGCGGCCGTTCCACCCCGCTGTCATGATGACGGCCGCCGCGAGCGTCTCCTGCATGGGCGCGCAAAGCGGGTTCCTGCGGTATCCCCGTTTTGACAGCGGCTCACCCGAGGTGTCGAGATAGAGGTCACACCGGTCATCACGCCAGAACAGATGCACAACAGCGCGATTACGGAGAGGACCGGCGTCAGGACGCCTGCCTTTGCGGCGGTACAAACGGTCCACGATCGCGTCTTTGCAGCGCAGGTTCGGGAAACGGGTATCACGTACCGCGGCGGTCACCACATTGGACGTAACGCTCACATACCCGTCTGCCGGAATGATCGTCTCCCAGGGAAGGGCAGCAACCCGAGCGTACAAATCATCGGTGGTTGAACAGGGAAACGATTCAAGAAGGAAAAGCACACGGTGGCCGGTACGCAAATGCAAATTGAGTTTCATGCAGTCAACCAACGTGCCACTGGTTTTGACTCCTGAAGCTCCGGCCCACAGGACCGGCAGATTGATGGCCCGTATTTCGGCACAAAGCAGCTTTTCCAGACCGCGTGCCGTTGTGACCATGATCGAGGAGGTATGCATTGGACGGAAAATACATTTCGAAGGACGACTCATGGCCACGGATGCTTCGGATACCTTCGCTTCAGCTCCTGTTTGATTCGGGGATATGCGGTTTTCCAGAAAGCCCCGAGATCAGCAGTCTTTTGTACGGTCCGGAAATTCGGGGCGAGAATAACAAATACACCCGGTACCCGTCCGTTCATAAGGGTGAAGCGCGCAGGGTGGCCGATCAGGTCGCCAAGCCGGGCGCTGAGTTCCGGCGGAGCGTTTTCACAATAGGTGATACGGCCTTTTTTTCCGGAAGGCAGTATGACCGTGTCCGGCGCCTTTCTTTCAATTAAACCGGCCAGGTGCCCGCCGACATATGCTTTTAGCGCATGCAGCATCGAGGCGCTCATGACGTCGTCACGACTCCTTTTCCCAAGGCAGAGATCATGAAACACAAGCTCCCAGTCGTCGTCGTTCATTGCAGGAATTTTTTCCTTGGGATAATGCGCGGCAACGAGCTTCATCCTGAACAGCCACTGCACCGCCTTGGGCTCGCGCGATTGCCAGTCCCAACCGCCTTTGCACATCTGGCGCGCCAGGCACGCAGCGATCTCTTCACGAAAGGGTGCTGGATTATTGACCTCTTCGCGGCCGCATATGATCCCGTCAAACCGCATGACCCGTTCAAGATTGACCCGTTTCTTCCCATCATCCCATGTGCATTCGACTTCTGTGCGGAACCGGTGAGGAAAATCGGCAAGGATCCATCCGGTATCAAGCGGCAGAAACAGCGGAACCACAGCGCGCTTTGCCTGCCCCCTGCCTGCCTGCTCATGAATCGACAATGCCAGAATACAGGGGGGCGTTTTTTCAGAATTACCGGCTGTTTTTTGTGCTGCAAGCCGCGCGCTTCTGCCGTCGGCACAATCATACACTAACCCCTGGCCGCTTCGTCCGGCAATCCGGTGAGAAAAGACGCGCATCCAAGTTCTGCTGACAGACTCCCTTGTATTGTCGCGAACAGCCGAAGCATTCTTTCTTTTTCTTTCGGGCTGCCTGCCAAGTATCCGGGCGATCTGATCAAACGTCTCTGGCACCTCCCCGCTGAATGCGCTGCCCGTTGCACCGGAGAGAAAATCGCAGGCAAGCGCAAAGAGGTCATGGCTTTCCCCGGTGACGATGTTGCCGCTCTCCCATAGTGCCGCCATGGCTATGGCGATCTCCTGTTCCGCGCCTTTCCGGGTTTCGAGCAAAACCTTCCCGATCCGGGGATCAAGGGGCAGGGAGCTCAACCGCATACCACCGGGAGTGAGCGGAACAATCGTGGTAGTTCCTTTTGGGAATCCGTCCATTGTGCGAGGAACGTTGCACTGGACCGCTTCACACGTTTCGAGATCTCTGATCGCCTTTTCCCAGCGCTCGCGGGGTGGCGCGGTAAGCCAGCGGAGATCGAATTGAGCTGCTATTCCTTTGCTGATCAACGTTGTTGCGTACGCGCCGAGAGTAAGAACAATCCTCGCCAGATCGAGCCTCAGTATCTCAGGAATAATAGCTGACGCCATGGCGGTTTCATCGTCATGGCTCCAGAGCCGGATACAGGTCCCGGGCCCGAGCCTTCCGGCCCTGCCTGCACGCTGCTCGGCGTTCTGCATGCTGATCCGCGAAAGATACAGGGTATTGCGGTCACGCACCGGATCGTATGCCGCCATTCGGGCAAAACCGGAATCAATGACAGCATTCACACCCGGAATGGTCAGCGACGTCTCAGCGACATTGGTGGAAAGGATCACGCACTGTTCCTGCGAAGGAGCTGTCAATGCCTCCTGCTGCCTGTCAGCAGCCATTCTTCCATGCAGCATAAGAATTCGATACTGGTGCCGCTTGCACGCATCGAACAGGTTTTCAGCTGCGCGCTCAATTTCAAAAACACCCGGAAGAAACACCAGAACCGAACCGCGGTGACCCAACGCAACAAGCGAGGAAAACGCGCGAAGGACCTGATCAGCCACGCGCTCCGCCGGCCAAGGAGCTTGGTACTGCACCGTAACGGGATATGACTGATCCTCCACCGTAATTATGCCGCATCTGCCGAGGAACTCACCGAGCGGCGGTGCCTCAATGGTCGCGGAGAGAACGGCACAGCGCAGATCTGCGCGTATTGTCCTTTTGAGATACCGCACCCAGGCAAGCGCTGCATCCGCCTCCAGCGTACGTTCATGGAACTCATCGAACAGGACCAGTGCGCAGCCGGCCGCCTCGGGACCGTCCATGAGCAGCTGAAGAAACGTCCCGTACGTGGTGAAAAGAATCCTGGTCGCGTCCGACACCCTGCGCTCGAACCGTATCTGATACCCCACGGTAGCTCCCACCGGTTCGCCGAGCTCCCTGGCGACCCTGCAGGCAAGGCTGCGTGTCGCGATCCTTCGCGGCTCCAGAACAATGATTCGCCGCTGGGGCGTGCCGTCGGGCAGAAAAAACTGCGGTATCTGTGTCGATTTTCCGGTGCCGGGCGGCGCTGTTACGACAAGAGAACCATGCTTTTCAAGCTGGGCTGTTATCTGAGCACGATACGAAAGAATCGGAAGCATATGCCCGGAAAATAGATATTCACTAGCACTCCTCTCCAGAGCCTGAACGGATTTTTATAACGCTTGAACGTTTGAAATCAATTTATTTTCCATGTACAGTATCATGCACCTTACCAGCCTTACCCTGCATGCAGACCGGTTTCCGGACAGGGCAATATATCCCTTCAGTCTTCCGGTATTTCAGAATAGCGGACGAATTGAATTCAGGTCAAACATCGCTTTTTTTGCCGGAGAAAACGGAAGCGGCAAATCCACGTTGCTGCGGGCTCTATCGAAAAGGTGCGGTATCCACATCTGGGCTGAAGAGTGCTGGTCGCGTTCTCACTACAACCGGTATGAAGAGGCGCTCTTCAATTTTATGACCGTTACCTGGTCGAACGGTCCCAGGCCAGGATGCTTCTTCTCTGCTGAAACGTATGATCATATGACCAGAATGATAGAACTCTGGGCCTCGGATGATCCCGGACTTCTTGACTATTTCGGCGGTACGTCGCTCATGGAGTTATCCCATGGTGAATCAATCATGGCCTTTTTCAAGTCGCGGTATGCCATTGAAGGACTCTACCTGCTCGACGAACCCGAGACAGCGCTTTCACCTAAACGGCAGATCGAATTCGCGGCGCTTCTGCAGAAAATGGGCAACGATGGCCATGCACAATTCATCATTGCCACGCATTCACCCATCATTTTGAGCGTGCATGGAGCCTCGATTTTTTCTTTTGACAGCAGGAAAATATCCGAGACGAGCTTCCAGGAAACCGAGCATTTTCGTGTGTACAAGGATTTTTTCGAGAAAAAACGGTATTCCCCATAAATGCAATGCATCCGTGCAACCGGTTACCTGGCAGGGATGCGGATAAAGCGGGCAAAAAAAGCACGACCCCATCTGACCACCAGCGCTCCCGACATCGAACCGAGGGTATTCAGGATCAGGTCGGTCATTTGAGAGGAGCGACCATAAAGAAAGGTCTGCATGCCTTCAATGCAGAGGCTTATGAGCAATCCGCTAAGTACGGCGCCTACCATGGCCGCTGCAACGGATCGCCGCCGTATCATGAGGAAAAAAAGTCCCACCGCGAATCCCCATGGAATAAAACCAAGCACATTGAAAATGAGGTCTAGAACATAACCAAGCGAAGTCCGGTACTCCTCCGGCATGGTCAGAAAAGGCGTTGCTACAAAAGGCATGCGCTTCGGCATATGGAACCGGACATGTAAGGTAGTTCTGTTGGCGGACGTATCCGGAGTGAACCTGACGACATCAGGGCCGCACTGAAATCGCAGCGAATGAATAGTCCCTTCCCAATTCCGGTTCATGATCGGGGAATTGCCCATGCATATCCTCAATGGTCCACCATATGCCGGCTGAAAAAGTGGTTGCTCTATCCTTTGCTTCAGGATCGAATCGATATAGACAGCACATTTTTCTCCGGCTTGAACAACAGAGATCCCGGTTCTTTTCCCCGGCAAGAATATTTTCTGACAAATAAGCTCATATTCCGGAATACGGCGGTCATGTCTCATTCTCCAGAAAAGAAGAGCGGATTTCCACTGTGCGATAAGCAACCGTTCATTCCATCCAGAGTCAACAATGACGGCAATTGAACGAATGCCGTCTTTTTCCTGAGGATCAGGAGTGATTACCAGGTCGATCCTGCATGAATCCAACGCTTCGGGTACGCTGAATGGATCCGAAAAGATGATTCCCGGCTCCTGTATGTATGCACCAGCCCTTTCCTGCTTAATGACCACTTTGTTGACCGGTCTTATGCCAAAGGGACGAAGACATGCGGCAAGCATTCCAAAAAGCAGAAAAAACGCAACAAAATAGAATGACTTTTGGTTCAGAGGTATCGGAAACCGAATACGCAGGATTTTGTATATTGAATATTGATTCTCACTCATGTAATCACCATCAGCCTTCTATCTATTAAGAAAAGAGATTGCGAAAAAATAGTAACGATGGAGGAAAATAAATGAGGGAATGGTTTTCATGAAACCAGTTGCATCTGGAATGGTTTAATCTGGCTAGCTCGTGATTCAATACGCTACCCTGTTCCATGGATGATGCAGAGAATCGGCAGAAGCCTGTCATTGCGAAAAAACATGTAAGAAAACCAATCTCATTTAATATCAACAAGTTAGTATGGTTGCGCGTCTTTGCATACTTATGGATATTTTCTCTTCTGCTGCAATTAATCTTTTCCCTTGACTCTGTTTTCAATAATCAGCTATTTTGATCCTCGTTAAAAATGTGGCATGGATGCAAGATGGGGGAGGGAGTTGTGCACCGGCTGCGTAATAAAACCGTGCAACTCCTGGGATGAGAACTGTGTAAGGGGCTTCGCGCCACATTCCTGTTTGCTTTATCCGGATTTTTATTCGGAGTTCCAGTAAAGCTGATGTGCAAAACCCGGGTTTCGGCGGGGCATCTTTTTATATTGCCAAGCAGCAAAAGGAGTACGCATGTTTAAAAAAACGCGCGCCGGCAGACAGAATGGCATTGTTTCAATTAAAATTGTTGACGCACTGACTGACGAGGAGTGGGGGCTCTACATCCAATCCTATTTCCGGAACATGCTGAACTTTGAGATCAGGCGGACCGAGCGGTCCCAGAAACCGTTTCTGCTCGTTCTGGTCACGATCAATGAAGCCATCATCAATTCGATTGACCGGAAAACGCTCGAACGGTTCAGGGAGACGCTCGAAAACATGACGCGGGAGACTGATATCAAAGGATGGTATCGGGAAAACAAGACCGTCGGTATCATCTATACCGACATGTCCACCCAGAACCGCCAGCTGATCCTCAGAAAGGTCAAAGACGGGCTTAAAAAAATTTTCGGTCATGATATTCCCAATCATGCTTACATTAATACCTTTCTCTACCCTGAAGACCTGGGAAAAGAGGGTACCCCTGATTCAATCGACGCGCTTGATGCGCTACCAGACACGACCCATCCTTCCACTCCAACGCTCTTTGCAAAGGCCGTAAAGAGGGCCATCGATATTACGGGAAGCATCGCCGGTTGCATCATTTTCCTTCCCTTTTTCCTGTTGATTCCGATTCTTATCAAATGTACATCCAAAGGACCGGTCTTTTTTGCTCAAAAACGGGTCGGCTATAACGGAAAGATTTTCTATATGCTGAAATTCAGGTCCATGCTCGTCAACAATGACCCTTCGCTTCATAAAAAGTTTATGCAAGACTATATCAAGAACCAGGGATCAGCGAATGCGGACACCAAGGTCTTCAAAATAGTGAATGATCCCCGTGTCACGCCTTTCGGCAGACTCATCAGAAAAACCAGCCTTGATGAACTGCCGCAGTTCTTCAACGTTTTGGCCGGGACCATGTCACTGGTCGGTCCACGGCCGGCAATTCCCTATGAAACCGAGGAATACGACGCATGGCATAAACGCAGGTTTGTTCATATAAAGCCGGGCATCACCGGATTCTGGCAGGTGTATGGCCGCAGCATCACGGCGTTCGATTCAATGGTCAGAATGGATATCCACTATATTCGCACCTGGAACCTCTTTATGGATCTGAAACTGCTTTTTAAAACGCCGGTAGCGCTTCTGACGGTAAAAGGAGCGTATTGAGGAACGGACCCCCGCCAAGCCGTATACCTATAGCCATCGTAGAGAGAGGGCAAAAGGCTTGAGAGCGCGGAACAGCATGATGTATAGTGCATTTCCTTCCTGACCGCATCCGCGTGGCACCACCATAAGGCGAAACAATGGCTTTTTCACTCAACGATTACAGCAACTTTGAACGCATCGGATCAGGCGGGATGGGAGATGTGTATTCCGCGATGCAGCGTTCTCTGGGGAGAAAAGTCGCGATAAAAAAGATGGCAATCGTCCACCAAAACGATTCAACGCTTGTGAAAACATTTGAAAACGAGGCCAGAATCGCCGCTTCGCTCGACCACGCCAATATCATCAGAATTCATGATTTCGGTGAGGACAACGGCTCCTTTTATATCGCCATGGAATATATCGATGGCTATACGCTGGCGCAGCTCTTGACATGGAATCCATTTCCCAAGGAAACAGCTCTCATCATAATGCATTTGGCGCTTAAGGGACTCTGTTTCGCCCACTCCAGAAACATCGCCCACTGCGATCTGAAACCGAACAATATTCTTGTTTCCAAAACCGGCAGAGTGGTGGTAACGGATTTTGGCATCGCCAACGCTTCGGCGCACGCGCATACCCGTACCCCGTCGAAAAAAATGCTCATCACCCCGGCCTATATCCCTCCCGAGCAAGCCATTCATATCCATGAACAGGTCATGAGCAGCGATGCGACCATTGATACTATTCCGGTCATTGTCAGTGAAGACTCAACCGGTTTGATTTCAGACCTGGATCTCCGGAAAGACATCTGGTCTGTCGGGGTACTTCTCTATCGGATTCTTTCAGGAAAACATCCATTTAACGGTCAAACGGCCATGGCAACCGTTCTGTCCATAGAACGTTCGGCGCTTGCGCCGATTACCACCTTCCTTCCCACCCTTCCAGACGAGCTTTCGGCCCATATCGATGCCAGTTTAATAAAAGAACCCCGTCAAAGGCTCTCCTCGCTTGAACCCTTGCAAAGAGAATTGCAGGAGCTGATCTTTGACATGGGCGTACGAGACGGCGAACAGGAAATCCGCCAATTCTTCGCTGATACTGCCGCCTATGCCAGCGGTATCGAAAAGAACGTGATAGGGTATCATGTCAGAAAGGGAAATGAATTCAAGGCTGCGGGAAACAGTGCGAAATCCCAGGTCCATTTTGAAGCGGCGAAACGGATCGTCTTTGATCCATCAAAAAAAGACCAACCCATCACGCTCTTTCCATGGCAGACACAACCCAAACTTGCCGTACAAGAGGAATCGAACAGAACCAGAGACGCCTTTTTTTCCAATGCATTTTCTTTTTTACCGAAAGTACTTTCTCCCAAACGGATAATTACCGCGTTTATCGGATTGCTCGTTCTTATGTTATTATTGACAGGAATCACCTTTACCGTCTCGGTTATTCAAAGGGTAGCGGCATCAACAAAGGCTCCCCAACCAACGCCCTCCATGCAATCCGAGCAGCGTTCCTCACCCGATGTCATCACACCGGCGCCAACACAATCGGCATCACCTGCCAGTGCACCTCACGCCATGGTCCAAAAGCCGGCGAAGCGAAAAACGCCGGATCAGAATCGAGCGCCAGTCCAAAAAACCAGGAAAGCCCGAAAAATGTTCAGCGGCACCACGAGCGCT
The DNA here is from genome assembly GCA_016932075.1 of Chitinispirillaceae bacterium. The sequence goes on along the minus strand of JAFGDP010000113.1, from coordinate 109,231 downwards.
ATCCAGCGACAACCGTATACGACAAAGCGGAAAGAGAGCTCCCCTTCCGGCACCCTCGTCGTTACCGTCGATCCTGCATCCTCATACGTATTTATCGATGAAATCGGCGTACCCCGCCAGGAGCTTTACAGCGGCAAGCCGCTGGCGACCGGCCCTCATGTCGTCAGCGCGATCGCTGACGGACATCAATCGTTCAGGCAAGCCGTGATAATTGAGACGGACTCCACGGTGAAGCTTGCTATTACCTTAAAACCCATGTCCGCCGGGAATGGTTTTCTCCATGTGTATTGCTTCCCCTGGGCTGACCTGTATATCGACGGTTCCTATCGGGGGCAGGCGCCAACGCCAAATCTCGTGTCATTATCCGAAGGGACGCATTCTCTTCGATTACAGCGAAAAGGATTTCAGCCCTATATTCAAAATATCCAGATTACCGCGGGTGAGGAAAGCCGTATCCAAATTGAGATGGAAAAAGAGTGAGCACCAGCGAAGCGATCGTTTGGCAAAATGTATTTTCCAATCACGCCGGCATCGAAACGATCCTCCCGTGACTATACATGCTAATGGCAATAAAATGATAGCTGTGACGGTCCCTATATGAAGCAGGTCTTTGCAAATACTATCAGGGTTATTCCCTGACCGGTTTCCTCGCCACGCTGTTCACCGGGTTGTTGCTCTTGAGCGTATCGAGGAAAGCGGCATACGGTAAGCGTTATCTTTACAGGACCGGGGCAGTACCATACAATTAAGAGCAACCGACGGACATCCTGTATCAGGAATGAAGGTTACCATGAAAAGCTTCCGATTTCTTCCCAGACATGGCAATGCGTTTTTTTTATTCGTTTCCCTATTGTCACTCTCTACTGGAAATTATGCGCAAACGCAGCAATCACCGGATATCGAACACCAGCCCGCGCAAGCGGTTGCGCCGAAAAGCCTTGACGCTGTTCCTTCCGCCGCCCTTCCAGACGCGGCATTGCGGTTCCAGGCAGGCGACGGGATACGGATCATTGCCTACCCGGATTCAGCGGGATTTCCAAGCGGCGTATATGCGATAGACAGTCATGGCTATGCCGACCTGCCTATCGTCGGGTATATCAACGTCGTCGAAACGGCGCCCAAGCAGATTGAAGAACTGCTCATCGAAAAATATGCGGCCTACCTTCCGCGATTGAGCGTTATTGTCCGGCCAGTCTATCGCATAAGTCTTTTAGGCGGATTTTTGCAGCCCGGTCTCTACTGGATCGATCCGCGCGAAAGCCTCTGGAATGCCGTTCAAAAAGCCGGAGGTACCCATCGTGATGACGGAATAAAAAAAATACGGTGGGTGCGCGATTCCGGGCGGGTGACCAAAAATATCCTGCCGTATTTCCAATCAGGCGCATCCCTCTATTCCATTGGCTTTAAATCCGGCGACCAACTCTGCGTCACCCCGATGCCGCGAAGGCAACTGATGGAGAGCATTCAGACCAATGTGCTGCCTTTTTTCACCATTGTGCTGACCGCCGCATCGGTTTATGCTACCTACCAATACTATACATCGAGATAAAAGCATGCCCCCAGCACCTCAGCAACAGACTGGCATCAAAGAAATCGATTTCGGCCACTATGTCCGGCACTATGCGTCCCTGCTTTGGCGCTGGAAGTGGTGGATGCTCACAGCCACCCCGCTCGCCCTTGGCGGGGCTTTTATTGTCTTTCTCAAACTTTCCGACGCCACCCCCGAACTTTCGGCAACCGCGCTTATCGGCATGGAACCGATCGCGGGGATGATTGACGTCGAAGAACGGATGCAGCAGACACCTGAAATCACCTCTCAAACGCAACTCATCAGCAGCAGGAACTTCCTTCAGAATACCGTCAACACGCTTTCGCTGCGGCTTCGAGTCGCCGGTACGGTACGGAGCGCCGTGTTTGATTCGGTGTTTGTCGATTCCGCGGCACAACCCGGAAAATATGCTTTTATTATTGACAAAAGCAACAATGAAATCTATACGGTACTTCGCAAAAAAAACCTGTTTGGGAAAGAACCTATCACCCGCGGGAAACTCGCCGATCTGAATTCCTTAACGCTTCCCGGGGTTTTTCTCGGATTCAACCGCGCATTTTTGACTGACCCTCAAGATTTTTCCTTTTCAATAATCGATACGCGAACGGCAGTAGAAATGTTATACAACAATTTGTCTATTGGTACGCCGAACGTCAGGGAACGCAATCCCTCATTTTCTATTTCGGTCAAGGGAAAGGATTACGCGTCAATCACCACCATTGCCAACACCATCGCCGACCAATACGTCGAAAAAAACCTCAGCCTTCGCCAGGCACGCAACCGGAGCGTGATGGCGATCCTTGAAAAACAGCTCGCCAAGGCAAAAGCCGAGCTGGAGCTTTCCGAAAGCCAGTTGCGGGCGTTCCAGAGCGCCAATCCGACGGTAGGCCTCGCCCTGACGACACAGCAAACGGTGAATGATCTTTCCGAGCTGGAACGCGGTTCTTCCACGACCGCAAGCGACCTGGCAACCGCGCGCGAACTGCAGCAAAAACTGGTCAAGTCATCGAAAAAAGATGTCTTTTCAACCACGCGCGAAGTGTTGCTTTTTCTCAATGCACGCGGCAACACTACCGCTCCGGTACTCGATGCCGAAATCACGCGGCTCCTTGAGGAGCGGAGAGGCCTTCAAAACTCTTATGACGCCAATCACCCGAAACTCGTGGAGAATCTCAGCGCAATAAACGCCATCGTGTCAAAGACCATTCTGGAAATTTTCAACTACATTCGCTCCACCGAAACCGCGCAAACGGAACGCAAGGCCGGCATTTCAGCATTGTCGGGCAAAATGCGCGTCCTTCCGGCAAAAGAGCTCCGGCTCGCCAAACTCACGCGCCAGCAGCAGGTACATGCTGACATCTACGCCCGGATCCTAGATAAATACAATCAATCAAAGGTTTCGGACGTGGTCGAAGTTTCGGATGTTTATGTAATGGATTATGCCGTCGCGCCGATCCCTCCGCCGCCTGACCCTAAAAAGCTCCTCGGCATCTGCCTGGCGATATGCCTGGGAACCATATTCGGACCGGTGATTGCCGCTGACTTTCTTACCAGAACAGTGCGTACCGAACAAGAGTTGCGTGCCAGATTGCCCTACATGGTTCTGGAAAGCATACCCCCGATCGCATCGAAATCAAAACAATGGAACCCAAAGGGTACAAAGGGCAGGAAACCCTCAGATTTCGAGAGCAAACTCATAATAAACGAATTTAAGGGCGACCAGGAGTACATCAAGGAGCTTTTCAGATCCCTGCGTACAAAAATTCTCCACCTGCTTCAGGATTCTCCTGATAAAAGCCTGATCGTTACCAGCCTTGACGCCGGTGCCGGCAAATCGACCATATGTTCGAATATCGGCATTGCTTTAGCTCAGCAGAACCGGAAAACGATCATCATCGACGGCGATCTGCGGTTAGGGACCATTCACCAGTTTTTTAAAATGGAAAAAAATCCGGGCCTTTCGGAATTCCTTGCCTCAGACCTCCCAATAACCGATGAATTCGTAACACCGATTATACGATCTACCGAGATCCCCAATCTGTTCGTTATCCCGAGTGGTCGCTACGCCGTCAATGCTGCAGAACTTATTTCATCGGAACGGTTCAGCCGGCTTAAAAGCATGCTTTCCCAAAAATTTGAATTCTTGCTGTGCGACTCCCCGCCTGTTGGTGTATCCGCTGATGGCGTATCGATCAGCAACTGTTTTTCACAATATCTGATCGTTATAAAGGCCGGTAAAACGAACGTCTATGACCTTAAAAAGAAAATCAAGGAATATTCGGCCCTTCAAACGCAGCTCATCGGCCTCGTATTAAATCATGCAGCCATTGACAGCAAGTTGAATTATTATAAATATTCCAAATATTATTAACCTGACTATGTCTTTTACGCGGAAGGTTCCTTGACCGATATTCCATGCTTTTTGATCATATCGTACAATGTCGGACGGCTGATCCCCAAAAGCTCCGCAGCGGTGGAAATCACGAAATGTGACTTTTGAAGCGCTTTCTGCAGATACTCCTTTTCGAATTGTTCCCGTGCATCTTTCAACCCCATGCGCATGTCGGCCCCCGAGGAAAGCTGCAGATCTTCCTCCTCTATCGTCTGGTTTACGCATACTATTGCGGCCCTGCTCAATTTATTTTCCAGTTCCCTGACATTGCCCGGCCATGCATAGGTCTGCAGTGCTTTTTTCGCACGGGAACTGAGTGCAAGACGGGGGAGGTTGAACTTTTCGCGATTGCGTTCGATAATCGCTCCGGCAAGCAGCAGAACATCTTCCCCCCGTTCCCGCAACGGCGGCAGATGGATTTCAAACTCGCTTAACCGGTAATAGAGGTCCGAACGCAAAACGCCCTTTTCAGCGTCTTTCGCATGTGCGCTATGCGTTGCCGCGATGATCCGTACATTGCTTGAAAGCAATGCCATACTCCCGAGCGGCTGGTACTTCTGGTCCTCTATGAACCTGAGCAATTTAACCTGAAGATTCTTAGGCATATCGCCAATTTCATCGAGAAAAAGCGTGCCGTTTTCCGCGGACTCGATGAGTCCCTTTTTATCCGAGACGGCTCCGGTAAATGCGCCCTTCGTATAACCGAACAGTTCCGATTCCAGGAGCGTTTCCGGGATCGCACCGCAGTTGATGGGAACAAAAGGCTGCTCGCGCCGAGGACTGTTATGGTGTATGGCCCGTGCGCACACCTCCTTACCGGTCCCGCTCTCCCCGGTAATGAGCACATTGACGTCGGTCATGCCCAGTTTCCGCACCAGTTCAAAAATATGCCGCATGCTTTCGCTTTGGCCGATAATATATTGCGACGGTGCGCTTTCGATCCCCGGTCTGTTTCCATTTTCCAGCGGCTCGGCCTGAAACGACAAGAGGCGAACGGCGCGCGAAAGAATGACCTTAAGGTGGTCGATATCAACCGGCTTTTTAAGGTAGTCGAACGCGCCCCTGCGGATGGCTTCGGCGCCAAGCGTTTCGGAAGTGTTCGCGGTAATAACAATGATTTTGGCCCGGCGATTCAGCGTCAGGACCGCATCGATAACCACAAGACCTTTATCCGGGATATTATCGAGGCCCATGTCCAGGCAGACAAGGTCAGGATTATGTTTTTCAACGGCCATCGCGCAGCTCGCTGACGAATCCGCCTCTAAAACGCTGTATTCGCCCTGTAACGCCCACTTCATCTGTTCACGAAGGGCGGCATTGTCTTCGACGATGAGCACGGTATTCATTTGGCTGCGATTTCGCTGGTGAGCAGGCGTTACCGATCGTTGGTATTGTTCAGGATCGGTCTGTTCCGGTAACTACCCTGTTCTCGTAGTTGCCTCATCTGAATAAAAATTCATTGCGCCTTTCCGCTGTTATAATATACAACAGAAGGTCGTTCCAACGCCAAGTCTGGAAACGCAGAGCAAATAACCGCCCATCCGTTCAACCAGGGTCTTGCTCTGGTACAGCCCGATACCGATCCCTTTATCTTTGGTACTGCTGAAAGGGTGAAAGAGGTTCTGCTGCATGAACTCGCTGTCCATTCCCGTACCGGTATCGCGAACCAGCACAAAAACATGCTTCCCCCCCAACTGGCGCTCGCTCAGGCCTACTTCCTCCCGCGTTGCTGTAGAGAGGTGCTCGCAATCGCCGGTTTCTATGGTGAGCGTCCCATTCTCATTCATCGCCTCTATCGCATTTTTTATCAAATTGTCCAGTACGTACAATAACGATCTGCGGTCGATCGGTACGGTGCCGGTGGCGTTGAAAAACGTTTCGATCCGCAGTAAAGGAAGAGAACGCGCTCCCGTTGACTCTAATGATGATTGGACGATGTTGTTGATATCCTCCTTTTGGACCTCGGAAACGGCGCGATTGACCGGCATTGATAATTTATCAACCAATGCCTGCAGATTCGCGGCGCACCCCTGAATCGACCGCAAAAGACTCTGTTGAAACTCAGGGTTTGCCATATTGGTCCGGGCATTCTTCGAAAGCAGTGTCAACGTGGCAACCTGATTTTTAATATCGTGGATGATGAATGAGGTAATGTGATGGAGAGACTCAAACTGTTTGAGTTCCGATCGTTCCTGAAGCATCTGATAGGCCGTGTACACATTTCCTATCGAAACGGCGAATACCTTTATGATTTCCTGGTCTTCTTTATCAAGGTTTTTATTGGAGGGTTTCTTTATGGATAACAGTCCTACGAGTTCATTGTTGTTTTTTATGGGAAAAACCGCGTTCAATCCCATTTTGCCGATTAAAGGCTCGTTTTTGGCCATCTCCCTGCGATCATAGGAATTGTCCGGAAAAAAACACGGGGAATCGCCGTCGTGGAAAACAGATACCAACGGGCTATCGGCTTTTATTACCGTTTGATCCTGATCCGCCTGATCTGGATCGTGGTGCAGGCAGAAATGGCCGCTTACCGCATGTCGCAGGAAAACGAAGGTCTCGCCTATTCCCAACGTATAGGTCAGATTTTCAAGCAACAGATTAATGGAATCACTCAACTGGCTGCCTGCCATGTAGGTATGGTGCAACCTGAAAAACTGATCGCGGTAATCATACTTGCTTCGATAAAAATGACGGTTGATAAAACCGGCGATTCGCAATCGAACCCATTTGGAACTTGCCCCGATGATAAGAAAAGACAGTATTGAAAAAACAACGAGAAATTCCTCGAAATAGCTGAAGCGCATTCCCGCTCTTTGCACGAATGCCGCGGTTGCGCCGAGAAGAAGCAATAGCATTCCGGCCAGAATGAGCGTCATTGAAGAGTAGATCCCTGCCCGTGAGATCACCACTTTCTGATCCATGATCCGGTAGTGCAAAAACCCGAACAGGCCGGTGGTAATACATACGCCATAGAGTATTATCGAGGCCTGCAGGTAGTGCGGATCAAGATACGAAAAAAGCAGCAAACGGATGGTGAACACCCCATCAAAAATCGCACACAGCGCAAAAGCGATAAAGCTGATTCTCGCCATCCGCCGATGCCTCGGTTGCGCGTAGCGGTAGATGTTTTCAATGGAAAACAGTATCCCCAGGCATAGGATAAGCCGCAGATACAGCACAATCATGTGGAATCGGCTGAGCACATATCCAGCCGTCAAATCCGGCAATAAAACCGGTTTAGGGTCGGGAAGAAAAACAATAATGACTGCCGAAACAACAACCAAAACACGCCAGGGGAACAGCGAAAAAAACAGGGATTTCTTTTCAACACTATCGGTTAAAAATACGGTTTTCGTCGCGATAGGCCTGAAGAAAATGCGGATCGACTCGAGCATTCCGAACAGCATGAGCAGCGCGGAGAGATAATAAATTTTAATTACCTCGATACCGGCATCACCTATCGGAAAACGGAGAAGCGCCTTCCCGGCAAACCCATGTACGATCGCCATTACGGCAATAAGAACGACGGGAATGAATAGCGAACGCCTCTTCTTGTGCTTAAAAAATACGGCAAAACATAACCCTGCTGTAAGGACCCCGTACGTGATTATAAAAAGGGTAATTGACATGGATATGGTACCTAAAGTAAATGACAGGGAACCAGGGCAGGTAATAAAATACTATTCTTCCATCAGTTAAAAAAACAAAAGGCCACTCCTTTTCTTAAAGGAGCGGCCTTTTGTTCAGATTTATTATGTACCGAAGCTAGTCTCTCTTTTTCCTTCTGATGACCGAAATACCGATAAGACCGAGCAGACCAGTGCCGAAGAGTAAAAGCGAGCCCGGCTCGGGAACCGCATGAGTCGTACCCCTGCCCATGAGGTTGTCGTTTCCGCATTCCATTGTGTAATGAGCCCAGAACTCCTTATCGCCGCCGATAAATGAAAGGTCAATGCCTGAAATCTGGTAATGGGATCCCCCGACAAAGCCTACGTCTGAATCAGAAAGGTTGGTGGCGTAGGCAAAGGTACCCGATTCTTTTAGCGTACCGCCGCTATTGTACTGCCATGGATTGGATTCATCATTCTGGCCATAATATACGGTGACGGTGGAAGCCTCTGTCAATTCATAAACGTAATAGGTACCTCCTGTACCATCCTCATTAAAAACAAGATCAATTGCATAGTCATAATTAAAAGCATTATTTACTATGCTGTTTCCACTGCCGCTTCCACGGTTTGATTTACCATACACCGGGGCATTATCAACCGCGATAAAAATGTCTCCCCCTCTCACATTTTCCACGCCGTTATTAAAATTATACCCGCCCACCATTCCAAGGTTATTATTCTGATCAAGAGTGAACGCTTCAAGATCCCATACCTGAGAACCTATGCAATTGGGTTCAACCTCATGATCTTCTTTAACGCCTCGCGTGTCATATTTCCAACCGTTATTGTACCACCCACCGCCTGAATATGAACCATTATCGGAGTTACCATCATAAATGGTAATATCATCCGCAAAAACCCCTGCCGCGAAAATCACTGCTCCTGCCATCATCACCATCACCTTTTTCATAAAAAAACCTCTCATTTTTTAAAATGCATATTATATTGCACATGTTTATATTGCAATATCCGTGCCAATAAAAATAGGATAAAATCCCCATTTTTAATTAATTTCAGCCAAAAGATGTAAAAAAATAAAATTTGTGTCGGAAAACCTTACATGTTCCATATAAAATGGACTTTCCTGCCATCTACCCTATCCAGATCTGTACTCTCGTGTTTATTGCTTGGCATCCTCGGCACTCATCGAAGTATCAGAAACCGATATTTTTTTCCATATCTGTTTCTCAATAACCCTGCATAAAAACAGTGACCCTCCCAGAAACAACAAGGCTACAATAAAAAACGGCCTGCCCCCCTGCCTATGCAACGGACCAGATAAAAAATCCGGATTCACGTAACTGCCTAAAAGCGTCAGAGTGGCTATACGCAAACCGTTTTTCGACCACCCGATAGGGACAACAGACAGAATAAACAGTACCCGAACCCATGTGTTTTTTAAAAAAACCTTTGCCGCGATGACACTCACAATAAACAGCGAAAGCCCGGAATTTATCCCGCTGCACTGGCTCGCGACACAAAACCTCAAATGCTCGAGTTGAAACGTATCGCCTTCCCTAAAAAAAGGAACCCCGATAATAGTAAAGTAAAAAGCGACCATTTCGGCGGAACCGGCACGGAACATTTCAACGATCAGTCGCTCGACCAGCTTGGGTAGCGGAATGATAAACACCAAAAACAGCAATGGGAAGAGCGCTTTCCTGAATGACCCAATGCCGAAGCAGAGGACAAATATCCCCCACAGCGAGACAAGCAGCGAAATGGTATCCAGCGTAAGTCCATTTTCCCTGGAAATAGAACCTCCCCAGACCAAGGATATGACATGGAGCAGCATGCCGCATGAGGTGATCCCGGTACCAAAGAAAAACGAATATTCTGTTTTTTCAAAGATCGCCTTTCTATCCTTGAACAAAAAGAAAAGGGAGACCATGGGGACCAGCGGGATATAGGAAAAAGCATCGCTTGAAAAAGCGAACCGTACAAGGAGAATGACGGTCCCATGAAAAACGGCTATGAAAAACACCGCTGCAATTATAAAAATTGACAATCTTTTTTTCTCAAACGGATTAAGCATACCCATAGCGCGTATCAGTCTAGTGTAATGTACACGACAGGCCAAACAATCAAAAATGCGGCGATATGGGAAGAAAATACTATTTCCTGCCGTTAAATTCGATACTATCGGCACGCGGGGGCCTCTCCGAATATGAAAGCTATAGCCCGCTTCCAGGACACGAATGGGAAAAAAGCAGCCGGGGAGAAGCTGAAGTTGCATCAAGGCATGGTGCAAAAAGGGACATTCGAATACGATATTCCATGAGCATATATGCGGAGACTACACCGGTGTTTGCATATGTTGTATTTTACCGGCGCATGAACCGACAGAGCGTGATTTTTTCCTCTTGCACCGTACTGTGTTGTGCGATCATGTTCGCCGCAGGGCTCAGACCCGAGGGGTTCAGGTTTCGTAACACCGCATCCTGGATCGCCGATCAAAACGGCATACGTTTCGGCAAAATGGGCATAGCCTTTGCCGGTAAACCTTGCCTGGCACGGTCTCCCGAATCGCTCTCCATCGAACTGGCTCTAAAGCCGCCCATGCAGCGCAGAAAACATCTTGCAGTGATTTTCAACTTGTGGGACAACCGCGGCCAAAGCCATGCGGCCCTGTGCCAGTGGGACAGCTCGCTCATGGTCATGAAATCGCCTGCCAAATACCTTAAAAACAGCAGACTGCACATCGGCAAATTTGCGAGTCCGGAAAAACCCTGTTTCGTCACCATCACCTCAAGCCGCAATCAGGGGACCGATCTGTATATAAACGGCATTCACGCAAGCTCTACGCGCAGGTTTGATCTCTGTGACAGCAACGGATCGCTCGGCCGGCTGATACTCGGGAATTCCGCCAGCGCAACCAATCCCTGGAGAGGCGAACTGTATTCCTTATCCTTGCATGGCACCGTATTCAGCAAAGAGAACGTGCTGGAGCGCTATCATCAATGGCTGAGTTCACTGACAATGCAGGATACCGAAGCTTCCTTGGCTTCCTACTCCTTTGACGAGCGCAACGGAGACATAGCGCGCGATCGCAGTGGAAAAATGTGCAACATCACCATCCCTGCCCTGTTTTCCATTCCGCAGAAACGCATTCTCAGCATGCCGTGGGAAGACTTTAAATTTACCGCGCATTATGCATCCGACGTCGTAGTAAACCTGTTCGGCTTTGTTCCGTTCGGTTTTTTCTTTTCCGCGCTCCTTTGGTCTTTGGGCGGTTCTGCAAGACGCCACAAACTGCTGGCAACCGTTCTTGCCGGCATTGCGATCAGCCTGCTTTTCGAACTGGCACAGGCATATATTCCGACCCGAAGCTCGCAGATGTCGGACGTGGTGTTGAATGTGCTTGGGACCATTGCAGGGGCGGTGATGGCTAAACGCTGCTATGTCCGGCGCGCGATTTGCAGACCCCATGCAGTCTCGTTAAAACCTTTCGTGTATTTCGTGTCTTTCGTGGTTCATTTCTTTGTCCGCCATGACGAGAAAACCATTAAGCACGGAAAACACGAAACACGCGAAAAAACCAACCCATAAACGATGTTTTTCGCTTGCGCTTGTCTATGGTCAGCGGCGGAGATCATCAAGTAGCGCCTGCAGCAGGGGACGCAGCTTCGGAAGGTCATCCTTGACAACATACCATATTGTCTCATGGTCGACGCCCGCATAATCATGAATGCACTTGTCGCGCATCCCGGCTATATTTTTCCAAGGGATATCGGGGCAGTGCAACCGTATCTCCAGTGGAATATGCTTTGCCGCTTCACCGATGATTTCAATCGAACGGATAACGGCATTCACTGTCTTTTTATCACGAATGAATTCGTCGTAGGTAAGGGCGGAAATAAAAATTTCGGTATCACCGATGTTTTCGATCATATCGGAAAGATACAACAGAATGTCCCTTTTCATACCGGCACAGCCTCGGAAAAAATCCGCTTTTTTAGCTCCGGCCGGACGCTGCGCGCGGGAACAAGATCGACCTTCGACTCTAACAAATCTCCGATATAATATTCAGCTTCGACAAGTGTTAACAAACTGATTGGTCTGCAAAAATCGGTTAAAATGTCCACATCGCTGTCGTCGTTAGCCTCACCCCTGACCACAGAACCGAAAACAGCCAGGTTCGTAAGACCGTATCGCTCCTGCAATTCCCGGGTATGAGAATGCAGAATGGATTGGATTTCAGATAAAAGTTTCATAAAAATAACCTATATAAAGATACAATGAAGTATGGTTGAAAAGAAAGGACCTGCATGGAGAATAAAAAACCATGGCCTGTTGATGAAATCAACCAGGGTTCAGATTTCCGGACTCATGCCACCCCGCCGGGGCTCATCAGGATTTGCCCCCACGTACCACCGTTTGTGTCTTTCGTGGTTCATTTCTTTGTCCGCCATGGCGAGAAAACCATTAACCACGAAAAACACGAAACACACGAAAATTACCCAATCCATTTAACTATCCGGCAACGACCCGGTATTTACCAGCCTCGGCGCTGATGTGCGAACCATTATCGCGGATATTGAAGCAATAGCCCGCAGCCGCAGGACAAGGATCAAAAACAGCGCGGCAAAGGAGCCTGCAGCGGAAGCGAAAAACAAGGCGGCCTAAAAAGCCGGTTTGTTATGACAAAAAAAGACCGGAAACAAAATGCTTCCGGTCCCTATGTAATTATACCTTTCAGTAAAATCTATTTTTTTTCAATCAACACCGGCGGCTCATGCAGATACCGTGTCGTTGACCTCTTTGTATCAATATCCTTATAGACAAGAGCAACCTGTTCAGGAGCCAACCCAATCTCCTTTGCAACCTCACCCGGGCTTTTTCCGGTGTTCTTACCATACAGGCAAAGGTCCATTTTATCATACGGCAGCGCGAAATAAAACTCGTCCTGGCCCTGAGGTAATGAATACGTATCGGTTGTGGGAGGGCGTTTTCGTATATCTTCCGGAACTCCAAGATATTCCGCAAGTTCATACACTTGCGTTTTATAAAGATGCGCTATCGGTTTGATGTCAGCCGCACCATCCCCCAGTTTGACGAAAAAACCCTGATCGTATTCTAAACGATTCGGGGTTCCGGCTACCGCATAATTGAAACGGTCTGCATAGTAATATTCCAGCATTTTTCGCGTGCGCTGCTTGAAATTAGTAGAGGCGACGATTTCAAGATAAGAATTCAGCGGAAGACGTTTATCAACCTTTTTGCCATCCGGTGATTGAGCAACGATGTGGAATACCGACACAAATGAACCCTGCAATCCGGTATGGAGCACAATTTTCGATTTCCATCCAGGATCGTATTCCGGTATGACCACCTTCACCGCATTGTCGTATCGACGGTAGAATCCAATGGCCTCAAGGATGCCGGATATGTCCTCGTGCTCCTTGCGGACATTGAAAGCGTCTGCGACCAGCGCGCTAAGCGCAAGGGTTTCATCCGCTGAATGACGCTCAGGCATCTGCAAAGCGATCACCTTTTCCGGCCCAAGGGCCCTGGCACACAGACCAAGGGTGACGCTGCTGTCAATGCCACCGCTGACGCCAAGAACATAGCCGCGCCGTTTAAAGGAAACCAGATACTCTTTGAGTTTTGAACAAATACGCTCGGTCTCTTTTTCAAGATCAATGGTCATCCATTTATGCAGCATAATCCCTCCACGATTGCAGCGGAAATGCAGAGATGATATTCAGAGCTTTTCAAGGTCCTTGTTTTGTCCGTTTGTCGATTACTATATCCGGCGGTCTATCGGAAACTTCAACCTGCCAGGGTGCCGGAATAAAGTCCCTGGCAATCATCTGCGCAGACAGGATGCCAGCAAGAGCCATGGTATCTGTTTCACTGCCTGCCTGCTTCTCAGACAATTTCCGCACCAGGGCGCGGACCCGGCCAGTATCAAATAAACCGGCTGAGGCAAGCGCGTCTTCGGATAAATAAGCGTCGCCGGCATCGGTGGCGAGAATGGAAAGAAGGCTCCGGTGAATCGGGGCGCGGTACGGATGTTTGACCCGCGCGGTTATTGATTCAGGCAAAAACGGGGCAAGCGCTTTTTTCAGGACATGTTTCTCATGTAATCCGCAGATCTTCCACCAGGGCGGCACCCGTCCGAGGAAATCGTTCAGGCGGTGATCAAGGTATGGCATCCTGACCTCCACCGAATGCGCCATGCCCATCCGGTCCCCCTGCGACGAGAGCAGATAATTGCTCAGGAAAATCGAGATCTCCAGATATTGCGCCCGGTGCAAAGGATGCCAGGATGCGAATCCTGGAGGCAGGAGCGAGCGGCAATCGGCAATCGGATCATGCGCATTCATCTCCTCCTGAAAAGGCCGGGTAAAAAACAGTTTTATCCGGGACGTATTGTTCCACCTGAGCATATGAGAGGAGAGAGGGTCCTGCGCGCCTGCCAATCCCCGCCTGAAAAACGACTGGACCGATTTCCGCGTGCGCTCGTCGCGAAAGATGTCAGGATAGAGCCGCCCGGTCAAGTGGCCCCGCCAGGATGAATCCGGCTTTCGAGCCCAAAATTGACGGACAAGTGCTTCTTTGAAGATATCATATCCTCCTTGGAACTCGTCCGCTCCTTCGCCGGTCAAAACCACCTTGATGCCGTTTTCCCGTACCAGTTTCGCCAGAAGGTAGAGCGGTACCGGCGCGGTACGCAGGACCGGCTTTTCGCAATGCCGGACAACCTCCGCGAAAGACTCTCCTATGGCCTTATTCGTCGCGTAGACTTCGTGGTGTTTAACCCCGAGAAACCGCACCATTTCGTTTTGGTGCCGGCCTTCGTCAAAAACCTCCTCTTCGAACCGTATGCCGAACGTCTGAACGTCAGGATTAAACTTTTTAGCGACAATAGCGGTGATCCCTGAGGAGTCAAGGCCGCCGCTCAGGTAGGTCGCGACCGGCACGTCTGCGCGAAGCCGTATTCTCACCGCATCACATAGAAGATCCCTCGTCTTTTCAGCCAGAACTTCCGGCGAAGCGGTTTCCCAGGCATCCTTTTCATACAGCGGAATATCCCAGTATTTTTCAACCGCAATGCCGTTGTCCGTTACGGTCATGTAATGGGCCGGAGGCAACTCGCTGATTCCATTAAAAATGGTCTGTCCCGGCAAGGTTGTCCAGAAGGTGAACACTTGGTCAAGGCCTGCCGGATCGAGCTCCCGCTTGACCTCTGGAATGGTAAAAAGCGCCTTGATCTCAGAAGCGAACAGAAACGTGCCATCATGGGTCGTATAATACAGCGGCCGAATACCCACACGGTCCCGTGCGATAAAGCATTTCCGGCGCCTGCTGTCCCACAGCGCGAACGCCCACTGGCCGTTCAACATGCTAAGGAATCCGGTATCGTACTCTTCGTACAGATGAACAAGCACTTCGGTGTCAGAGGCGGTATAAAACCGGTGCCCCTTTTTCTGCAGATCGGCCCGCAGTTCAACGTAATTGAATATCTCGCCGTTAAAGACGATCCACAGGTCTTCACGCTCATTGCGGACCGGCTGATTTCCGCTTTCCAGATCGATAATGGAAAGTCTCACCTGACCCAGGCCAGCATGGTCGTCAAGATACATCCCTGAGGCGTCAGGACCCCGGTAACGAATGGACGCAATCATGCGCGTCAGCGTTTCCTGACCAAAGGCATGTCCGCCGGGATTGATAAATCCGGCTATTCCGCACATCTCAGACCATCCCTATTTCGTGGTTTCCATCGCGCGACGAGAATTTTCCATAATGAGATCAGTTTGTTTTTTTCCGCTCGACAAATTTCTGTATGTTCACCAGGCTGTCAAGGTTTTCCGGAAGCAGCTCATCATCTTCAATCTTGATGGCGAACGTCTCTTCAAGAAACTGAATCACCTCGAGCAAACCGGTGGAATCGATAATGCCACTGTTTAGAAACGACGTATCATCAGCCGCGAGCTTGGCCGCATCACCGAACAGAAAATTCTCCACAATAAAGGCACGTACCGGCGTTATGACATCCAACATATCCTCCTTTTTTTGCTGCAAAGTATGCTCCATATAATTATGACATTATCTTGTTTTCATTCTCATGAACAAGCAGCGAGCAGCGCTCGCGGTCGGTCTTTCCATTCGCGGTCTTCGGCAGTGAGGAAACGGGTAGTACCAAGGAAGGCACTTTATAACGCGGCAAGCGCGAGGAGCATGCCGAGAGTACCATTTTTTCATCGCATGTTCCATCGCGCGGTACAATTATAGCAACCAGTTTCTTTCCCAAAATCGGGTCGTCCATGCCCACAACAGCAACCTCTATGGCGTACCCGTCCGCCATGATGGCCTCTTCGATCTCTTGAGGATTTATCTTGTGTCCACCGACCTTGAGGATACTGTCTTTCCTGCCGCTTATGAATAAAAAACCATCTTCGTCGTAATAGCCGAGATCACCGGTATGGTAGCCGTTTTTGTCAAGAACCCTGGCGGTCGCATCCGGATCCTTCCAGTATCCCTGCATGATATTGGAACCGCTCGCGACCAGTTCACCGACCTGGTTGGGTGCCGCATCGTTTCCCTGTTCATCAATAACACGAACCTTCACCCCGGGAATCGGTTTACCGATAGAACCGATCTTTTTTTCAAACCAGGCAGGATCCAGCCAGGTCAGCCGGGCCGACGCCTCGGTTGCACCGTACATGATCACGATCCGCGTATGATCCGGCAGGGCCTGACGCAGCTCCTGCTTTACTGCCGTGGGCATATGCCCTCCTGCCTGGGAGCAGTACCGCAGCGTTGTCAGTTTGTCGCGGTATTTTGCCAGCGGAGACCGGTTAAGCAGATAGGCATAGGTTGAAGGAACACCGGAAAAACCGGTCACCTTCTCCTCGACCATCTGATTGAGCACTGCCGCGGCAAAGGCGAACCGATTGTTGATGACCACGGTTCCGCCAACCGCAATATGGGTATTGAGCAGCGATTTTCCCATGACGTAGAAAAACGGCAACACGACCATCTGAACATCGCGGTCGGTCAATTGCAGATATTCGATGATGCTCAGCGTGTTTGCCACAATGTTCCTATGCGACAGCACCACACCCTTGGACGTGCCAGTTGAGCCTGAGGTAAAAATGATACTGGCAATGTCGTTTTCATCAATAGTCCGGTTTACCGCCTTAAACACTCCGGCCGTCTGCCATTCATGCAGATCATGGAGACCTGAGGGCCAGAAAGCATGCGCTGTTTTCGGTCCGGGAACCACAGCCACACACGGCCCGTGTATCCGCACAAGCGCATTCCGCGCCATTGCCTCCCATTTGGACCCGAATAGAAACGCGCGTGCATCTATCCTGTCAATAAGCGCAGCGCACTGCTCCTCTTTAAGTTCCGATGAAAGGGGCACTGCCACGGCGCCAGCTTTCAGTATGCCGTAATAGGATGTTATGTACTCGAGACCATTCTCGAACAGGAGAGCCACCCTATTGCCTTTTTCAACGCCATGCGAGCAAAGCGCGCGGGCAATACAATCAGCTTCATTATTGATCCTCTTATACGTCGCCCGAATTTCGTTACAGACAACCGCTGTCTTTTCCGGACAGCGCTCGCTGCTTTGTTCGAGAAAATGGTGGAGCAATAACGGAGGATTGATCACTTCTTCTCACCTGCCTGTGCGATTGTCCGAAGGAACTCCGTCGCCGCTCTGTCCTGGCCCGCTTCGTTCAAATGGCCACCGTCCGTGGTGTATCCGGGATATAACGCTTCGCAGGTCTTTCCCTTGAAGGAAAACGTTTCACGTTGTCCATCCGGCTTGGATGATTCTGTAGCAGCCAGGTCGAAAATCGGCTCTTTTTCTGCATATTGTAGTCGCATGAGCTCGTTGAACTTATTTCTGCAAATATTGGCTTGGTCACCGGTAAACATCTGCAGTAGCCGCTCCTTAATACCAGCGGGCATAGACGTTTTGAGCGGGATCGTGCAATGAATAATAGTGAGGAAAGGAAAGGTTTTTTTGATGTTTATTATCTCCTGCGAATATACCGAAAAAAGCGCATTGATATCTGTCGTAGGTTTAATATCAACATAGCACAATTTCATGAGTGCGATGTCGAACTTTTTCCCAGCGTTGCCGGCGGCAAGCATTGACCGAAATGCCGTGATCTTCCCGTACGGATCGCCGTTTTTTCCTAGCCGCGCATGCCAGATACCCGGTGCAACCGTATCCGCAAGGATGGCGACGTCCACCACCTCAACAATCGGGATACCGACACCGAGCCGCTGTACCCCTTCAAGAATATTCCTTCCCACGGATTGGTGGGCGAACAGAACACTCTTTGAACCCATCGTTTGCGTAACGCCCTTTTCTGTTTTGATTTTTACTGGTGCGCAATCTTTCATGCCGTTCTGGCAGGAAACGAAAAACAGCGTCAAAAAAAACAGCAATTCAGGGTGCCGGTGAATACGGCACTCTCTTTTTAGCAGTGGACGTTCAGGCATGGCAAATAATCCTTTCGTTCACATACACATGCGCCTTTCAACTTTCAGTCCGCCCACCCGCAGCTCAATGATATAGAGCCTGGGAAATCTTGTGTGCCATTGTCAAGAATGATATTGCATTTCCCCTTTTACCTGATCCCGGTCCCGTCCGTCACGCCATCCCAACCCGCAACACGTGCCAGAAGCCACCACATTGCCTTGGCCAGTCTTACCGTGCCCTCCTCGCTTATATGACAGCTTCCGGTTCCTCCGTCATATTCAGCATCATTATCCGGATGAATCGCCTGAAAGGTGTACCCTCCTTCGGTAACCGTATGCCGTTCTCCTTCATTATTCCATGAGAGTATGTCGGCATAATCAAAAAGAAACCGCTCGCCGGCGACGTTTCGTTTCACCCAATTCCTGATGAATTCATGTTTCCGGTTGCGCTGAAAACCCTTACAACCGGATTTGCAGCTTCCATCCACCGGACCGGTACTATAAATCATTGCCGTTGAAGGAAACGCCTTCCCAAGGGCGTCCCATACATCGAGATACATCTGCAGGTTGATTCTGGTTTCTGTCGTGTCCCAATTATTGACATAACTCTCACGCCAGCAAGAAGTCCCGGTGCAGGAGCTATCGCCCCAGTAGTAGGCACGTCCGGCCCATTCGCCGATTGCAACACACGGTGCCTGCCAGCACATGTCCCAACACCAGCCAAACGTAAACGCGCGATATGGATTCCGCAACGTGTCGCGCGCCATGGTGATCTGCGCTTTTACGGCGCTGACCGCAAAACTGCTGGTCCACATATGTTCCTCACCGCCACTTTCCCTCCAGCGGAGCGAAGAGCCGGCTGGATACCGCAGCGCCGGGGAATTGTCGTACCGGGCTCGGTGAACACGAAGGTTGTCTTTCGTTGCCACGCGCGGGGCCTTTCCGTACGCGGTATCTACTGCAAACCGGTTGTCCACGGCCTGCAGAAGCTTCATGCCGTAGAGCAGCCCCTTTCCATGCGACTCTCCCGGATATGCCAGCTGCATCGTCTTGACGCTGTCAATCCAACGGGCGGGGATTTTCTCGGCCATTACAACAACCGAATGATCAGCGATGACTGGCACCGGGAAACAGGGGCTGTAGCGCCCGACCGCAACGATACCCAGTGCAAAAAGCAGTGTTGTCCGTTTCAAAAAAACGCCTCCTTCCATTTCAGGCTTTTTCCTGTTGCGCAACCACCGGCCGGTACGCATCCCAGTCGTGATCGCCCCGACTCAAAAACCAGGTCCCTGAAACGGCCTCGGCCCGGACATCGGCAAGCGATTCGGCGCAACTGAACTGAGGCGCCACCTTTTCGCAGGCGATAAACCCAGCCGACCTGAACGTTTCACCGAACTCGCGCATCGAGGCGGCGCTCTCCATGTAATTCACGCGGCCGCGGAAAAATTCTTCAGCGTGCCGGAGCATTACACTTCGTGTATCCGCATCGGAGCGCGCGGTGAACAGTTCGGCGATTATGCCGAACTCCAGCTCGCCCGGACCGAACTGCCGCACAACCATGAACCCGGCAACCGTGCCACCTTTTTTTGCGGTAAAAAGCCGGTACCTCGTGTCAGGCTGACAGACGTACTTCCAGTTCAGATATTGCGCATTTTTTTCCACGAGGATATCATAATCGGTGCGGACTTCTTCCCAGAACGTGTCGACTTCCGGTCCAAACTCCGCAATCTCTTCGATCTGGACGGGCTGCGGTTTGCCGCGCATAGCATACAGCAGTTGGTAGGCCACAATGAGCGGGTTCAAGAAAAACGGAATAAGCTGATGAACCCGGAAAATGGAGCAGGCGAGGCGAAATAACCGCGATTTTGTCGGCTGTTTCTGCTCCAATGACTGTATATATAGCCGCACCGCCCCCGACGTCAGCTTCAAAAATTTCCGGTATACCGTCACCGGCGGCAGCGGCATTGAGCCGATCTTGCTCTTGACGCGGCGGTTCGCTTTGGACATTGACAGGCTCATGAACACTTGGTGGTGGCGGGAACTCGCTTTTTGCAGAAGCGATCCCGCACCCTGTCCGCGGTACTGCGACAGCACTATGGTGTCAACCGACCAGGCGGCGTGGATGGTCCGGGACCCTATCTTGAGCGGCACGTACATCGCGCAGTTCTGGCCGATGATTTTGCCATTATCAAACGCCAGCCATACAGGAAGCCGCTCTTCCCTCCAGAATGGGTTAGCCCGGTATTCCCAGTTCCACCGGGCCGGGATTTTCTGGGCGGCACGGCGGCCGTACGCGTTCTTGATGAATTCCCAGATTTCGGGACGGTCGATAGGTTCCGCCTGCCTAACCGTAACGGCCTGGCGGGAGACGCCCTCCTGAGGGCGGGGCTGATGGGTTGGTGTATTCATATTCTGCGCTCCTGAATCAAGTCGGGGAACAATACCACGCGCAGGCATGCAATGTAGCCACGCATAGTTTCCTGCGCCTGAATCCGGGCCGGACGTGCGAGAAGAACATTGAACGGCCAGCAGAGTACATGGATGGCCAGAGATAGCACCTTTATCGCGCGAAACAGCGTCACCGAAGCCTGTGCGTGATGCTTGAGCCAGTATTGCATTTCCGATTTCTGCATCTCGGCCGCGAATCGGGCCGGCAGCGCGGCGGAACTGGCGCCGCCGTAATGAATCGCGTACGCGTCCGCAAAGAAGACGATTCGCCACCGGGCGTCGTGAAACCTTTTACACCAATCAACGTCTTCTCCGTAAATAAAAAAGCGCTCGTCGAGCAGCCCGACCGATTCCATGGCAGTCCGCCGCGCCATGAGAAAACATCCGGACACAACTTCAGCGTCGTGCGTGGTCAGGTAGGTCGACGCGCGCAAGGTGCGGCCGGTGAACGGAGGCCTCCCGCCGGTGAGATATCGGAGGAAGAAGGAGTCAGCAACGAGGGTCGACAAGGAAGGAAACCTGCGGCAGTTCTGACGCAGCTGCATGTTTTCCGATACTGTGCGGGGTCCGAGGAGCCCGATGTCGTGATGGCTTTCCATATAACCGACCATTTTATCGACGCAGCTGTCGAGCACCTTGATGTCGGAATTGACCAGACAGACATACCGCCCGCGGCTTACGGCTATGCCCTGATTGTTGGCGCGGCTGAAACCACGGTTGTCGGGATTAACTATCATCGTCACGTCCGGGAAGGCCGCATTCACCGCGGCAACAGAACCGTCGGTCGAGCCGTTGTCAACCACGATAACTTCAATGCTGCTGGCAACCGTCTGCTCTTTGAGTGACCGCAGGCAGTCAAGTAGCATCAGACGCGTATTCCAGTTCACGATGACGATGCTGACGTCGATTGCCGGTAATTGCTTGTCTAGGATCATGATTATGGTTGCTACCGGTCGAACTATCCGACGGACTCCTGGCTGCCGACCGGGGCTGCTTCATACAGTCGCGTGAATTCGCCAATACCCTGCTGTATCTCCTCTATCGGCCGCTCCCACCAATTTGAGGCGAGCAGCTTCTCGATAAGTGACGGAGAGAAACGGTATCTTACGACCCGGGCCGGATTGCCGACCACCACGCTGTAGGGCGGAACTTGCTTGGGCACCACTGCACCAGCAGCAATTACGGCTCCATGACCGATGCTCCTGACCCCGGGAAGAATAAGTGCGTTGGCCCCAATCCAGACATCGCTGCCAATAACCAGCGGCGTATATTCAAGCAGATCCTTTTCCGTATATCCCAACCGCGGATTGAAGAAAAATGCGTGCATGGACTTGAAAGAGAGGGGGTGGTTCCGGTTCATAGCCCTGACTCCGGATGCGATAGAGCAGTACCTGCCGATGGTGGTATGACGATCCATAGCGTTGCTGCGGAAGCATCCACCGTGAGTGTAAAGACCGATGGATACTTCATGGTATACACGGAAAATGTCGCGCAAGGTATGCGAATAAATATCCCCCCGCTCCAGCCGTCTGACCAAATTCAGGACCATCTCGCGCACTCTGGGACTGTCGAATTTATACAAATGGAATAACACCCGGGAAAACAGCATTGGTTTAAGCATCCTTCCTCTATTTGAAATGGAAGTGGTTTTGCGCCGGCTTTTCCCGGCCCAGCGATCCGGCGATAGAACGCACGGTCTGATTTTTAAAATCCGGTATGCGTTCGCGCAAAACGAGATGCAATTGATCCCGCTCTTTTAAAAACGATTCCAAGCGGCTCCTTATCTCTTCAATGGCGCGACTGCGCAGATCGAGCGCCAGTGGTGCGATTCCTATCGATTCATATATTCCCCTGAATTTATCGCTATAGGCCAAGGCCAAGGCCGGAACCCCCTGCGACAGCGCCGCGATGCAGGCATGCATGCGCGAACCCACGAAAAGGTCGCAGCGGCCGATGAGCCATTTGATCTCTCCGGCGGAGAAATTGCGCTCGAAAAAGGCCACATTGGACCGCGCTACCGAGGGAAGGGCGCCGAGCGCTTCACGACAGGCATGCGCGTCGCTCTCCAACCGGTTTCCAAACACATGCGGCACCAGCAGGACCCGCTTCTGATGAACCTGCATGAGAGTCTCCAACAGCAGCATGACTGTTTCCCGGTAGTCGTGCCTGAGCCGGAACTGGTTGCGTCCCGTGTAACCGCCATTCCAGAGTAGCCCGCTGATATTGAAACCAATGAGCGGTGCAGCTTCCTTTTTCAGTGACGTTACCTCATGCTCCAACTCCGGAACCGACTGCGGATCAAGAAGAAAACCGACATCGGGCGCGAATGCTGCAGCAGTGGACAGTATGCCGTCATTCAGCAGGCGCCAAACGGTTTCAAGGCTCCCATGTTCTCTCACCAAGACGCGCCTGCAGCGTTTGAGCACCGCCCTGCCCGCCATGCGCGACACGGTACCGCGAAAGGGCCCGATGGTCTGCGGGAGCAAAACTACCGGCACCCGGCAGCACAGCGCGAGCACCTGCGGAAGCACGGAGTAGAGAAAACGGCCGAACCCGTAGAGATCGGTGAAGCTGTCGCCGCCTGAGAGCGCGAAAACCGCGTCGAGTTCCATTATCCGCTTCAGATGGGGCAAGCGCTTGGCCACCAGAGATACGAGAGTGCGGATGGGAAAAAATCGGGTAATCAGCGAAGCGGCTATGAGAAGAACGATATGATTGGCGCTCGTTACGTTTTTCGAAAACCGGAGATCGATGATTTCCATGCCAGGAAGATCTTCCTGCCGGTGTAGTTCCTCGATCTGTTCCGGTTTAAGATATCCCATGTAGAATAGTCCGGTGGCGGGAAACGCTTCACGCAGCGCTTTTCGGGCACCGTACGCGAGGGCGGCGCAGCCGCGGTTGTCTGCCGTCGGCAACGCGCCGACAAGCGCAATCCTGCGGAGGGAAGATGCGTCTGTATCGGAAGTATGGCTGGTCATATTCATGCTAGGCGCCCTACGCCAAACCTTCGGGCTCCGGGTGGTTTGCTGAGTTATAACGGTTTTTCGCTGCCGCCGGTTTTTCGAACAAATCCTCGTGACCGCGGAGCGTTTTTCGCAGGGCAAACCCGCTTGCGCACAGGCTGCAGGCACCGCCGATGAAAACCTGTACCATCGGCACCGAGAAAATACCATCGAAGAACATGACCGCGGACGTTGGCACAACAAGAAGCCCCCACAGACCACCGTGTATAAAAAGTGAAGTATACTGCCAGAGGGAAATACTGAACGAGGTCCTGAGTTTCATGATGACGAGTAGCCAGAACACAGCGGCCGAAACAAGCACTGCCGCCGCCGCGCCCGCGGTCTTCCAGACCGTGATGAACGGAAACAGAAGGGATGCGGCCGCAACCAGGCGGATTACTGAATAATTGCGGTATACGGCGGGCCGGCCTTGGGCGATAAAAACGCCCACCGCAGTTTCGTTGAAGATGCGAAGGAAGAAACAGGTCGCGAGAAACATGAACGGAACCCACGATCTGACATACGGAGCACCGTAGGCCAGATGAAGAACCGGTTTGGCAAACAGGATGAAAAAAATAATGAGCGGAATTCCGGCAGAACTCAGCACCGCGGTAAGGCCAGAGAACGCGCGAACCGACTTTTCACGGTCGTCGCGCAGCGACGACAGGAGAGGCAGCACCAGTTTGCTCACGGTCGCGGTGTATATCATATACGGGATCCGCGCAAGCGTCAGGGCGAGGCTATAGGCTCCCAATTCGCTCATGGAAACCATACGTCCCAGAAAAAAAACATCGACCTGCTGATACAGCATGAGCAGCACCGGCAGTCCGAATGCCCCGCCGGCAAACGCGCGGATTTCAGCCAGATGTCTGTGGTGAATCCGCAACCTTGGCAGGAAAGGGCAAAGTATAAAGGAGAGCAGGAACCTGCTCACGCTTTCGAAAAGCAGTCCGAGCACAAGTGCCCATACGTTTTTCAGCACCAGGGCGAAGATAATGGATGTAACCACGTTGATGAACGCGGCGCCCTGCATAATCACCGCCCAGCGGCCGAACCGCATTTCTTTTTCTAGAATAAAAATGCGCGGGCTCACAATCGAATCGAGAACAATGGTGATCAAGGCGACCCGGAGCAGCGAGGTGATGCCGGAATTGCTGAAGAGCCCTGCCAGAAGCGGAGCAGCCAGAAAGGTGGGTGCGAAAATCGCACAAGAAAGTGCGGCCCTGAACCACCAGGCGACATTGAGAAACTCGTATTCCCTGCCCTGCCTACTTTGAATAATACATTGCTGTACGCCGACCTGAATGAACGCGCGCAGGCAAACTGTTATCGCCAAGACAGCCGCCATGGTGCCGAATTCCGCAGGGGCCAGCAACCGGGCCAGCAGCATGGTCCGAAGCATGCCGATGCCGTTTTCAACCCCTGACACCACCGATAAAAGGCCGGCACCTCGGACAAAGCGACCCCTTATGCCGCTCTGCGAAAAAAGATTCTTTGCTTTTCCAAGCATAGTTGACGTTACGGCTGCAAATACCTCGACTCAGGATGGGCATATCCGCGCTGCCACACGCGTCTCATCGTACCTAAAATGCTCACAGCCCTTTCGCGCAGGGTAAGACCCCGCCATGACTGTGCGAGATTAAAACCGCGATAGGCCGGCCGTGGGAGATTGAGCAGACGCAGGGCTGCAATCCTTCCCGCGATGGCACCCCGTTTTGTGAAAAGATTTTTCTGGGCAACGGTTAGCGCTTCCTCCGTACGCTGCTCCAGCGTTATGGCACCGCTGCGCATCGCCGATTCCACGATCTTCGCGCCCGCAGGCGTCCGCGCTATAACCAGCGACCGGCCCGGCTCCTGGTCGCTGGAAGATAGGTACCAGGGATCACCGCAGGCAATATCGGCGCAGTCGCCCATGCCGTCTGGGCAGAGATGACACCGGAACGGGCGGAATTTTTTTAGAAAACCCCAGCATTCGGCGTAAGTGAAGGAGGCTCGTTTTTCCGGATTACGCTGCTCCGCAAGAGCGGTCCCAGGCCATCCCTCTCCGCGGTAGCGCATTCGCTCCACCCGGTCGGGCGACAGGCCGCCCTTTTTAATAAGCGAAAGAGTTCCCACGGTCGAGGGTGTGCCTGCGCAAAACAGCGAGACTGCCACCCCGATCGAGCGTTTTAACTCGGGACGAAGCCGCTGGAAATTCCGCAATGCCGCAATATCGCACGGCTTCCCGACAAAAACCACCGGTCCGTCTTCAACCGAGCAGCGGTTGAGCACTTCACACGGCGAGGCGGGAGAATAGCGAGACCCACACCCGCGCAGCAGATCGGCTCTGCCGTAGCTCAGGCAGGTCTCATTAAGCCACGGGATGTCCGGCCGGGAGCAAACATGCACCACGCGCCGCACACCCTCATGTTCAAGACAGTGCAGGGCGAGCGCGGTTATTGCACCGCCTGAGGAACCGGTCAGCCGTATCTCGGGATCACACGAATATCCTTCCCAGACCTGCGGCAGGGGCTGTCCGCCTGCCGTCGCCGCTCCATTACCCTGCGCTGTGTTTTGTGACCTCACCAGAACCTCTTTTCCCGGGCAGACCGCCAGGCATTCACCGCATGCGACGCACAAATTTTTCAGGCGCACCGGCCGAATACCGTCGTCGAAATAATTGACAAGACGGATCGCGCCCCGGCTGCATACCGCAGCGCAGGCGCCGCAGCCGCAACACAGGCGCCAGGCCGCAATATCGTCTATGGTACGGATTTTTTTTTCCATGTTCACGATGAAGCTCCCGCTATCGGGACATCTCCGTCCGGTTCACTGCGCTGCGCCCCCGCTTGCACGAAGCGCCGCAGCCGGGCGCCCAGCGACCGCCAGCCGCAGCCGCCGGATATGGTAAGAAGATATTCGATCCACCAGCTCTCGGCAGACACCGGGAATCGACCGACGGCATACTCCTCACGCAAGCCCTTGAGCAGATGCGGTTGGATCGTGAAAACACGGCTGTACCCCGCCTCACGCGTAATTGCAGCATGTGATGAATTGCAGGCACCGTGCGGGAAACTGATCCAAATGACCGGCGTGCCGAGAATGCTTTCGATTTCGCGCTTGCTTTCCCTGATCTCCAGTTCCGCCGTTTCCTGAGACAGGCCGGTGAGTTTTCGGTGAGAACGGCAGTGCGATCCAATGGTGATGAGGGGATCGCGGGCAAGCAGGCACAGCTGCTGTTCGTTCATCACGCGCTCCTGCCGAAGGGGCGAATGCTCCGGTACCCATCCCGGCGCGCGCCCTATATATCCGCTTGGAACGAAAACGATTGCAGGAATGCCAAACTGCCGCAAATGGGGAAGAGCATGCTCGATCACCGACTCGAAACCGTCGTCAAACGTAACGAGCACGCGGATGCCGTTTCTGCGGCGGTCCGCTGTCAATTCAAGGGGCGAAGCCGCGATTCCCAAGCGATGTAAAATCCACATCTGCCGTGAGAAACGCGCGGCGGCGCGGGCAGGGACTGCATGGTAATAGAGAACAATCAGAACGCTCCGGAACGCTGACTTGCGCACCCGGACCACGGCCAGCAGCGGCAACCAATACAGGAGCCACAGGCAACCCAGGCATATCTTTGCGAGGCGTTTGAACAAGCGGCGTTCCTTTATTGCCCGATCAGCAGCTTCCTGGTTTCGCTTATTGCGGTCCCGCCACGACGATCATCGCTCTGAACACGCCAGAAATAAGCGCCTTTGCCGGGAAGCGTCTCTCTGATACTGATCCGGTCCGACGGTGAAATGCCTGCGGGATTGTCTTTCGACATGGTCCGGCACAAAGGCTGCAATAGCAGAACCATGAGGAGGATCGCCGCGTTCCCGGCTGCCAGGCGACAGCCGCGGGCTTTCGTACGCCGGCGACGTTTCCAGAAGGGAATAATAGAAAGACACCACGCGCCGAGGAGCATGGCCGGGACCGCGGCAGAACAACTGCCAGACGGCGGAACGGTATGGTTCAGAACGACGGTTGAGAAAAGAGAATCCATCGCCACCTGAAGGTGGTAGGCGACCGAGTCTCCATCGGGATCTTTGCACTTCGACCATGAAAAATCGACCATCGAGTCTCCGATTACAGCCCCGTTCTGCGGCGCCAGAAGCCGGGGAGCCTCCGGAGAATGGTTGATCCGTTCGTCGTCCATAATCAGAAGCGTGAGAATTTTCGGGTATGCGAGTGCCGCGGACGAGTCAGCGTCGTGGAGCCAGAGCTGCGCACTACGCACGCCATCGGAGTCGGCGTTGTTAATGGCTGTGACGACGAATTCCCGGAGCGTATCCCCAACCGCGAATTCAATCCTGCCCGGCTGGCACTGGAAGTCGACACCCTGCATGGCGGTCCCGTTTATTACGGACAGCGAAACGCCCACACTCCCCGCATTCGCGCCCCAGCGCAGAATACGCACCGTCGCGGTGCCACCCTCCTCCTGCAGGGCCATCAGCGAATCCTCGAAAGAAATAAAACCACCGGGTGCGTCGAACTCCAACGCGCCGATGTCCCACCCGCGACCGCGGGGCCGGAGGATGCCGGCGAGGTCTCGGCGAAACGTACTGTCGAGTGCGACGCCGGCCTCCACCGGAGCGGTGCCCGGCCTTAAGCGGTAGTCGTGCCGTGCTGTGTCAACGAACGGATTCACGCCCATTCCAGCAACACCGTTCGGCTCGTCTACGGTCGACGAACCTCCATAATAATTGAAGTCATGAACGGTCTGGCCCGTATAGCCGATCCCGCTTTCGTCGGGAACAATCAGGTTGTTCTTCACTACGCCGACATCGGTTGGGTCTTTGAGCACGATAGGCACCCGCAAGTTGGCGAACGTGTTGTTATAAATAACTATTGCCGTATGGGTAAATCCTTCCTTAGTAGCCACGCCATAGTTCGAATTGTAAAAGAGGTTGTTATGAATAACCCAGTCGTTCTGCGTTGAACGGATGAAGACGCCTTCTGAGGACGAGTTGTACACGATATTGTAGCGGAAAATGCAATGGTTGCAGTCCTCGGAATACCAGGCGTTCTCGTGAATATCGGCGCCATTATGAATGTCATGGATAACCGAATGCTGAACGATGACGCTGTCGAAACGGAGCGTGTAGATACCGCTCGAGAGATCGTAAATAATGCAACTGTCAACCAACAGCCCAGTGCTCGTGCCACCGGAAGGCGTGCAGTCTATGCCGCGCGTCGGGTTCGGATCGTTGTAGCCGGGACCTTGAATCCGGAGACGCCGAAGGACAAGATGATTGCCTGGTTTGTCCAGCTCGACCCCATTCGAAGGATTGCGTGCCGCGACCAGAATCCAAATTCCCCCCTCCACAGCTCCGTCCACCGTAATATTGCCACTGTGTAGGAGTATCCCCGCGTCTTTAATGACTACCGTTGAATCGAACCATTCCTGCCAGCCTTCATCACTGCCGTGTTGCAAAGCTGTCGCCCTGCGGATTAAAAGCGGCTGCGCATTCCCGCCAATAGGAATCTCCCAATTTTCCGAATAGGTCCCACCGGAAACGAAAAGGGTGTCGCCACCTACGGCTGAGCCCCACCAAGCTGCTGAAGGCGGCGGGAAACCGTCGAAGGCATTCGCCCAATCACGGCCCGAACGATCCCCGACTCCAGAACCGTCGGGAACGATATGGATGTTTCCCGCGGCAGCAACGACCGCGGCGAGCAGAACGGATAAAAACGATGCTGTATAACTAGACAACCGTGCGAGCATCATAATACTGCTCCTTCTCCTACCGGTACTTTGTCCTCCACCGGCTCGTCGCTGCGGGCATATGACCAGTCGAACGTACCGAGCACAGCCACGCAGACCAGAAATAGGACCTTGATTTGTGGGGAAAATATTTTCACATTTGTCATCATGAAAAAATATACAAGCACTGGAACACACATAGCAACGAACACCGGCCGCAGACCTGGCGCTACTCGCCGGAACTGCCTAGCGATGGCCGTAAGAACGCTTGCTATAAGAAAACCGAACGCGGCCAGTCCCAATACACCACGTTCCAGGAGAATAACAGCATATTCGTTGTCCCAGCTCCAGAAATGGCTAAATCTGCCGGTCCGCACCTCGTATCCCGACCAATCCACATAGGAGTGGCTGTTTTCGCCATACCCCAATGCGAACCGCTGTGGCGACCGCGCTACTTCGGTATAAGCCTTTATCCAAAGCTCCATGCGGTAATTCGCGGATCTTCCCTTAAGACTCTGGACGTTGCTTGTCGAGCCTACGAGATTTAAAATACTCTTCGTCACCTGGGGCCGGACAACGAGGACCAGTGCAAGGAGGCAGCCGAAAAGAAAGAGCTGTTTTCTCATGGAAGGAACCGCCAGTACCAAAACTACGGCTGAAAGAATGGCGCCAATCCACGCTCCCCGGCTCTCGGTAAAAAATATGCAGGAACCGACCAGAAAGAAACAGAAATACATCGCCCATTTTCTGAATCTCCCGGTGACGTCGCGCGCGAAAAGCAAAACCAGCGGAAAGCACATGGCGAGACCGTACCCCAAGAGAATCGCATGCGGATAGGTCGCCTTGACCCGCCCCTGGTAGGTGTGGAGGTTATCTAGAAACTCGGGCATTTCGGAGACGCGGGGCAGAAAATTTACAAAATTGAACCCGGTCCACCGTTCGATAACACCGAGTATTGCCACCGCAACCGCGGCATAAACGATGGCTCTGCACAGCCAGGTCCGCACCATGACGGCATCTTCATTTTGTAGCGACATGAAACTCGTACCGATGATTACATAGAGCAGGTACCATTCTATTATCATCGAGAGCGACGCCTTGATGCTCGTAGCAGGGATAACCGAAAGAACCGCTGCGAAAAGCCCAGTCAGCAGCACGGCGGTGAAGGATTTGAACGCCGGCAGCCCGGTCGGTGACTTACGCACCAGCGCATTAAATAGCCAGTACCCAGCCATGACCAATACGAGGGCCCTATGTACTGTTAAGTTGGGCAGCCCTCCCATTTTAAGACAGATATTGTACGGCAGGAACAGCATGAGGAATATTGAACAAATTACACCCTGCATATAGTTCCTGCCGTACGCGGTAACCACAATAGCCGTCACCACGATAAAAAGCCCGATGGTCAATGCCAAATCGACTCTCTCCCTACAAGACGGTTGAACTGCTGCCTGCGGATGTATGTTCGATACTCTCTCTCCTCGACCCGCGGAAGGCGGCGTAAGTACCCCCGGCAGAAGCCGTACATGAGCGCCGCGGATCCCGTTAAGACCGGTTCACGAAAAATCCGTTTGAGGCATTTTACCGCCATGAAAAGCGGGTGGTAGCAGGACGCATAATTGGCGATACCGTTTTTCACGAGGTTCTTCCAGGCGCCATCGGCGCTGCCGGTGTAGCGGTGGTGCGTGACGACGAGATCTTCAAACGTACGGGTTGACCACCCGTGCATGTTCGCCATGACCTCGTCGATGGTGTCCCAGCCGGTGAGCGGTCTGAGACCTCCTATGGCCTCCCAACAGCCCCGCCGGTAGATTTTAGTAGCACCCCGCACGTGGAACAGCGGGTTTTTTTCGAGCAGAAGCCTGCCGTCTATGCTGTGATATACCGCGCCGCCGGCGATACCGAGCCGCGAATCGAGGCGGAACCGTTCAAAGCACGAGGCGAAATAATCCGGCGCAAACGACAGGTCGCCGTCGAGCTTGACAAGAACGTCCCAGTCGATGCTCCGCACCTGCGACAGGCCTTCATTGAACGCTTCGATGACGCCGGCGCCGGACTTGCGGAAGCCGCGGTCCTGCCGGTCGACGATGGTCATGAAGGGCCGCGCATGCTGCCTGAGGATGTCAAGCGAATTGTCGCGCGAACCATCGTTGACTACGATCCACTGCTGCGGCGCAATGGTCTGGCAACAGACGCTCTCAATGGCCTTCGGCAGGTGCTGCGCTTCGTCCCGGACCGGACTAATGATGATATAGCGTTCAATTGAATCAGCCATGGCGTAGCGCCTCCGCGGTTCCGGCACTTGGCACGAGCGCGCCCACTATCTCCTGAAGCCGCTGCTGCTGGAGTTCCCAACGGTTAGCCCGGAAACGCTCGGATGCCCGTTCGAGGATGGCCTTGGTCCGCATCGGGTCGTTGCGTACCAACGATACCATCCCGGCAAGGCTCTCGGCGCTGCCCGCCTCGAAAAAGAAGAGCGAGTTGTCGTCGAAATAATCGAGAATTCCCTGCGTCCGGGGCACAATGACCGGCTTGCCCGCAATAAGGTACTCGAAAATCCTGGTTGGAAAATTGATCTCCGTGAAAACGGTCTTGCGATTCGGTATGATACCGACGTCGACGGCCTTAACGTACCGGGCGATTGTCTCGATGCTCTGTTCACCCAGATACCGGACGACATCCGTTATCCGGTGCTGCTCCACGAGCCGCAGGAAAATGTCGATGAAACCGTCTCCGCCGCCGAAAACGATAAATTCGATGTCGTGCATGGTTGTCCGGAGCTTTTGAACGGCCTTGAGGGCGATGTCCAGGCCGTGGCGCTTGACAATTGTTCCATGGTACATAACGCGGAACCGCGAAGGCCCCTCAATGACGGCCGGCTGTGCAGACTGGAACACCCGACTCAGCGGCGAGTTCATGATGATGGAAATCTTCTGTTCAGGGCAACCCCGCGCGACGAACAGACGCTTGAACGCAAGGTTCGGGGTAAAAACAACGCTAGCGAAACCGATGCACACCCGCTCGATAGTGCGAAGCAACGCCACCATCCAAGAGTCGTCGGGTTTAAGGTATTTCGTCCGGTATACCTCCGGTGTCGGATCGTGCAGGTCCAGAATGATCCTAGCCCCGAGCAGCTTTGGGACCACTGCGCAGAACACAAGGAAATCCGGCATGTTGTGAACATGGACAAACGCATAGCGTCGTTTCAAATGAGCCACCGACAAACGCACCGTGCATCCGAGAATGAACAGGACATATTCGACCAGGTAACGCAGCCTCGCTCCCCGCCGACGGTGCGGGCCGAAGCGGTAAACGGCGATGGAACCCCGGCGTTCACGGCTGCTCTGCCCGTTTTTGGGAATACAGAAAACGTCTATCTCAAACCCCAGTGCCTCCACCGCCTCCGCTTCCCGGCAGACCCGCGGATCATCGGGAAAATGCGAAAACACCACGACTGCGGCGGTTCTTCGTACGCACAGTTCGCGACCGGCATGCTGTTCCATATTCGTTATCCGGTTCATGAGCAACAACTCAACGACCTCAGTTTCCGTTTACGCCATTTTTTAAGTACAGCAGCGTGAATGCTGTTTATTACCCGTCCTAATAAAAACTTCGGAAAGTAAATGTCCCGCAGGTCGGAAAAAAATCGTACCCCGGCGGCATAGAGCTGTAGCGCGGCCCGGTGACAAACGGCAGGTGGCGTGAATTGCACACGATCACGGACCTCCACCGTCTCCCCGGGTGCAACCATAACCGTAAGGGCCTTTGTTCCGCCACAACTCTCGATCGGCCTCTGTTCGCCGTTCACGAAAGCTGCTTCACTGTTCCATTCCGCCCTTTCAAGGGTACAACGGTATTCCCGAGCTTCGGCACCGCTGTTGCAAAGGTCAACCGCAAATCCGAGGAAATGCGCCTCGACTGCCGATCCGTGGCCGCGGACAAGACTGAGGCTGCGGGCGATCTCGGCGAGGCCGACCCACCGCACCTGCGGCAGTCGCGCATTGACAAATGAGGCTGTAGCATCGAAGGCCTCAATGGAACTTCTGAAAAAATCGTGATGCGAGTAGAAACAGAGCGGGTTACCGAGAAACATATCGGCCGCAATACGGGCGGTGTATCCGGGCGTAAGCGTTGATCGCGCGCCCATCCTCCGCAGGCTGGGAATTCCGGAATAGGCGGTCTCAACCGACCGAAGGAAGCGCCATGGCCCGTCCGGACCCAACTCTCCGGCCGGAATATTGTCGCCGTTCACCGTTGCAAGAAAACCCGAATCACGCAAAAAGTTGAACACCCCGGCGGGCGCTATCTTCTGAGGAAACACCATCACCGGATCAACAGTAAGACCGGTCTCCTGACGCATAAGCTTCATACGCTCAACTGCCTCGCCGATATTTGCCGCGTGGCACTCCATGGTACGGGATACCCTGAATTCCCGGTGATCGTGATTGTTACCGTGGAAACAGAGGGAATAATACTTATTGTTATCGCGGAAAAGCCTGATTACCTCCGGATTATTGCGCCGGTAATTCCACGGTATGAAAGCTATTGTCGTATGAAAACCGGCAGCTTTCATGCGAGAAAGTAGCTGGGTGTAATCTATATAGCCGTATCGCCGGCAAAGCCAAGGATCGTCGATAGTTAAATTCGCATATCGATGCGGAAACGACCAGCATTTCTCATTGAGCGTCCGCCTCAGGAATAGAAGGAGCGGGGCGATTTGAACGAACTTATCCATGTCAAAGCGCCCGGATACCGGTTCAGACCGGCCAGTGTCCTCAATCTCCTCGCTGGCGAACCAGACATGAGTTCGGGTTCCTGCAAGACGACAATAGATGGTCCATGTAATTCCATCGGAATCGATTGTGCTCAACAGACTATCTATGCATTGATTAGCCCCGGGAAGGCCATACTGCAGCCGTGGCCGACTTCCCCCGACCGGCACATCGATTCCGGCCAGTTCAAATGAATCTTCAGTGTTGTCTGCGAAACGGTACAGCCGCGGCAACGGCCTGAGTACTGGATGGAAAACAGCCGCCGTCGGCTCCCTGCCGCCCTGCCCTACCTGTGCAAGCAGCAGCGGCTTGGAGATGGTCTTAAAAACGCATAACGGCGTTTCACGCCAGTTGAATCCGGTCGATTTGACAGCCTCTGTGTCGATGATAAATGCATCGGCCTGACCGCCTTCATCTGGCAGCCGCGCGAAAAGAGTATCGTCGGGCGGCAGAAACTGCACGTCGATGCCGTAAAAATCGCACGCGGCGCGTGCCATTGCGGCAAAACTGCTCTTCGGTAACGAATAACAGTTAATCAAATACAACCCCTGTACTATTGCTGCGCATTCACACGGTCTGCTGGCACTCACTCATATTTGCAATCAGCCCCGCCACCTCTGCGGGGCACGCAAAGTGGCAGCATTCGCCATAGCGCAACCGTACATAGCGCAGGAAATACGTATAATACTCAACAGGATAGCGGCATCTGTGCACAGCACTCGAACCGAAATCAATATAGTCCGGATGCGTGTTCACCAGAACCATTCCACCTTTTTGTGCAATCCAATCAAGCTTTTTCTTCCAGATATCGATTGTCTTATTTTGCATTAACACAAAAAGGGTAAAGTCTTGGGGTAATGTATGCGGCAGTTCTATATAGAATTTTCCGTTTGGTCTTTTTACCTGGAAAGGGAAAATGGTGCAAACACCGTCAGACTGGGGTTCAAATGGGTCAGTGTCAAAAGTTGATATATCATATTTGATATTTAATTCATGCATCCACTCAAGGTTATGGTGCATTGAGGGTGAGCTGAATCCCACGGCATTCCACTCCTTAAGGTATTGATTGATTTTAGCAGTCCTTTCTTTGAATATCTTTCGGGAGGCAAATAGCTTTCCATCATGCTTCAAGCCGTGTATCGCTACTTCGAATCCTCGTTTCTCCATTTCCTTTCTTAAATCTGCACTCATTTGGTAATCTTCGGGAACAAAACTAAAACACGACCGAAAGCCGAGTTCTTCTTCAAGATCCATTATCTGACGGCACTTATCCCGGCCGGCGCTGGACTCAACATCATGTAAAAGTATCAAAGCAAATTTTTTTCCCTCAGGCCATCCTTGCCAACCTTTAGGAACCATTCCAGCTCTTTCGTCAATAGGCCAGACATTACTACACTTAGGCAATTTCCTTTGAATAAGCCAGCGCCGTACGGCAATCTGGATCGAACGCGGGATAGCAGGTTTTATCGCATAAAAAAAACGATTTCGGAAATTAAGAAAATGCAACTTCATTATTGGAGTATACTCTATTAAATAGTCTAACCGGCATATTTAAATATCATTTGACCCACAAGCCGTGATATGGGTATTGGCAAATGGGAAAAAATAAAAGACTGAATTTTCAATGTATGCTGAGAACCAGAATTACGTTCGAATTTATTTCGTATATAATCAAAACGATAATAATTGACCGTCGACGCCTGACAACCATATCCTCGTTTAAACTGAAGCAATCCAGTATGATGGATCTCTGTCCTGCCGAGGTTAATCGCAACGGCTCCGAGCGATTTGCATTTTCTGATTCCTTCCCACATTGCCATATTGTTGGGTCGAAGATGCTGAAACCGGCGGTCGGATGCGCCGTATTTATAGAGCGCTTTTTTGCCAAAAGTCATATAGAGGTTTGCCGCAACAGGTTTATGCTGGTACGTTGCCAGGGTAATAAAGCCCTTTTCATGCCTCAAAATTGTTTCCAACAGTTTATAGAAAAAAATCCACGGCTGGGGCGGTAGGCCGTGTTCGCGGCGGGTGAGGCAATTGAGAAAATAAAAGGACTTCATGGCATCGAGCGAATTCTCATGCGTCACGGTAATACCTGATTTCTTGGCTTTTCGGATATTTCGGCGGTTTGAATCTGCGAATGATTTGAATATCGCATCAGGTTCAGGAGTAAGGTCAATTTCATGGGTAAAAATTTCGTCGTACACCGGTTGGTTGGCAAGATTCTGATGCCCGCCGCGCAGCTCGATGGAGCGCCATTTTTTATTTTGCGCGATACCGGCAATATGCTCAAAGGTCTTCTGGAAATCATCCGTATCGTTAAACAATGGCTCGCAGAAATCGGTAAAGGGCAGCGAAACAGCTTTTTTTCTTCCGAGAATGTCGCGGACTTCCATGAGCGGCAGGATGCCGGTTATTTCATCCCCTTGCCGATTTACGCAATAATGCGGTAGGAATCCATACGATTCAATCAGAACCCTTGCCCAGGCAGCGGAATGGAAGATGGTGGCTTCGGGAAAAGAAAGAACACGGGTGTCCCAGTCGGGGATGTCTAACGGGTTGACGATTTGGATATCGGGCATCTATTTATGAAATCACGAAAGGAAACCATTTTGCCACGAAACACACGAAATACACGAAAGAAAATCAATAAAGGTCAGAGTTCCGAAGAAACGTTAACCACGAACCACACGAATCTCAGGGAGAATAATTCGGAAAATGCCCCCGCATTACAATGAAATTCATTTTTTCTTCTTGTTTCCTTTTCGTGTATTTCGTGTGTTTCGTGGTTATATCTCTTCCTCTTCACACCCCCCTCACTGCCTTTTTAATCCTGTTTACCTGTCCCCTGCCCAAGCCTTTGACCTCGCACCCGAGCTCAAAGTAGCGCTTGATTGCAACGTCGTCAAGAATGCCGAAGCAGTCGATAATGGCTGCGGGGTTGCCAATCTGCTTGACTACCTCTTCAGGCTTGAGCTTGAGGTACTGTTCATGGCGCACGGCAAAGATCACGGCGTCGCAGTTTTTGAGGGCACCGGATAGATTCTGGTTGATCCTCAGGTTTTTGAGCTTTTCCTGGTTGCGGAAGAACCGGGCCCAGGAGTAGCCGGGGGTCGGGTAGGTGTCCTGGGACTCGAACTCCCACCAGTGCTGGACGTATGGGTCATGAACGCGCAGTTCGGCTCCCATTTCGGTGAGCTTGCGCACAATGAGCTCTGATCCGCTGTAACGGGTGTCGCCCACGTCTTCGCGGTAGGATGCGCCAAGGACAAGGATTTCAGCCGCGGCAATAGGCCGGTCCATATTACGCAGGGCATCGCGGGTCATTGCGCCTACGCGCAATGCGCGGGTATCATTGATGTTGATCGCTGTTGGGGTGATCTTGAAGATATTGTCTTCAAAGCCAAGGATGTGTTTGTATGCCCACATGCCGAGTCCGCCGTCCTTGGGCAGGCAGTAACCGCCGATGCCGGGTCCGGGGAAGATCATGTTGCTGTGCGTAGGACGCATTTTTATGGCTTTAATGACCTTGGTCAGGTCCACGCCGTTTTGTTCGGCGAACATGCTCCACTCGTCGAGAAATGCGAGGATGGTGGCGCGATAGCTGTTTTCAACGATTTTCGCGGTTTCGGATTCGATAGGGCGGTCGAGCACGGTAAGCGGGAAATCCTTGGTATTCAGGACTTCATGGAGGAATTTCGCGACCCGTTTTTTAGATTCATCGTTGACGCCGCTGCACACGCGCCAGAAGTCGCGGATGCTTTTAACATATTCGCGTCCGGGCATGACGCGCTCGTAGCTGTGGGCGAGAAGCGGTTCCGTGGCGATTCCCCGTTTTTCAAAGCTCTTTTTCATGATCGGGTAAGCGACCTGCTCGGTGGTTCCAGGCGCGACCGTTGTTTCGATAAGCACTAACGCTGAAGCCGGGATCTTTTCAGCTATGGTATGCAGTGATTTTTCAAGCGCTTCCATATCGGCCCGGCCGGCCTTGAGGTCGCCGAGCGACTCCTTGAGGTAGTCGCACTGGACATCCACCACGACCACGTCGGCGAGCGTGAGCGCGTCTTCGGTAAAGGTGGCGACGAGCGTTTTCTTGTCAAGTACGCAGCGGCGGATCATGGGATCGACTTCGGGGTCTTCGGCCTTTACAGGGGATATGCCGCGATTGAGAAGTTGGATTTTCCAATAGCTCCGCGTGCTCGGACGCTGCATGCCAATGACGAACTTGGATGGTTTGCCGGTTTTCTTGTCAACGGTATCGGCAACGATCGCGGCCATGACCGCGCCGACAAAACCGACGCCGACAACGACCACGATTTCCCTGCCTTCTGACCGAGCCTGGTCAGTGAGCTTCTTGAGCCGTTCGAGTTCCGGAGCGTATTCCTGCTTTGTAGGGATTGCATATACTTCGCCTTTAGGGCTTACGGATTCGAGTTTTTTGGGATTTTCCATGTATTATTCCTTTTCCCTTTATTGTTATAGTAGTGGAAATCAACGATCGAACCAAAAAACACACGAAAATTCAGGAAATTCTTATTTTTCGTGTGTTTCGTGGTTAAACAGCTTCTTTAATTCCTGACACCACCGCCTTAACCTGTTCTTCGGTCAAGCCCGGGAACATGGGTAGGGAAAATATTTCGGCTGCGGCCTGTTCCGTGATCGGAAAATCCCCGGTTTTGTATCCAAGTGTCGAATACGCCTTCTGCAGATGGAGCGGGACGGGGTAATGGAGACCGGTATGTAGGCCCTTTTCTTCGAGTTTTTTCTGCAACGCTTCCCGGTCCTTGACCCGCACCACATACAGGTGGTAGACCGCCTTGCTCCACTCAGGTTCAAACGGTGTTATTACACCTCTGACCGACGTTAACAGTTCATTGTATTTTTGCGCATTATTGCGCCGCGCGTCGGTCCATGCAGGCAGCCGCTTGAGCTTGGCGCTCAAGAATCCGCACTGGATGGCGTCAAGACGGCCGTTATACCCTTCCATGTCATGGTAGTATTTCTTGGCCTGGCCATGGTCGCGGAGCTGGCGGCATGTGCGGGCGATCTCGTCGTCGTTCGTGGTGATTGCGCCGCCCTCGCCGAGTGCGCCGAGGTTCTTGCCCGGATAAAAACTGAACCCGGCAGCTTTTCCCATGGAGCCGGCCTTGCACCATTTTCCTGATTTTTTCGAATGGTACTCTGCGCCATGGGCCTGACATGCGTCTTCAACGACCATCAGGTTCCATTCCTCAGCAATCGCCGCAATCGCGTCCATGTCGGCCATCTGGCCGTATAGGTGGACAGGGACGAGGGCGGTGACGGGCCTGCCTGTTTTTTTATTTTTCGTTTTTTTACGGTCTTTGCTGCATGACCCTTCCAGAAATGCGCGCAGTTTTTCCGGATCGAGATTATAGGTACGCTCGTCGATATCGACGAACACGATATTTCCGCCAGCCTGGGTAATAGCCTCGGTTGTCGCGATAAAGGTGTTGGGCACGGAAATGACCTCGTCGCCAGGCTTGATGCCGCCGGCGATATAGGCGAACCGCAGGGCGTCGGTCCCGCTGTTGACAGCCACGCAGTGCTTGACGCCGCAGAAACGGGCGAACTCCTCTTCCAGGTTTTTGACCATCGGCCCGCCGATGTACCCGGCGGTGTCGATGGCCTTGTCGAGGACGGCCAGGAGTTCGGCTTTCATTTCCTTATGGGGAGTGATTAAATCAAGAAACGGAATCTGTTGGGTCATGATTTCTCCTAACGGGGAAAGAGGTATCGCACAATATTTCTCTAATTTCTTCCCCCTCTCCCTTCAGGAGAGGGGGCCAGGGGGTGAGGTCTAAGCAAAAACACCGATTATATCAGGTGACGGTAGTCTTCTTCTTCATCTGCCGTGCCGGAACCCCCGCCACGACCGTGTCCGCCGGCACGTCTTTCGTGACCACCGCCCCTGCCCCGACAATGGCCCGCTCGCCAATGGTCACGCCGCATACGATAGTGGCGTTACTGCCAATTGACGCGCCTTTTTTCACGGAGGTGGGAATGACCTTCCAGTCGGCATCGGTCTGCATCGAACCGTCGGGATTAACGGCCCGGGGATACTTGTCATTGGTGAACATGACGCCGTGGCCGATAAACACGCCGTCATCGATATGCACGCCTTCGCAGATAAACGTGTGGCTCGATATTTTGCAGTTCTTTCCCACAAATGCATTCTTCTGTATTTCCACGAACGCACCGATTTTGGTCCCATCGCCGATCGAGCAGCCATAGCAATTGATGAATTTCGACAGCGTGACGCCTTTGCCAAGCTTCACATCCGGAGCAATGGCGCAATACTCATTCATAATTCCACCAGCTTTCCCATGGACCGTATGGACTCATCGCACGCTTCGAGCATGCGAACCACTTCGAGCCCCAAATGGCCGTCACTGATCGGCCTTTTTCCGTTGCGCACGCAATCAACGAAATGTTCTGCTTCCAGTTTCAGCGCCTCTGTGGGATCGAGTTTGGGGACCCACATATCACCGGTCCGGTAGTTGACAAGAAGATCGTAAATCCCTTCGGCATTGACCTTTGCCGTATCGACGCCCTTGTCGTAAATGCGGACCTTTTCATCAGGGTATACATCATTCCAAACCAGCATTTTTTTACTGCCGCCGATAAGGGTCATGCGCAATTTAACCGGAGAAAGCCAGTTGACGTTAAAGTGGGCCACCAGGTTATTCTGGAAATGCACGGTAATATACGCCGTGTCCTCGAATTTCCCGACATGAACCTTGCCCGTGGCGTTCAGGGCAACCGGCTTTTGCGGAAGCACATAGCGCATAATGGACAGGTCATGCGGTGCAAGATCCCAAACGACATTTACATCATGCTGAAAAAGGCCGAGATTGACTCTCGTGGAATCATAGTAGTAAATATCACCCAGTTGTTTTGAATCGATAAGCTCCTTTGCCTTGCGTACGGCGCCGGTGAATAAAAAGGTATGATCAACCATGACGGTTTTCTTTTTCTTTTCCGCCAGTTCCAAGATTTTGTGCGCCTGCTCAACGGTCTGGGTGAACGGCTTTTCGACAAGCAGATGCTTGCCCTCATTCAACGCAGCCATGGCAAGGGCAAAATGGGTTGAAACCGGGGTTACTATGGCCACCGCATCAACCAAATGATCACTGACAATCTCTTTAGGATCATTCGTTACTCGTATAGCCGGATAATTCTTCTGAACTTTTTTGAGAACCTCATTGCGCCGGTCGGCAACCGCGACAACGGTTGCGTTGTTTGCCGCCATAAAATTGCGGACGATATTAGGCCCCCAGTAACCATACCCTACCACTCCGATTTTCAATGCCATAGGATTTATCCTTTAGAGAAAGTCAGCGGAACGCTATTTGTGCCTGAAAAGTGGTCCGGACATACCCCACCCCCGTCGGCGGTACCTGGTAATTATACCGTCGTTTAGTCCCCTTTTACAGAGAGCCCGTCATCGCATCAAGCCTGGAACGATTTCAATAGGGAGTGTTATCTCACAGCACTGCAGGTTTGAATCCCGCGACAGGGGTCCTCCAACCCTCTTTCCCGCGTTATAAAATACTTACCTACTCATCTGAAATGCAAATAAGGACCTTGAAAAAAGCAGG
Organism: Chitinispirillaceae bacterium; assembly: GCA_016932075.1. The sequence continues at coordinate 67,610 of JAFGDP010000113.1, read as the reverse complement.
ATAACCTATAGCCGTCTTGCCAGACTACAAGGAATAATTATAACATGTTGATTATGTATTAAATAAGGAAATCAAATCTCACTCTTTAATCATAGCTAATAGTGATCCAATGCGGGATTCCACATCTCCAGCACTCATGGTAATAGAAATCCTGCCCGGAGATCTGGATTCGATCAGTTTCTTTGCATCCTGAAGTGTCCGTATTGCTTTGGTTATATTATTGTTTTTTTCATATGCTGTGGATAATTTGAATAACAAAGCCGCCTCGTGTGCAGTCAAAGGACTGTTTTCAAGAAGTAGTATACAACCGTTGAAATCATTATACCGGAGTAATGCTTCCGCGTAGGTATCAAGAATGGAACTGTTTTGTCGGTCTATTCCATATGCTTTCTTAATAGCGGACAGCACCACTTCCTTATCGCCCCCCGGTGATTGCAGCAGGGACCAGGCAAGATTGTTCAGCACTATCGCGGCGGCCTGGCCGCTGTCACCGCCCATGGCATCCTTATCCTTTTCAATCAGCTCACGGTAAAGCGCGACAGCTTTTTCGGGGCTTCCGTGATGCTGCAGAAATTCAGCGTATTCCATTTTAGTCCCGATATCGTTTTTATTTACCGCAATTGCGAACTTGTATAATGAATCAGCTTGCGAAGGTTTCGCGAGCTTTATATAGGCGCGCGCCTGCAGCCGAAGGATTGAACTCATCGTGGACGGCTTCATGGAGCACCTCTGTATCACCCGATCGTATTCGCCTTTTGCGAAATACGCGGAGACCAGCGCATATAAAAAACGGGGTTCATCGGGATATTCTTTTACAAGAGAAGAAAACAGGGTGATTGCGGAATCATAGGTTCCATTCCTTAAACCCATGACTCCCCGCGCCCAACGGACGCCGACATCGTTTTTATAGGCCGTTTCGAGGATTTTTTGGGCCTTAGCCGCCTCGTCGGTCATATTTCTCTTAAAACTGATATCACGGAACAGTTCAAGCGAAGATCTCGTCACTATCTTTTTTGAATGAAGAAGACTCAACATGACCAAGGCATCGGAGAACTTGCCTGAAAGATCCAGCAACCGGGCTCTTTCGATTATGAACCGCGGCGCTCCCCGATAAACATCGGGCAGGTTTTGATATACCTTCACCGCCTCATTGTTTTTCCCCATTCGGGCAAGCTCCTGGGCCAGGATGATTTCAATTTCAGGATAAGCGGGGATTTTTTTCAAGAGTTCCGTTACAATGGGTACCAGCGAGGAGGTATCGGCAATCCTTTTCATGATTGCTTCATAAAACAGCCCCTCAACACGAGCTTTCCCGGTATCGCCCGGCAGGCTTTTCTTCAAAACCGCGATTGCATCCCTGTTTTTATTGACAAAGTAAATGTATGCCAGCACCATCCGAATATTTTTAAGAAAATCGCTGTTTTTATCGGTATTGGAGACTTGAATGAACGGTTTGAGTATTGCTTCCGCGTCATTGTATTGCTCCTGCGCGACCAATCCTCTTGCATGAATCAGTTTCAATTCATCCGAATACAATCCTTCTTTTTTCGCTGCTTCAAATACCGACGCGCAACCGGAAAAATCAAAGTCACGGAGACATGCAAGATTGAGGAGGGTGTACCCTTCGGTGTTGAGAAGCTTTTTGCCATTGCATTCAAGCAGGAATTCTTTAGCCTTGCCGTTGTCTCCTTTGGCAAGATATGCCTTGGCAAGACCGTTTGCCGCGGCACAAGAACGTTTTTTTTCAAAAATTCCCGTTAATAGAGCAATGGTCGAATCGTGCATTTTAAAATTCAAGTAAATGCCGGCCCGCACTTCATCGGTCCTTAGGCTGTCTGGTAGCTGCCGATAGAGCTGCAGCGCAAAAAGCAGGCTCGGTGCCGCCTCGGTGATCCGCGTGAGTCTAAGATACGCGTCCAACGCTTCCAACGTTCTGAAGCCGTTATCCCAGGCGGTTTTGACATGAAAAAGGGCGAATTGAGGATTTGGCGCGACATGCGCGGCGGCCCACTGATACGTTACATTTGCAGGATCATCATTGGCCGCTGCCGCAAAATACCGATAGGCTTTTGCCTTATCACCGGTTTTTAAGGCAACGCTCCCTTGCTGAAAACAATCGTGGGGGGTCTTGCATCCAGATCCGCCGCACTTCATGCAGAGCAACAAGGTTATGACAGTGATGATGGAAATGCTTGTCGTTCGCATCAAAAGACCTCCACAATAAATCTGCATGGAGAAAATATATTCCACACCAGCAGGAAGGTACTATCGGCAAGAATGAACGGCTATCTTCCCAATGCCTCATTCATTGCACCGGTCCGGTAACCCTGCAGATCCAGTGCGACGAAGGTGAAGCCGCATGCTTTGACCGCATCATGCATCTCTGATCGTTTGTTCCATGCCAGCTCCATCTCCGGGGGCGCGACCTCGATCCGTGCAAGATCCTGGTGGCTTCGTACCCGGAACCGCCTGAAACCAAGCCGCTTGAGTTCATCCTCGGCTCTTTCAACGCGATTGAGTTTTTCCTTTGTTATTTTTTCACCGTAGGGAAAACGTGACGCAAGACAGGCGTATGAAGGCTTATCCGCGGTGGGTAATCCGCGTTCCCGGGAAAACTCTCTAATCTCAGGCTTGGTCAATCCGGCTTCGCAGAGCGGTGAAATAATTTTTAACTCTTTCAACGCCTTTCTGCCCGGCCGGTAATCGCCGAGGTCATCGGCATTGCTTCCGTCAAACACCACCGCATACCCCTCCTTCTCGGCGAGCGCGGTCAATGTACCGAAAAGCATTCGCTTGCAGAAATAACACCGTTTCAGAGTGTTATCGGCAAATCCGTCGATTTCCGCCGCTTCGGAAACAATGATGCGGTGGGGAAGCCCCAGGGTTACCGCCAATTGTTCGGCCTCTTTCTGTTCAGACAAGGGATAGGTGGATGAGGAGGCGGTGACGAGCAGAACCTTTTTGCCAAGAACCTCGCCTGCCACATGCGCCAGAAAGACGCTGTCAACCCCACCCGAATACGCAATAAGTGCGGACGGATACCGGCGGATGATCTTCTTTAACGCTTCAAGCTTATCGATCATGCAAGGCTCGAATGTACGTTCGTTCTCGTACCTGTAAAAATACTATCCAAGGTCTATCTTTGCCAGAATAAGGTTTTTCTGGTAAAATTGGCTACCTTATTGCATCAATCGGATTTATTTTTAATCAGCGTTATTTGCTATAGCAGAGGTCTTGATTCAATAGCGGATTTCCATCATGATTCAGGATATCTCCATTTCAGCATGAACAATATGTCGCATCGTCATTCAACTCAACCGGAAGACCGGTTATATGAAAAAATGCGTGACAAGCTGTTGCCTGCATCTGCCATCGAAGTGTTCATGCACTATTTCCACATTCTGAAAAGCGGCTCTTCGTCAACAATTTCTGAACCGGACATTATTCCGCTGCACTCCAATGATATTCCGGATCTGGCTTCCTTAAAACAATATGCAGGATTAGGACAGGAGATCCTGCCCAAAACCGCTGTTTTAAAATTGAACGGCGGACTCGGCACTACCATGGGACTTGCCGGACCCAAATCCCTGATCAGGGTAAAGAACGGACTCTCTTTTCTCGACGTTGCAATGCGCCAGATCAAACAGCTCAGCAAGCAGTATGGAAACAACATACCCCTGCTCCTCATGAGCAGCTTTTTTACCTATGCTGCAACAAGGGAGCTACTTGAAAAAGGCACAGCATTACCCACCGGACAGATGCATCATTTTCTTCAACATATGTTTCCCAAAATCACCGCCTCCTCGCTTGAAGCGGCTTCCTATCCGGCAGATCCTTTGCTTGAATGGTATCCCGGAGGTCATGGGGACCTTCTTCTTTCACTCGATACCTCTGGAACGCTCGCGCATTTGTTGGACAATGGGTATCAGTACCTGTTTATATCCAATATTGACAACCTCGGAGCGACGCTCAACCTTTCGATCCTTGGGTATTTGAGCAGCCAGAACCTCGATGTTCTCATGGAAGTCACTAACCGGACCGTCATGGACCGCAAAGGCGGCCATCTGGCAAGACGTGCCGGTGATAAACGGCTCCTGCTTCGGGAAGCAAGCCAGTGCGAAGATAAAGACACCTGTTATTTTTCAAACACCGTGCGCCACCCTTTTTTCAATACCAACAATATCTGGCTGCGTCTTGAATCAGTCCAGCGTGCGCTCAATGAAAAAAAACACTATGAGCTGTCGCTGGTTATCAACCGCAAGCACCTTGATCCGACCGATCCTGCGACGCCAGAAATCGTGCAACTGGAATCGACTCTCGGATCGGCAATTTCGATTTTTGATAAAAGCGGCGCAATTCGCGTACCCCGGTCGCGGTTCGCCCCGGTTAAAAATTGCGAGGAGCTGCTGCTTCTCCGGTCAGATTATTACCTGCTGAATGAAGATTACAGTATATGCGTCAATCCCGACAGAATCTTGAAGAAGATCCGCCTTTCACTGGATCCGCGGTTCTATTCCCGGGCGGACCTGCTTGAAGAACGCTTTCCATATGGGGCACCCTCCCTTATTGGGGCAGAGTCACTGACCGTCCATGGGGATGTGCGGTTCGGTCGTGAAGTGAGGGTGCGGGGTATGGCCCGAATAACCAACAATTCAGCAAAACAGGCGGTCATTGGCCACGGCACTCTGATCAGCGGCGATGTGGATCTTTAACTGGTTTCTGCCCTTTTTGCGGCAAAATACCGGAAGCCCGTGCTGAAAAACCAGGGAGCATAAAATATATGAATAATCGTCCCATACCCGTTTAAGTCTGTTATGTATATTTTAACAACAGCACTGTATGCTTGAAAACGCGTTTGATAAACCGGTGAAGGGTATGAAGGGGAATTGCCGGATCACTGTTTTACATAACGTGTGAATAGAGTCTATGTCCGCACATCTTCGCCAATACCTCTACGAAGCTTATAAATGTCCTCGTAATTTTTATCTTCCCAAAAAACACCTGAAAACACCGCCGCTGCAGATCGATGACCAGGATGACAACGACTCTATCGAGCAGTTCTGCAATATTTTCTGCAGCGTGGGGAAAAAAAGCTCTTTTTCTATTGAACTCAAAGGCCGCTTTCCCATCACGCAGGAAATTGCGGACCTTGCAGAGATATATGATGGATTTGTCGATCCTGCGGCAGGCAAGGTAATGGTCCATTTGACGCTTGACCAGGTTGAGGTACTGCGCGATCTTTCAGACAAGCTGCGGAAAACCTCTTTTATGGGCGACCTTGTCAATAATCCCGGCTGGCTCGCTGTCTCCGCCCGCACCATATCGTCCCTGTACCGTTTCATCCGGATAATAAAAGAATACAAAAAATCAATGATATTCGGCTGATACGTATGGATGCGGCAGTAAGGGCATCGTTAACGAAACCGGTTTCATTACTCCATGCAAGCCTTTCCCTGCAGGTGCGAACCCCTTACTCCTCCTTTTTCACCTCAACGACCAACTCCTCCGGGCAATCGAATTTCCGGAACAGCGGTTCGGCAAACGGATGGTCTGCCGTTGTTACCTGAATCCGTGCTTCGTAGTAGACCGTATACATATTCTGAACATTTATCTGCCATTTCGCATTGAAGGCGCTGTTATTGATCTTGCTGACCCGAGCCTTGCCGATCAGTTTCATGAGCCCCCATGGACCGCTGAATGCGATATCCTGCCAGAAGTCCTTGCTTACCCGCACCTTGAGGGACGCTCCGGTTGGCCGGCCCTGCCCTTCAAGCGGCCACCGCAAACGAACCGCTTTCCCGGATGCGAGATCAACAGACTGGCCGTCGACCTCCAGTTTAGCCGGTTTATTGCTTGACGCAGAAGGAGCAAACGAAAGGTCGAGGATACGGACCGTGCCGTCCGGTTTGTAGAACACGTTCCGGATCTCTTCGGCATGGGAGAGCGCTTCGGAGAGTGCCGGATTGAAATTGAGCTGCATGCCGCCGACCTGGCGCACCATCCACCCCGAAGAGGTTTTTATGATGTATGAGGAGAGAACGCGGTCGTAGAATCCCCAGAAGGTCCCGTTCACGGGCCTGAAATAATCCATTACATCGTTAAACGAGGCCTCATCACTTCGCCCTGCAAAGGGGTAACGTCCGGAGAGCCTGCTCGTATACGGCTTGATCACGTCGCTTTTCCAGCGACTGTTCAGAACACGCCTCAGGGTAATTGATGCGGCCGCCCCGGTCAGTTCAAACGGCTTCAGGAGAAGCGTGCCAAGACCGGCAGCCAGCTCCTCGGGCATCACGCCGACGATGTTTTTTGCATACTTCCAGCCCGCATACAGGGGATCGTCATCCCTTCCCGTAAATACCGCCAGAATCTGATCATCGCCGCCGGAGGTGATGGTATTAAGCTTGTCAACAAGAGCAAGCGCCTTTTCCTTGTAACCGGCATAACCGCTCATGCTGCCGCCGCTCGATGCGGTAAACGCACGCAGCTGGTCGAAAACAGCGTTAAGGTCATCGAACGGCGTTGCCCTGCCGAATGTACGTTTTATAGTCCCTGCCGCCTTGCCGGCTTCTTGGGCCTTGGCTGCGGAGCCCTTTTTCTTTTTAGCAGCGACAAGGAGACCTGATCCCGCCTTTTCTAGAAGGTTCTCGTCTTTGATTACCGTCGTCGTTCCGACAGCCTCCAGCAGCGCCTGCAGCTCGGACTGGTCACCGACGAGCTTCTGGATCATGCGCGATGCCTGCACGCAGTCGGCGAAAGGCTCCATGTCGATCGACCCCAGGAAATCGCACCACTGGACCTTGAAATCGACCAGATACGCGTTCTGCATATCATGCAGAAGCTGCCGTTTATCAATTCGATCATCGGGTACATCCTCTTTTTTCAGGCCGATGACCCAATCCACCTTGTAGGGATTCTCGGAAGCTTCCTTGAGCGCCTTCGCCATCCACTGGTCCCATCCGTCCTGCGTATACACGACGCTCATCAGCTTGTCCGATGAGATAACCCCCGCGCCATCGCGGCCGATCAATTCGTCCAGTGTCAGCTGAGGCGCGTTCGGCAGGATCTGTCCGACCACCGCCTCATACAGCGCTTCCGCGCCCGGAAGCCGGCGCAGACGAGATCGCGCATTTGCCACAAGCCGCTGGTTCTCCTGAATGACCGGAAACTCCCCCCGTTTCAGATAGGTAAGCAGGAGCCCCATATTCTCCTGGATTACCGTTTCCACCCGTTCCGGCAGGCGGTTCGCCCCGGTACTTGACAAGATGGATTGACGGATCGATTCAAACAGCATGGGACGCAGAAATACGGTATCGATATCCTGAGGATGAGTGGCCGCAGCTTCGGAAATGGAGAGATAGGCCTTGAGAGAACGGTATAATTTATCGTAATCGTCGCCTGAAAGTTCGCCGAAGTCCTCGGCGCGTCCGCGTATGTCATATTCAAGAAAGGTGACCGCAGGCGCAATCATGCAACGCCGAACCCTGAAAAAATAGCTCCTTTTGAGCGCTTCCAGGAGCGGTCTGCCCCGATACATGCCGATACCCATAGAAAGCGGAACACGGTCGTCATAACGCTGCAGGTTTCCCATGACGTGCTGCATGACACCAAGCGCTTTGTACTGTTCGATGAGCGGAGCGTTTTCCGCAGGCAGGCGCGCCAGCACCGCAGCCGCATCACGGTAGAAACCGGCAATCTTGCTGTAAGCGGAAAACAGGTACCCGACGAACAGCAGGGCGATCAGACCGAATCCCGCCAGTATCGAGACATACCGTATTCGCTGCCGCCTCGTCCTGCCCCGCGTTGCCTTGACAAGAGGCTTGTCTTGCACCATAATCTCCCTGAACAGCGGGAGTACAAAGTGCGCCTGGAGCTCACTTTTTTCCGGCGTTTCGTGATGAGAACGGGGTGCGGGCCGGGAGATCCCCATGGCGCGCTGAGGGTTGAGCGGATGGTTCGCGATCGTGGCGCTGACATCCGGCGAATGCACGGAACGGGAAACGTCTCTTTCTGCCGATTTTTCACGGCAGCTGGTAAAATAAAATCCCCTGAAAATGGGTTTCCCCACATACGACGACGACTTGAACAGTTCTGCGGCAAGAACGGCAAGCTTCTGCTGGAATCCCTGAAAATGGATCACGAACCGGCAGATAAGCCTTTTTTTTGCCGGGTCCCGCTCTGCATGAAGGCGATCGAGGCGGAAGTCGTTGAGCGATTTTCCCAGGAGATTGAACTCCTCGTGAAACGTCATTTTCGGCGACATCCCCTCCGCCTTTTTCTGGGCGATGGTGGCACCCAGGATCTGGCCGGCGCTCGATGCGACCTTGTCGCCGAAATATTCGTTGAATCCCGGGATTTCATCGCTCCGGTTGAAAATTAGATACACGGGAAATTCAATACCCCATCGGGCAATAAGGTCGTCGATCCGGCTCCTTAGGCGTCCTGCAAGCTCTTTTACGTAAAGATCGTCGGCGTTCAGCACCTCCGAAATATTGACCACAAGAGCCACGCCGTCAACCGGGCAGTCGGGCCGCACTTTATTCAAGGCCTCAGTGAGTGACTGCCAGTAGTCCTTTCCGTCCTTTTCCATGCAAATGCCCGGCGTATCGATCCAGACCGCCTCGTTGCCGAAATACCACATGATCTGGTTGCCGCCTTCGACTACTACTCCGTCCCGGTCAGAGGGATACTGGAGCGGAAACGAAAGGCCGCTCCCGCGCAGAAGAGAGGTCTTGCCGGCCTTTTCAGTGCCGCAGAGCAGGAACCACGGTCGTTCGTAAATGCCAGACCGTTTAAGCAGGCCCTTTCGGTTCACGGCAGAGGTATATCGTGAGACCGCCTCACCTGTTTCCTGAATAACACGCTGGAAAATGGCCTGGTTGCCGACAAGCATCACGGCACCACGGGATTTCTTTTTTCCCGTTACGAGCGACCAGATGATCCAAACCAGGTCACCGGCCAAGAAAAGCGCTGCGAACAGCCAGAAAAGAACAGGGACAGCATTGAGAACAACGGCGAGTACCGCGCATACAATGCCGCAGACAGCCAGACTTGCCCACATAGCAATCAACAACGGGGTTATTCGTTTCATAGTACCCTATTCCACGCGCACGCACTCTATGATGTCGGTAAAACGAATCATCGCAAATTCATCCTGTCAAGCACCTCAAGCGCCTGCCGCAGCCCCATATTGCTGAGCAGCACAAACGCCAGATACCCTGCCGCGCAAACCATCACCGTGACCACCGCTCCCGCCCATAGGGGAAACATTTGGCCGCTGATTTTTTTTGCAGGAGGCATGTAATCGGTCCGTTTTCCATGCGGCGACAGCGTCGACGAAACACGAATCTTCGCCCTTCGCAGTTTCCTGCCCGTCTCCTCCACAATGGCGGAGCGTTCTTCGGGATTCATGATGCGGTATTTTCCCTCGAATCCGAGCGAAAGGCAGAGGTAATAGATCTCGAGCGCGTCTTTTTTCTTTTCAGGCTGGGCAAGCAGTTTTTGCAGCTTGTGGTAGAACTCCTCTCCGGCGATATTATCGCCGAACAGTTCCAGCTGCAGCGGACGACCGAACCAGTAGTCACGGCACGCACCAGGTACGGTCAGCACGGTCTCGTCCATAAGTGCGACAATCGCATACATCGCCTCATTGACCGCTTCTTCGGCCAGACCGGCCGTCACACAGTTCTTTTTAAAAAGATCCAGATAATGCAGAATCAGTTTTCGCAGAGAGACAGGGTCTCCCAGGTCTTCGGCTTCACGCATCCGGATTATGATGAGAAAAAGGTCCGTGGCGAGTCCGGGCATATCCCGAGCGCCGCCGATCGCTTTGGTGAGGTCCACATTCAGTGTTTGACCCGCAATTGTATCGACAAATGTCTTCGCCATTATCTCGCCTACCTGAGTGCAAGCATTTCGAGTTTAAGGTCAGGATAATTGTTCGGGAAATAGAATGCTATGCTTCCAGCACTCTGCATACCACGCCAGAATTGGCTCTGCTGATCCAGCGCGAAATAGATAAATCCCGGTTTGGTGGAAAGTCCTTCCGGAGGATGTGCCGTGTGAATCAAGGTAAGCCCCGGCATGGCTGAAGAGATAAGCAGATCGAGGCGGTCTCGCGAACTCATTTTGATCCGTTGCGCGACACCGACGATCAACTCTTTTTCCGACACCTTGGCGGAAACACCCAGATAAAACCGGGCACTGGAGAGCAGCTTCTCATTGGGCAATTTGCATACATAGGTGGCGGGATTCACCTGTTCGACCGGGACGGTAACGCACCCGGCGTCGATATCCGCTTCAAGCACGGTACGGATCAGCTTGATCAAGGCGCCGAAGGTGCCGTTCAGGTTATCGTGATCGTATCGCGCCATGTCCTTGAGCGATACCTCCGCTGAAAAGGTGGTAAGCGCTCCGGCGAACTGGGTGAGCAGGGAAAATAGCGCAAACGGATGAATGCGCGGCTCAAAATGATAATGATTGATAAGAGGTGTATACGTATTCACTGTTTCCAGCAACCTGAAGGCCATCTCTTCGGCCGCCCTGAAAACAGCCTTCCCGGTCGCTTCCTCTTTTCGCCCCTGAGAAAGAGCGGCGCTTTTCGCAAGCAAAAGCTCCAGCAGGCTGCGCAGCTGTCCCAGAAGACGGCGCGAACCGCTGATCCGGGCAAGTGGAGGAATGAACTCGTCATCAAGTTCCACCTGTCCGTTCGGATTGCGCCGGAGCCTTCCGACACGCAGTGCGGTGTAGTTGTCCAAGTCTTCATCACCAAAGAGAAGAAAAAAATTATACACGCCAACTTCGATCTGCTTCTTCTGGGCACCGGTGACTTCATCGATAAACGTCACGTTCTGACTGCGATATCTGCATAGATGCGCGGCGTCTTCGCTTCCCGAAGCAAGTGAGCTTCGCCCCTCTGCCGAAAGCGGCAGCGCAAGAAAAATATCGCAGGCCTGCTGATCGTGTGTAAAATGGTCGGTAAAGGAACGTGACGACGGCGGATCGTCCTCAATTGGAATGGAAAACTGCGTCCCATCCGGCAGAATACCATTGCATGAAGTGAGAGCCACGACACCGTTCCCAAGCGCGGTATTGTCAAATGAAATGTCGCAAATCCCGTAAAAATAAGGGTTTATATGCATCCATTGTGTGGTGAGGACCTGTTGCAGAAAACGATCTGCCTGCTGGAAATGCTGAGGTTGAAGAAACATCCCCTCTTTCCAGACCACTCTTTTGCGTTTCGACACCGTGTTCCTCCTTATTAATGTTTTTTCGAAGGTTGTACTCCGGGAGCATTAATATATATATTTCTTCGCGATTGTCCAACCTTGGTGGGTGAATCGGCCCTGCCAAGTAAGGAAGGGTCTGCGTCGAACAATACAGTGGTATAACGTACCGTGGAGAACGTGATGTTTCAGCGGCGACTTTTATTATGGCGGTATGTTTTTTTTACCGGGTTGGCATTCGGACTTGCATCCCTGGCGCGTGCCCAAGGAGAGGGCAGCTTAACCGTAAGGACAGATCCGGAAGGCATTGAGGTCTGGGTTGACGATCAGTTTATCGGTCAGTCGCCTATTATCGGAAAAAAGATGAAAACAGGGCGCTATACGATTAAGCTGGTCGATCCGGCCCAGCACTCCAGCACAAACGAAGAAATATTGATACAGGATAATGAGGAAACGGTCGTCGAGCGGACCATTACCTCAAAATTCGGCAGTCTCAAGGTGTCGACGGAGCCAGAGGGTGCCGATGTATCAATTGCCACCGAACTGGGAAAGTCCCCTCTTGCCAATGACTTCATGATACCTGGCAGGTACCGCCTGGAGATTAAACCCTCCAATTCCCGTTATCTCCCCAAGGTGACCGAGGTGACCATCACCAAAGGGCAGATGGTGACCGTTGAGGAACAACTGAAAAAAAAGAATTTTTTCACTAAAAAAAACATTGCTGCGTTCTGCCTTTTTTCAGGCTCGGCAGCCGGTTTTATCTGGGCGATTGCGGAACAGGGTAATTTCAAAGCATACAAGGAACGTCAACCTGCCTCTTCAGGTAAAATCAATGGGGCAGCACTCAACCGGACCCTTGGAATTATCATCGGTTCCACCTGCCTTATTGGGCTTGAGATTATCGCGCTGTTCTGAGAGGGCGGCACCTGCGCAGATCGTTTTCTACTATGGAACAAAAAAACAGCAGTGATACGGGATCAGGGGAAAAGACAAAAGCGTCCCCCGATAAAACGTTTGTGGAAGGAAATGGGCAGCAGACGGCGTATTCACCACTGCAGACGGGTATTCGTGTCAACGCTTCACAGGCAGGACAATCGAATCCGTATATGACCCGTTCCGGAATGCAGGGTACGGGTGACGCTACCAGACTGCCTACCGGCAATGAGCCAATTCCTCTTGGTTCAGGTACCATTGTGGGTTTGCTGGGAACCGGAGGAATGGCACGCGTATACAAAATATGGAATGAAAAACTCGAAGTATTCCGTGCCGTTAAAATCCTTCTCCCTACACAGCAGAAAGACCTGAAAAACCGGTTTGAAACAGAAGCGAAAATTACGGCGAAGCTTCACCATCCCAATATCGTTGAAATCTACAGCGTCGGCGATTGGAACTCCCTGCCGTTTCTGGAGATGGAATTTATCGACGGCATTTCCCTTGAAACGCTTATCATCCGCTATGGAAAACTGCCGGCATCGGTTTGCAGCGCCATTACCATTTTCATTACTCGGGCGCTGGTGTATGCGCACGGTCAGGAGTTCCTGCTCTACGGTAAAAACTATCACGGGGTCATTCACCGGGATTTAAAACCCGCCAACATCATGATCTCCCAGAAGGGCGATGTCAGGCTCATGGATTTCGGGATCGCCCGACCCTCCGAAGCCAGTCTTCACACCGTGGAAGGCAATATTGTCGGTACCATGCAGTACCTTTCGCCGGAGCAAATAGACGGCGTCGATATCGACGGCCGTACCGATATCTATTCGTTAGGCGCCATCCTGTATGAAATGCTTACCGGCACAAAAACATTTCCCCAGGAAACCATCACCAACTTGATGAAGAAAAAAATCGTCAATGAATATCGCCATTTCTCGGATTTCAATTTTCCGATCGCGCCGGGCCTTGTTAAAATCACCCAGAAATGCCTGCAGGCGTCAAAGGAGAGACGGTATCCGAACGCGCAGGTCCTTCTTAAAGAGCTTGAGGCAACGCATAAATCGCTGACCATTGATGATCCGGTGCAGATCCTCCAGCATTATATCCGTGATCCCTCGGCCTTCACGGACACCGCGCATACAAAAATATGGCAAATGCCCTTTGCCAATCTACAGGTGAAAAAACTGCTTATTCCCGTCATCTCTATGATTGTCGCGCTTGGCGTTGCAGGCATTTTAACATTCATGCTTTATTCCCGCAGGCCCACGCTTGAACAACCGCAGGCATCGAAAGAGGCGGCTACCAAAACTGAAACACCCTCACCGCCTGTGGTGCAGACCATTGATTCTGTCGAACTCGTCCCACTTGATGCATCCGTTGACGACAAGGAGGTGAAGACCGAACCTCCTGCTCAAATAAAACCGCGGACCACGATGAGACAGGAGCGGCGGACTTCGACTCCCCGAACGGCACCTAAAACCTCCGCTGCGGCAACCACCAATAAAAACGAGATGTCATTTGAAGGACTGGCCTCAAAATACGGTACCAACGACCCGGTTGACATTGCCCGCAAGGCGCTTAAGGCTGGGAAAAGCAGCGATGCAATCATAGCGCTTGAAAAGGCTGGAAGCGGTGGCGGAGACGCTGACCTGAAAACCTTGCTCCTGTTTAGCGCATATATTGATGCGGGTCGCACAAAAGACGCGCTCTTCATCGCCAACAGCCAGAATGTCCGCGATGCGCAATACGACTATCTGTGCGGCAGACTCTACCAGTCATTGAACCGAAACGACGCGGCGCTTGAATATTTCGAAAAAGCCCTGACAAAGCCGTCGGTCATCAGAAGCCGCAATGAAATCCGCAACGATGCGCTCTACTATACCGCTCTGATTCGAAGCGACCTGTACCGTAAAGATCCTTCCAATGACAATAAGGTTCAAGCGGCGAACGCATGGAGTGTGGTAAAGCGCCTTTACAGCTCAAACCCGGATCACGTCCGGGCCCGTCAGGCTTCAAGCGAACTCTCGATAATCCAGTAGCCATGCCCCGCTCCGGCACCTCCCGCAGCATGAACCTCTGTTGGAATCCAGTACCGGGAGGCGGGCGTGCATAGCAAATCCCTTGCCCGGGCATACCAACGCTGATGGACACCGCGACAGAACGTGCGCTACCGCTTTTCGGACATCCCTCTTTTTTCAGGCCAATTGAATTGCTGCAAAGCGGACCGTCTGTTCTCAATTCAACTCAGCAGCCGTTTGGAGAAAGACGCGTTCGATTTGAATAGGTACCGTGGTTATACCAATGTATATTTGATGGTTTGCTTTGCCTATCACACATGAAGGAGGATCCATGCCTCAGCAGGTCTCGACCAGCAAAAAAATAACGATTCTGGCGCTCGTACTAATCGCACTTTTCTTTCTAATTTTCATGGGAAAACTTGTAAGCCTGCTCACCGATTACCTGTGGTTCAAGGAACTGCGACTGATGCCTCTGTTCCTTACGGGAGTCGTCACGAAACTCTCGTGCGGCTTCATCACCGGATTCTGTGCAGCGGCGATCATGGCACTGAATATCCTCCTTGCGCTCAGCATCAGCTCGCGCTCCCAGAAATTCGGAAGCATTCTTGACGCTCAAACGATGCTCTTGTTGAATCGGCTGCCGAATATCAGCATACTCTTCTGGGTTGCCACCGCCATTGTTTCGGTGATCGTCGGTATCTGGGCTTCGAACCACTGGGAAATATGCCTGAAATCACTGCATGGCGTCCCGTTCGGTTTAAACGACCCGCTGTTTAGCAAAGACATCGGTTTTTACGTTTTTCAGCTTCCCTTCCTGCGGTTTCTGTACCGTAGCGCAGTGCTTATCGTTGTTTTTTCCCTGGCTAGCAGCATTCTAATCTATCTGGTGCGGGAAAACTGCGCTTTTGACGGCAGGAGGGTCCTTATAGCGCCTCGGGCAAGGACCCATCTCCTTGTCCTGGTGGGACTGTGTTTTGTTTCCCTTTTCTTCGCATTTCAGTTCAAGGCCTACGAACTCACGGTTGCACAGGGAGCCATCGTCAACGGAGCCGGGTACGCCCAGATTAAGGCATACATTCCTTTTCTTACGATCCTGCGTTATATTAGTATTCTTGCGGCGATCATGACCTGGGCTACCATCTTCAGCAAATCGCTGCGCCTGCTTGCCGTCGCCGTGCTCCTGCTCATTGCAGGTGTGGGAGTGGGATTCCTTGCGACGCAAGTAATTCAGAAATTCGTCGTCGGTCCCGACGAGCTCGCTAAAGAAACACCCTACATTGAATGGAGCATCGCCAACACACGCACAGCGTACGGACTCGACAGGATAGAAACCAAACATTTCGTTCCAACCGGCGATCTGAACGCGGAGTCCCTTGGCAATAATGCGCTGACCATTGACAATATCCGGCTCTGGGAGCACGCGCCGCTTCTCGCCACATACAGCCAGCTGCAGGAGATCCGCACCTACTATGAATTCCTTGATGTTGATAACGACCGCTATACCATCAATGGCCAGTATCGTCAGGTCATGCTGTCGCCAAGGGAACTGCTGCCCTCCAGCCTGCCGAGCCGTATCTGGATCAACGAGCACTTGACCTACACGCATGGATACGGCCTGTGTCTTGGTCCGGTCAACAAGGTGACGGCCGAGGGCCTGCCTGATTTTTTCATCAAAAATATCCCCCCGTCATCAACCATACCGCTTACGGTCACAAAACCGCAGATCTATTACGGCGAGGCTGATGCCGGATATGCGATTGTTAAAACCGGCGCCAAGGAATTCGATTACCCTTCAGGCAATGAAAACGTCTACACGGTCTATGATGGAACCGGAGGGATCAGAATCGGCGGTTTTTTTCGCAAGCTCCTTTTCGCCCTGCGTTTTCAGGAGCTGAAGATCCTGCTTCGTTCGGATATCGGCCCGGAAAGCCGGATCATGTTCTCCCGTCCGATCCTCTACCGGTTTCAAAAGGCTGTGCCTTTTCTCAAGTACGACAGCGATCCCTATATGGTGATTACCTACGACGGCCGGCTGGTATGGATCGTCGACGGGTATACCACGAGCGACGCCTATCCCTATTCGGCAACGGTCAGCGGCATCGGAAACTATATCCGCAATTCCGTGAAGGCGGTGATCGATGCTTACAACGGGAAGGTCGCCTTTTACATCTCGGACCTTCAGGACCCGATAATCAAGACCTATGCTAAAATATTTCCGAACGTCTTCAAGCCGCTTGATGAAATGCCTACCGACATCCGGAGCCATATCCGTTATCCCCAGACCCTTTTTACCGTGCAGGCCCAGGTCTATTCAGTGTTCCACATGACCGACCCGCAGGTATTTTACAATAAGGAAGATGTCTGGCGCATACCCGACAGCTATTCCGAAAGCAAGTCAGGTCCCATGAATCCGTACTACACGATCATGAAGCTCGCCGGGGTTGGCGTCAAGGAGGAATTCATCCTCATGGTACCGTTCTGTCCGGCTAAAAAAGAGAATATGATTGCGTGGCTGGCAGCGCGATGTGACGAGCCAAATTATGGTACTCTCCTGGTATTCTACTTTCCAAAACAGAAGCTGGTCTATGGGCCATCGCAGATCGAATCGCGTATCAACCAGGTCCCGGAAATCTCAAAACAGCTTACCTTATGGAACCAGGGCGGATCGCGCGTTATCAGGGGAAGCCTGTTGGTTATTCCGGTGGAACATTCGCTTTTATATGTGCAGCCACTCTACCTCACTTCCCATAGTGGTTCACAAAGCGGCGGCGTTCCTGAACTTAAGCGGGTGATCGTTGCGTATGAAAACAACATCGCCATGGAGCCCACGCTCGACCAGTCCCTCGGTGTAATCTTCGGCTCTTCCAGGAAGGGAAGTTCGGATAAAGAAGCACCCGGTCTCGACAGCGAAGACATGGCACCGAAAAAAAGAGATATCGGAACACTCATCAATGAAGCCTCCCGGCATTTTGAAGCCGGTCAAGAGGAGATGCAACGTGGCAACTGGGCGGGATACGGCGAAGCAATGAAAAAGCTCGAAAGGGTGCTCCGGGAGCTGGGGAAAGCAACGCAATAACTGAAAGGAACCGCTATGGCCGTCCCGGGAGGTCCGAAAGGCACCCGCGATTTTTATCCTGAACAGCTGTCACTTCAGAACCATATTTTCTCTTCGTGGGAAAGAACCTGCCAGAGGTACGGGTTTGAACCCTGCGAAGGACCGATGTTTGAGCATCTTGAGCTCTACAAGCAGAAATCCGGCGATGAAATCGAAAACCAGCTCTACGTTTTCACCGATAAAGCCGGCAGGGAACTCGCGCTTCGTCCCGAAATCACCCCGACCGTCGGCCGTATGGTCGCTGCTGCAGGTTCTCATCTCAAATACCCGATTCGCTGGTATTCGATCCCGAGACTCTTCAGGTATGAAAAAATGCAGAAGGGCAGGCTGCGTGAATTTTTTCAGCTTAATATGGACATTATAGGCATCGCAGGGGTAAGCGCGGACGCGGAACTCATCGCCGCGGCAATTGACACAATGCGCGATCTTGGTCTTTCCCATGAGGATTTCAAGGTCCGCATTTCCAGCCGCACACTGCTTGAGGAACTTCTATGCGTCGCGGGGCTTGATACGGCACAGCGGAGCGCGTTTTACCGGCTTCTCGACAAGAAATCAAAATTGCCCGGCGAAGTCTATTCGGCCGAGCTGACAAACGCGATTCCTGATACCACCGTGCGCAGCCGAATCGCCCGCCTGTTTGAAGCGACATCACTCGAAGACATCATTGACTCACCTTCTGATCTGCCTTCCCTCGCCGCGCTGCGGGAGCTGTTCGTTCTGCTGGGTGAATACGGATTTGCAGACTATGTGCTCTTCGATATCAGCATTGTCCGCGGGCTGGCCTATTACACCGGAATGGTTTTCGAACTGTTTGACACCCATAAAGAAATGCGGGCAATTGCCGGGGGCGGTCGGTACGATCGGCTCGTGGAGCTCTATGGCGGCCCGTCAACACCTGCTGTCGGCTTTGCGGCCGGGGACGTAGTGCTCGCTGATCTCTTGATGGAAAAAGGTCTTTTGCCGCATGCTCCTCCGAGAAGTTCCTGCTATATCGTCTCGCTGGGCGATATCGGCCGGCACGAGATCATCACGCTCGCCCGTGATCTTCGCGATAACGGCGTTTCCTGCGAATTTGCCTTGAAACAGTCGAATGTCGGCAAGCAAATGAAAGCAGCGAACAGCGCCCGGGCGCCGTATGTGCTTTTTGCCGGAGGCGATGAAGGCAGGGCAGGCATGGTTAAAATAAAAAACATGAAGAGCGGCGAAGAGTTCCTTATATCGCGATCTGAAATAGCCGCTGCAATGGCTCCGCTCGTGAATGTCGGTCAGAAACGGCTGTAGCGGGTATATGCTCCTGCCGCGCGTGAGGAAGCGGTGAGCGCGGATAGTTCTTTTCGTACCTCATTCATACGGGCGGACACCAGCGTAATTGCTTCTTTGTCAAGTCGTGTAATGACGTCAATATGCCGCCGTATTTCCCAGTAGCGGTCATACGTCTTCCATGCGGGGGGATCCAGCAGTTTCCGCAGCGCGCTGCGCTCATCATCGATGCGCAGCAGCAGTAGCGAGCGCTGCTGGACCGCGTTGTCAAGTGCTTGTATCGAAAAATCGGCCATTACCTGAGCGGTGATATCGCGTATCGCGTGATAGAGGTCGCATATCGCGGACAACCGCTTTTTCACTTCCGCTATCAGCGATGCGCTCATCGTGTCCATCCCGACGATACCGGCGCCATGCCTGATGGTACGGGTCTCTCGTTCTTGACCTTCCTGATTGCCACGTCCCACGATTCACGCAAATCGACAAGATACCGGAGCACCTCTTCGATCTTTTTCTTTTCATTCTTCACGCTGGCCTGCACCAGTGAACGCAGCATATAATCATACAGGCGGTAGAGGTTATGCGCAACCTCCCCCACATCGAGGCGCAATGCGGAAAGCAGTTCCGTAATCGCATCCTGAACTTTGAATATATGCTTGGTCCGTTCGTTTCTGAACTGGAAATTGTCGAATTTTTCCAGGGCCAGCTTGCAGTTCTTGATAGCAACATCGTAGGCGATAAGAATAAGTTTGCCCTGGTCTGCGGTGTCAACGTTCGCATTACGATATGCCATGTACCCTTGCTTCATTAAAGCCTCCTGTTAGTATCCAAACATATTGGTGATACGTCCACTTTGCTGCATTATCCCGCTTAATACCGTTTCCATGTCCGAGAACTGCCGGACCAGCCGTTCACGATAGCGTTCGGTGCGTTGATTGAGCGTATCAATCCGGTCGTCCGCCCGTGCTATGGTCTTCTGCAGCGCGTTCTGCCGGAGTGTAACAACACCATCTTGCGTATCAGTCAATTTAGCTATGGTCTCATCAATGACCGTTGCGAGGCCTTTCTGGAAATTGAATGCCGCTGAAACGCTAATGATCCCCTGCGGTGCTGAAATCGAAAGGCCTTTGGCCGGTCCGTCCGAAAAAATGACCACATCACCCATCCGTGCATCCGACGTATACCAGGTAGTGCTATTTTCCTCTCTGATACGAAGGTGCGTGGCATCAACCTCCTCCAGAATATACCGGCCCGGTTTGGTATCGTCGGTGCTTCTTCCCAGTGAGATGGTGGAATGGTCGGAGATTCCAGTGGTCACAAAAAGCTGTTGCACGGTTTCAAGATCGTTTTCAAGAGCTTTCATGAACTTCTTCTCATCAATCGACAGTTCCCCGGTCTTGCTGTCGCTCTTGAGGCCGATCAATGAGAATGACGTACAATCCCCTCCCAGCATGTTGTACTGCATTCTGAATGCATCACGGACCTTGTTTACAATAGTCCGAACGGTCATGTCTCCCATCAGTTCGCCATCCACGCTTTCCTCATTTTCCGGATCTCCCGCCTTTGTGGCATCCTTGGCGTAACCGGACAGAGCGTTATACGCGTCAATCAGCTCCTGGAACTTGTCTTTTATTCCTTCGAAATCTCTTGTTAACCCGACGGTGACCGCCTCATCCACTGCCAGACCCTTGAGTTCAAAGGTCGTCCCATTGACGAATTCACTGACCGTATTGGTGCTCTCCTGCATGAATAATCCTTCGATGCTGAAGTAGGCGTTTTTGCCGGTTGAAAGAACGCCCGCCCCCTGGGCCCCTACCCGGGTAATGGCCACGTCATGATCAACACTCCCTACAGTCATTGTGTTAATAGTCAACCGGGAAGCGCCGCCGATTTTATCGGTTATGACCAGAACGCCTCCCGCATCGGTTGTTGCTTCGGCAGTATCGTGAAACGTTGCAGACACCTGCACCATGAAGTCATCGATCGTACTGCCGGCACTCTTGACAAAGGTATTGGATACCGTCCGACCGTCATGGTCGGTTCCTTCATAGACGATCGTCTCACCGACACCGAGAGCGTCAAATGCGGAGATGATATCGCCCCCCGAGCGCAATTCCTGGGTGACCGTTCCCTTGTCTCCGGCTGCGTCAAGAATCAGGCCAAGATCCTGCAACGTGCTTCCGGTCAGATCCTGGTACTCTATGCCGGTGCTGCCGGTCTCCTTGGCCGATATCACAATGCGGAAATTATCATCCGCGATTTTAAGCACCGAAGCAGTGACGCCGAGTTTTTTCCCCTCAGTGTCGGTAGCGTTGTTGATCTTGCTGCGAAGATCCTGAATGGTATCGTCGCTATCAATCGTGATGGTCACCCCGCCGACACTGATATCACCGATACCGATACCGAAACTGGCAAGAGACTCAGTCTGGCTCGTAACAAGCCCATCGGCGCTGATCATTTTCTCACTCGCCGCCAGCTGGAAAACGTTTACGGCATAATTCCCGTCTACCGCCCCGCTTTCCCCCTTTACGGTGACCGCTTTCTCATCGGTCGACGTAGAAGTGAACAGATCAAAAGAAGTCACCTTGGAAAGGTCTGCCGCTTTTTGCTTTATGTCGTAAAGAAGAGAGCGCAGCTTGCCATACGCATCAATCTTGAGTTGGTATCCCGCCCGTTCCTTTTCAACGCGAAGGACCTTGGTTCTCTCTATATCGACAAGACCTTCAATAAGCGCCTTGAGATCGACTCCGGAAAAACTTTCGAGTGAAAACTGAAAAGACATTGTTGTCCTTTCTTCATGAATGGTTGCTGCTAGGGGTTCCTGTTAATAGTTATCGGTTTTTGCGTTAAAAAACTTGATCTGTTTATTATTGAGCATTCTTATGGGATATAAACCATATAACCTGCTGATATTAAAAATATTACAATCTTCATTTTAGCGTACAAACAGTAATTTTAATCGCTTTAATAAGCAAGGCAACGGTATCCCATTCCCTTGCTTTGCTTACAGGTGATCACCTATCTTTTCTATATGAGCGACCGTAATCTCGGATATGCGGTAATCTTTTTTCTTTTTATCTTCCTGCTGGTCCCAGCTGTTTATCTCTCAATCTCTTTTTTCAGGCCAGTACACCACCGGACCATAGTGTTCGAAGATGTCAATACTCTCAGCTTTTTACAAATTGAGGATCCCGTTAAAGTAAGGGGTATTGATGTCGGGATAGTCAGGTCCATTTCATGGAAAAACAACAAGACCTATGTAAAAATCGAAACCGATAGAGCGCTTGAACTATATCGCGGCTATAAGGTTTTTGCCGAAGACAAGGGAATTATGGGTGACAGGTATATCTCTATCTATCCAGGAAAAAAGGAGGAGCCTCCTGTTCATAAAAGGGAGCTCCTCCAAGGGGTTTTCCTCATGGGACCTACCGAGGCGATTTCCCGTATCCGCGATCTTGACGCCTTGGTCGATTCTGTTGCTGCCTTGGTAATCGTGCTCAAACAAGGCGCTCCAGATAAAAAATCGTTTATTATCAGGTTTACGCACGTCATGGACCAGCTGGATAAAGCAGCCCTTGCGCTTTCCAGCGGTCTGAAAAAAACCAACCGGATCCTGGACGGAAACATTGACACGCTGTCCGCATTCCTAAAAAAAACCGCCCGGTTTTCCGAATCACTTTCTTCAACCGTACCGGAAACAGTAACCGCGGTTGAGACCCTTTTCGTAAAAACAGAGTTGCTGCTTTCTAAAACCGACTCATTAGCTGTCTCATCAATCGCCTTTTTAGAGCGGATTAATATGACAGACACCCTTTCGCTCTATAAGGAATTACAGAACCTGCGTAGCGGCCTGTCTTCGATTCGATCAGGAATTAAGGAACTCAGGAAACAAGGCCTGAAACTTCCTATCAAGCTGCGTTAGTAATGAAAAACCATCTCGCGATCACGAGGTACCTGTGCGGCAATATACTCTGTATGCTACTGCTTCAGATCGTTCATGTGCATGCATCGTCAACAGCCCCAACAATGGACAGTATCTATTACTTTTTTCAGCGAACGGTCTATCTTGAAACTCTTGAACAGAACGGCGCATGGTGGGCCAGTCCTGCACGGATGTCTGCTGCTCGGGCGACCTCGGTGTTCACCTCCAACACCGGACTTCTCGGCGGAAAATACAGCATCTCCTCTGTGCGGGTGCTTTTCCCTATCTACGACTCTACCACAGCCGGTATCGGTCTTACCGGTGCAAGTACAAGGGAAACACGATCGTTTACCGGGGACCAGTCCGGAGGGCACTTCAGCAGCAACTTCAATTTCAGCAGGCCCAGCCTCGAGGCTGCGATCAGCTACTCACCTCCCTTTGGAGGAACCATTGGAATTCTTGGCGTTACCGGAACTGAAAGCATTCTACCCCACGCCACCAGCACCATACCCAGGTATTACTTCATTTGGGGCATGGGAATCGGATTACTTTCCCCCAGCCTTTTCTCGACCGTCCAATTTTCATTAACCACACTCTCGGTATGCCATTACCAGATAGATGCGTGGTGGGATCATGGTGTTAAGACGGGCATGTTGTTGGAGGTGAGTGATGGTTTAGTGCGAGGATCTCTGGAATATGGTTTCTCGCTTAAGAATGGTTTTTATCTTCCCTCCGGCCGAGATGATAATTATGCTTATGAAGTGATAAAAGGAACGGCGTCGCTTCGGTTCCGTTCGATAGCGGGCTTTATACTAGGATTCAGCAGAGACTCTCGAAATTTTCGCGACAACGGATCAACCCTTCATACCGGTCTCGAACTCAGGCCCTCGAAAGTATATCCCTACTGGGGAGGATATGAAATGGGCGCTAGTCTCAACGCCACGCGTTTCGAAAGAGATGATTCCCGGGCGCTGTCACTTATTCATCGTTTCTGGGCAGGGTACACCTTCAGTAAAAAGATCACTACACCCTGAATAGGTAATTACACTAGGACTTCAATGGCTTCTGGATTGGGATTTTGATTGTTTTCCTCCTGGGTGCTGATCCCTTTTTCCTGCGCCCACAGATCCAGCTTCTGCATTACCAGATCATAGGTATCATTGATGAGCTCTGATACCGGTTCCGGAAGCTCGCCAAGCATGTCTCTGGCTTCATTAAAACCTTTATCAATAGCACCTTTGATGATGGCAAGAAATTCTTCACCGGAACCTTCGAACGCACCGAAGAATTGCAGGGCAAAATCCACTATCCTCTGCGAAGTGTTTTCCGCATTCCAATATTCAGGGATATGCAGGGTTGATTTTTTCTCAGTTTCAGGGGTTTCTTCAGCCTTGCCGCTTATACGCTTGAGGAATTCCTCAAGTATCTTGTCACGGAAATCAGCATACTCCTTTGCAATAAAATCAGCAATTTTTTGCATATCTTCAGATGATCCGGAAGCCTGCACTTCTAAAAGCGCTTTCTGGTACTGAACACTTTCCATGCTGAATGAAACCTTGTCGCCGTCTTTGGAAGTGAATTCCAGAGAATATTTCTCAATATTGAGGTATTCTGTTTGAACCGAAGCATTAAGAGCGACCGGTGCAGGCACGCCTGAACGCATACCATTTCTGGTGCCATTTGGAAGCGATAGCATTGCATGGTCATGGGTCGATCCTGCGAGGCGTGGATCGGCAAGAAACGGCGAGGCGGCAGGCTGCAGTTGCATAATTCCTCCTTGATGGTGAAAGTCCCCTGAGCTACATTTTTTTCTTCGGCACTATTTAAAAAAATCTTTAATTATTCCTAACAGCTTGGATTGTAATGAGCTGAGACACGCAGATGCATGGATAAAAAAAACCAGCGCCATTTTTATGGAGCCCATTTTTAATCATGGCATTTTTCCCGGATGATTTTATTGAGAGAGGTACATTCAATTATTGCCGGAATCAAGCAAAGAACGTTTTTCCGTGGATCATGCCACACGAAATTCCACAACACCACCGACCAGGTTGTTGACAACAGGAGAATTGTTGTGCCTGCGATTCCGTGGAGCGGCAGCGGATGACCGAATCTGGTTTGTAAATGCCAATAACATTTGGCCTGATTTTTCGAGCATTTTCAACAAGTTCAAATTTTATGAAAAAAATCTTTGACATTTCTGCCAAGAATATTATATTGTTTGCTCGTTGTAAGAAGAAAAATGATGTTGATAAGTTAATGTTGACAACCCGTTGAAAGCTTGTTGATAAACCATTGATTGTCATCGTTATAGAAAACTTGCTTTTAAGAATACGTATGTAATGTTATGATATTTAATGCTTTGTGTGGTTTTTTTAAAAATTTGCCCGTTATGAAATCCAATTGCCAGACTTACCATAATTAAATTATTGTCAAGTTGAAGAAATGTGGATAAAATGTTAAAAACCAACCCATCAATTGACCCGTCCTACTCATCGACATGGCACCAATGTCTTGAAAAAATCCTCAACAAAATAGGCCCGGCAAGTTATGAAACATGGTTTCGAACGACCGACCTCTCCATATCCAACGGAAATGCCAGGGTCCTCGTTCCTAACCAGTTTTTTGCCGATTTTATTGAAGAGCATTTTTCAGTTCTTATACGGGAGATTTTAAAGGAAATACCGGTTTCGTTTGAAAATCTTTCCTTTATCCCCGTCCAAAAAGACTGGAAAATAGTACAGCCCCTCTGCGATCAGTTTGTGAATTCCCACACCGCTGCAATACCGCACAAAGTTGAATCCCATCAAAAGTTCCATCCCAACTACACCTTCGACCGCTTTATTGTTGGTGAGAGCAACCGGATGGCCCATGCGGCGAGCCTCGCAGTTGCTGAGGCACCGGGAAAAACGACATTCAATCCGCTTATTATTTATGGTGGAACCGGCCTGGGAAAGACACATCTTCTTCAGGCAATAGGTCAATTTGCCCAGACCGAAGGAACCGCCGACAATATCGTTTACCTAACCAGTGAAGAATTTACCTCACAGTATATTAACTATGTCGTAAATAAAAAAGATTCTACCTCGTTTTATAAAAAATTCACTTCGGTAGAGCTTCTTTTAATTGATGATATCCAGTTTTTCAGCGGAAAACCGGGAACACAAAAGGAATTCTGCAGAATTTTCAACAAGCTGCTCCTCGAACGAAAACAGATTGTCCTTTCATCCGATCGCACTCCGGATAAAATTCCTGATATGATGGAACATGTGATCAACCGTCTTATGGGTGGATTGATCGCAGATATTCAGCCTCCGAACCTCGAGACACGAATGGCGATTATCCGGCAGAAAGCAGAGAGCGACGGGTTATCGCTTCCCATGGAAGTCGTTGAATTCATAGCCAGTCATATTACGTCGAATGTACGAGAACTCGAGGGAACGCTGATAAAGCTTATTGCCTCGTCCTCTTTCACCGGAAGGGATATCACGCTTGAGGTAGCCAAGGAACTGTGCGGTGATGTTATTGCTCGGAAAAACCAACGGATTTCCATTAAACAGATACAGAAAAAAGTGGCAGATGCTTTTGAATTAAGTCCAAACCAGCTCTCGGCTCATACCCGGAAGAGAGACGTCTCTTTTCCGCGTTCAATTGCAATGTACCTCTGCAAAAAACTGACCAACCAGTCATTGCGTACTATCGGATTGGAATTCGGAGGAAGAGATTACTCTACCGTTATTCATTCATTAAAGAAAATCGAAAATGAATTAGAGAACGATCAGGCGCTCCGCAGGAAAATTGATGGTATAGAGGCTTCCCTTCTTTCCTGAAAAAGGCCATTTTCTAAGAAAAAGCGGCAAAGGCGTTGTCCACGGTATCGTAGATTTCAATTTTTTTAATAAGACGGGTCATTTCAAAAAGATTCTTTATGAGTTGATTAACATCGGCAAGTTTGAGATCTCCTGCCTGTGCTCCCAATCTGTTCTTAATATCAATAATTACGGCCAGGCACATGCTGCTGAGATAGCTGACCCCATGCATATCCAGAATGATCTTTATATTCCCGTTATGCATAAGGTCCTCCAGGCGGTTGCGCAACATGGTCACGTCTTCCTGCATGATATTGCCTTCAAGAGAAAGCACTGTTACCTTTTCTTTTCCCTGTATTTTCATTTTCATACGTTTCTCTCGCTTCGCTTATATTCGCCCTGCAGATACCATTCCAGCGCTGTAATAGTATTATACTTTTTTCATTTCTGCCAGATTAAGAAACGCTTCAACAATTTCAGGAGAAAATTGCTGGCCGCTCTTCTCCTTGAGTTCATCGAGCGCCGCCGTGCGATCCATCCCCTTTTTATAGGTCCGGCCGGCGGTCATGGCATCGAATGCATCGGCCACCGCGAGAATTCGTGCTCCAAGCGGTATCTCACGCTCCTTTAAACCGTAAGGATACCCGGTACCGTCATATCGCTCGTGGTGGTGCAGAATGAGAGGAAGTTCCTTTTCAAGAAACTTCACCTCCTTCAATATATTGCAGCCGACCACAGGATGCTTTTTGAGCACATCATACTCTTTTTTCGTTAGAGGAGTTGTTTTCGTCAGGATTTCCTGCTTGATTCCGATTTTCCCGATATCATGAAGCAGGCCGGCATAGCGTATCACTTCTATTTCAGAAGGCGACAAATTAAGGTAACGCGCTATCTCTACCGCATATCGGGATACTGAGTGAGAGTGCTCGCTGGCAAAAGGATCTTTTGCATCAACCGCCTTTATAAGCGCGTCAGTCGCTTCCATATACGCACTGCGCATCTGGTCGGATATGCTGGAAAATTTTTTCCTGAACTCCTCGATACCCAGACTATCCACGGTTTTTTCATCCTGCTGAGCCACTTCTTTCCACAGCCTAATCAGATTTCGGCCATCATTTTTTGCCTGGTACAACGCCGTGTCCGCTCGTTCGATCAGCTCCTGCTTTGATTTCAGGTCGGAGCGGTACTCGGCAATGCCGATCGAAACGGTAATATGCACGGTATGACCACTATAGGAGAAGCGGTGGTTTTCAACCGTGGTGTGAAGTTTGTTGGCGTATTTCATGGCCTCGGAGGCAGAAAGGTTCGTGATGATCATGTACTCTTCTCCGCCGTATCGTCCGCAAATATCAACTTCACGGGAATTGGTTTTCAGCAAGAGGCCCAGCTCTTTAAGCACATAATCGCCGAACTGATGACCATAGGTATCGTTGACCGATTTGAAAAGGTCGATATCAATGATCATGATCGAAAGTGACCCGCCATACCGGCGAAGCCGTTTATATTCAAAATCAAACCGTTCCTGAAGAAACCGGTGATTATACAGCTCGGTAAGCCCATCGGTGATTGAAAGTTCGACGAGTTCCTTGTTTTTTCTATCCAATTCCTCCATGAGTATCTTTTCCGAAGCCAGTGCGAACCGGAGGTCTGCAAGCGCCTTTTTTAGCTGCCGTTCCGCCTTTTTCCGCTCGGTGATATCGGTCATTGATCCCGCGATACGGACTGCGACCCCCTTTTTATTGCGCACCGCTGATCCGCGCAACAGGACCCACCGATATGAACCATTTTTATGCCTGATCCTGTGTTCGATACGAAGACGCGCTATCTCACCCCTGATATGCCCCTCAATGGCTTTTCTTACTCCCCGCACGTCTGAATCGTGTATGCGGGATAACCACGCTTCAGGATCATCCCCGATCTCCTTTTCACCAAATCCCAGCATGAATTTCCACTGGGGACACAAATAAATCCGCCGCGACACAAGATTCCAATCCCACAATCCATCAGCTGAACCACGAACTGCAAGGGCATACCGTTCCTCGCTCGCCTTGAGCGCTTCTTCCGCGCTTTTGCGGGACGTTATATCGCGCAACGAGAAAAGCCTCGCCTCCTTTCCTTCCCATGTTGTACGTACCGAACGCATTTCGAGCACCCTTTTCCGCCCATCCGATGACGTCGTCCCTATCTCACCGCAGTCGTTTTTGGGAGGGGCATACGGGAACCTGCCTTTATGACTATCAAGCGCAGTGCCCAGCATGAATCGCGCAGCAGGATTAATAAACAAAATTGTATTACGGCCCTTCACCACAACGATACCATCAGCGTTGTTTAATATCACGTTTATAAAACGCGCTTCGTTCGAATGGTACTCACTGATACGCTGGCCGAACTCTCCAGCCAGACGACCGCTTTCGACTACTGAAACGATCATTTGTCCAAGAAGGTAGGCATCCACTTCGGAGCGGACGAGTCGTTCCCTGATTTTGAAAGGGTACCCGACCCTGTGCCGCTTTGTTGCGGTCACGGAAATGACCGGGAGCGCCGGATTCTTATTCAACGCCTGCCGCACCGTGCCGATCCGTCGGTCTTCCGGCGTCAGCGTGAGCACGATAATATCCGCTTCGTTTCGATCAATTTTTTTCTGGATAATGCCGGCGGAATTGGTGGATACGACGGCAAAGGCATTATCCTCGTTTCCGGTTAAAAGGGAACGAAGCGATTGCGTTGACGGTGACCGGTCCTCAACCACCAGTACGCGTATGTGCATCCCCTCTTTTGTCATAATGGTATGCATGTGAAACTGCAGCGAATAGAAGCCTCTATCATTTTACATTATCGTGGATGCCTGAGTCAATTGAAGAGCGATTAACGACAGAAAGGAGTGATACGGCCTTGACTCGAAACAGGGAAATTCTATTATTTTTTCCCTTGAAGAGATGCCATGAATACCGTGTTGCGATTTTTTTTCTTTAGTACGCTGTTTTTTTTTCCGCTTCGAGCCGCCGAGGTAAGCATAGCGTCAATCCCCAGCGCAAGCATGAACAGGTCGATAAAAACTACCGTCATTGTTCCTGATACCTACCGAAAAAGCCACGGACGATTCCCCGTTTTTTATATGCTGCACGGATTCGGCGGCAACCACAAGGTCTGGCAGCAAGTTGCCCCTCTCGATTCGCTGGCTGATGCTTTTCAGATTATATTTGTCTGTCCGAACGCTGGGAATTCATGGTATGTCAATAGCCCTGCCGTTCCCACCTCACGATTTGAAACTTTCATTGCAGACGAATGCATTACCTATATTGACAAGCATTTTAGAAGTACCGCACAGAGCACGTCCCGAATTCTCATCGGTACAAGTATGGGCGGGCATGGTGCGATCACCCTTCTCGCCCGTCATCCGGAACGCTTTCACGGTGCCGGAAGTATTTCCGGTATAATGGACCTCACACAATTCCCCGGTGAATGGGAAATGAAAACGATTTTCGGCGCCTATATAAAAAACCGGACCCTCTGGAAATCCTTCTCTGCGGTCTCGTTGATCGATTCATTGAAAAATAAAAACAAGAAAGTACGGCTCGATTGCGGAACCGGCGATTTCGCGCTTAACGAAAACCGCATGGCGCATGAAAAAATGAAACGCCTTGGCATCGTGCATGCTTATTGTGAACGGCCCGGCGGCCATGACGCGCGATTTGTCCGCACCGTCATTGGTGAACAGGTCCGTTTTTTCGCTCCCTCGGCCAGAAAAAGCCAAATCCAGTAAACGACCGCCGCCAAAGGCACCGCCATTGGTGGCGGCGTTGCTTGACGGCCACATTGCTCCGCCGCAGCTCTTCGCGAAGACAAGGAGGCCGAAAAGCAAAGAAAGGCACGATAGTGCCTTGAGGTAATGATGTGCTCCATGCGCGGAGCGCGTGGTTCCTGTTCAAAAGATGCAGCATGCGTTTCTTTAACGCACGAAGAGGCAACACGTAACGAACGGCGGACTGTTACACCTCCACGGCAACCGGCAATTTGGAAAGCACGTCGCCCAAGAGCCTTTTATTGAGATTTTTAAGCCACCGCGACATATCCTGAGTTGAATCAATAGCATCAATGTGGGAAATACTCTCTGCTGCCTCGACATAGCTAAGGTGAGAAACGAGCTCTTTGATAATCGGAATAGTCCTGGGAATCACGCTGAACCGCCGAAGTCCCATACCGACGAGCAGCACTGTATGCAGGGGATTCCCGGCCATCTCACCACACACTGACAGCGGCATGCCGCTGTCAGTAGCGGTCTTGATCGCATTCCGCATGATCCGCAGGAACGCCGGCTCGATCGGATTATACAGATAATTGACTTTTGTATTGTTACGGTCTGCCGCGCTGAGATACTGAATGAGATCGTTTGTACCGATTGAGGCAAAATCGATTTCCTTGAGGAACATATTTATCTCGAGTATGGCAAGCGGCACCTCAAATAGTATCCCTGTTTTAGGCATCGGCATTCCCAGCCGGGAGGCCACCCCCGCAATGACTGTTTTTGCATCGATCCACTCCTGCAGGGTTGTGACCATGGGCGCCATGATTGAATAGTCATACGAGAGCCCCGCCTTCATGATCGCTTCGACCTGCAGCTCAAAGTAATCCTGCCTCTCAAGAAATATGCGAACAGCGCGCCATCCCATAAAAGGATTGAATTCGAGGGGCATATCAAAAAACTGAGGGACCTTGTCACCGCCGATATCCATGAGACGGATCACGCTATGTTTTTTCGGCGCTTTCTTGAAAATACTCTCATAATAGGAAATCTGTGCCTTCAGGTCCGGCATCTCTTTACGATTCGCAACGAGATATTCGGTACGGACAAGCCCGATCCCATCTGCTCCATATTCTATGGCTGCATCGACATCTTCGGCAAGAGAGATGTTCGCCACCACATCTATTTTAACGCCATCTCGCGTGTATACCGGACGCTGCCATTTTTTCTTATACACCTCGAAGGCCGCCTCACTGCCTGCCTGCCGCCGGTACCGGCCTGTGGTGGCTGTAGGGGGGCGCACATAGACAATGCCTTTTTCTGCATCCACCAGAAGCTGATCTCCCGGCGCTATGCTCTCCGAAAGATTGCGAATGCCCGAAACGACCGGTATGTTGTAGGATCGTGCCAGAATGGCGGCATGCGAGGTCTTACCACCGCTCGCCGTGACCACCGCCTGTATCTTCGTTTTATCGTAAGACAGTATATCGCTTGGTGTAAAGGTACGCAACACAATGAGGACCACTGGATCCATGAATTTTTTTGTGCGCCCTTCATCCTCATAAAGTAAAGAAATAAGCTTTTCACACACCTCTACCATGTCCCCCGACCTCTCCTTGAAATAAGAGGTCCCCGCCGAATCGAAACGCTTGATGAAATCATTGGATACAAGCCGGATGGATGTCTCCACATCGTAAAGTTTTGTCGATACCGTTTCAACAACCTGACCGATAAAGGCGGGATCATCAAGGATATGCTCGTAGATATTGAGGATCGATGCGTCAACCTTCACGTTGGACGCCGCGCTGATGTCGGCATGGTGCTGCCGGTACTCCTTTTTTGCACGCTCCCGGATCTCGTTAAAACGCATGATTTCACTGCCGAGGTCCTGCCGTGAAATTGAAATGGTGGCAGTCTGCTGGACGGCCCGGCCAACGAAATAGGCATTTCCCATTCCCCAGCCCGATACCACGGGTATGCCGAGAAGTTTCGTCTCTCTTTTCATGCGTTTTAGGTCTTCCAGATGTTTTCTATATACTCCCGGATCACCCGGTCACTCGTAAACCAGCCGGAGCGTGCAATATTCATCAGGCATGTTGTATGCCATGCTAGCTGATCCTGGAAAAGACGCCCGACAAGCTCCTGTTTCGCCACATAATCGGCGAAATCGAGCAGGATGAACTGGCGATCCGAATCACGGATGGTCGACAGCAGGGGCAGGATCGCATGCCCGTCGGAGGTCGACGGAATCAGGTCGTTTTCTAAAAAATAAAATATGGCCTTTAACCGTTCGTCGCTGGAAAGAAAGTCAGATGCACGATAGTCATGAAACGCAGCGAGCTCCTCTCCACGTTTTCCGAAAGTAAAAATATACTCTTTGCCGATCTTTTCAGCATATTCTATCATCGAGCCGCTCAAGCTTGAAATGGTAACGGCGCCATTGACCGCTAATTTCAGGGCAAAGGTGCCTGACGGTTCAAACAGAGGCGTCGTCAGATGCTCGAAAAGATCGGCGGCGGGCGCAATGGCCTCTGCAAGGGAAAGGGAAAAATCAGGTACCATGAGGACGCGTAGAAATTCACGCACCTGCGGATCATTGTCGATATGCTTTGCAACCGCGACAATCAGGTGGATAATTTGCTTGGCCAGGAAATCGGACGGCGACGCCTTGCCCGCAAAAAGGTGCAGCCTTCTGATACCGAGGGGCGGCGCTTTTTCTCGTTTAAGATGCAAATAACAGTCGATAATGTATAAAAGGTGAAGCATCTGGCGTTTGCTTATGTGCATTTTTGCCAGCTGGACATCGAACAGCATAGCGTCATCCACCACAACGCCTAAGGAAGACTGCAAGCGCGAGGCAAGCCGCTGTTTGGCGCTCTTTTTTATCTCCTGCAATCCCAGAACGCAACGCTTATCGGCCGCGAATTTTTCGAGTTGTTCGAGCTGTTCCGGATTTCGAATCCATCGGTCTCCAATATATTTGAGCAGGTGAAATGCCAACGGGCGATTAATGGTAAGCAACCATCGTCGCAGCGCTATACCGTTCGTAATACAGGAAAATCGTTCATCAAAATAGCGTGAAAAGCTTGGAAACACCTTGCTTTTAAGTATTTTCGTCTGTTCCGCAGATACGCCATTGACAGAAAACGATCCAAGCACCGCCAGGTCAGCGAATCGAATCCGTTTGACTTCACCCTCTTCGACCAGAGACAGGTCCCGAATCCATCCCATATCGTTTCCCTTGGTCTTACGCACGTCCTCTAGATGGATCTGGTTGATGTCAAAAATAACCTGCAAGTGGCGGGGAAGTAATTGACCGACCTTATAAACAGGCCATACTTCCGAATCTTCCCTAAATACCGCATGACTGGTATAGGAAAAGACATTCCTGGTTATTTCCCAGGCTTTCATCCATGGAACACCCTCATGGTCGACCAGGATACGTAAAAATTCCGGAATGGCAAGTGCACAACGACTGCCGCCGAGATGGATGACCGTTTTTTTGTCAATACCGGCTATGCTGTTATTATTATCTCTTTTGTACCGTCTGATGATGTCCTGAACCGATGCGCTTACAAAGAAAAACTGCTGTCTCATCCGCAGATCCGTTGCCCTTCGAACATCTTCGTCCGGCATGAGCAGCTGGGTAATGCTGCTGTATTTCGACCGGTCGGCATAGGCCCGTTCGTAATCGCGATGGTTCTGATAGTCGGGAAGGAACTCCTCAGACGCACGCGCCGTCCAGAGGCGCAGCGTGTTCACGATGTTGTTTCGGAATCCGACAATGGGTATATCGTATGGTATCGCATGGACGACCTCGGTATTCCTCCACTCGTAGACACCGAAGGTGTTATCCGGCCATGCCCGGCATTCTCCCCCGAACTGCACCGTACAGGTATATTCCGGCCGCACAATTTCCCACGGATTCCCGCGCAGCAGCCAATCACTCGGCCGTTCGATCTGGACGCCGTGACGGATCTCCTGCCTGAATTGCGCGTACTCATACCGGATACCGTAGGCCATACTCGGAAAGCCCTGCGACGCCAAGGCTTCGAGCAAGCAGGCGGCAAGACGCGCTTCGCTTCCGTTGCCGAGCATGAAATCATCTTCTTTTTCGTAAATTGCATCAATCGAAAAGCCGAGGGACTTGGCCGCGCTGGCCATCTCGTTCTCAATACCGAGATTCATGATGTTCTGGAAAAGGCTCTTTCCCAAGATATATTCAGTTGACAGGTAATAAACTCGGCGCAGGTTCTGTTCGTGGTAACGCTTCTGCGTAGCGATCCAGTTTTTCATGAGTTCACTGCGCACGGCATATGAAAGCGCCATATACCGGTCATGATCGGTCGCTGTTGACTCATCCTTTGCTAAAAAATTGGTCAAGTAGCGGTAAAACGCATCTCGCAGGGATTTTCCATCCATAGGCTTTTTGCCGGTTTTGTGCGTGACAAGTAGTCGTAATTATAATATAAAGGTAAAAATGCTGCAACTTCAAATCAGGAAAAAAGTTACCCTTTCCATTGTTACGCCGGTTTTAATGCCGACAGATTAATTCCTTGTGTTTATTTAAGTAAATATAAATTTAGATGCTTTAAAACCTATGCACCTGCTGTTGAAATAGTACCATTAAACAGCAAAAAAAGCAATAAAAGGTAGTTTAATCGTATAACTTCGCTTTCCCACACCATTTTTATGTAAATCCATGTCATAAGAAAAGGTATACATCGCAAGTCATGGCATTGGAAAGAGCGTTGTAAATATAATAACCATAGATGTTTTTTTCCATACTATCTTTAAGCATTCGTCAAAACGGCAGGGTTTTCTTGTCCGGCAGAATGCTTGAAAAGTATATTTATTTTCCCTTTTGATTAATTGCTGGAGGGGTGGCCGAGAGGCTGAAGGCACAGGTTTGCTAAACCTGCGTACGGGCAACTGTACCGGAGGTTCGAATCCTCTCCCCTCCGTTTTTTTTGATCTTTGTATGACAGCGGCTGTTAATGGCGTGCTTTTCGGACGAGTGAAATAATAAAATCCCTTCCTTCTTCGCCGTTTTCCAGGGTTTCCAACCAGGGCGAAGGAATGCCGTGAACGCCAGAGCGGGCGCCGGCCAGCGCGCCGGTCATTGCACCAATGGTGTCAGTGTCACCGCCCATTGCTACCGAAAAAAGAACAGCATCGGCGAATGAATCCGGATTTCTCAGGACAGAGAAAATGGCGGCAGGTATTGCGTCGAGGGCATCGGCATCGCTACCGATTTCGCGCGCACTATCCTGCGGGGAGAGCTGCTTCTCAAGGCATTTTTTAATGGTCTCAAGTTTTATCTTGTAAACACTTTCCATCGGGAATGAGTACAACCGCGGCAACCACTCCTGACGGGGGATCTCATTAAGTGCGAGAAGAACGCAATACGCTTGCAGGTCCGCTCCTGCCAGCCCATAGGGATGGGTATGCGTAAGCAGTGAACATAACCGCACCTGTTCAAGAAGCTCCTGCACTTCATTAATGGAAAAAAAAGCGGCAATCGGAGATGCGCGGACCGCGGCACCGTCACCAAAACTGCCATTGCCGTGGTACAGAGATCGCGCCGCGACATCCAGATCCCGGCCATCCCGCCACAGTTCCATTACTTCAAGCATACCCCCGCTATACCCGCGCCAGGGAGTAAAACGCTCCATAAATCGCCTCATAAGCGACGGCTGCATAATACACCCGTTTTCAAGCATCTCTTCAAAAACAGAAATGCTCATTTGTGTATCATCGGTATAGGTTTTCGGCGGATGTTCCTTGATAAAAGTATCATCAAGTGGCGGGATTTCATTGAAAGAACAGCCGTCAAAAGGCGCGCCCACGGCATCTCCTAAAAAAGTACCGAGCAGAATTCCCTCAACTTTTTCAAGGGAATAACAGATCGTTCTGGACATTGTTCGCGGCCGCCTGCTTAGTGAATATTGCTCTCCCTCTGCTATCAATATAAAAAGAAGACGCGTACTCTGCAATAATTTGCCGCTACAGCGTAAAAGCCTTGAAATAACGAGATGGAAAAATACCGAACTTAAAAGGATCACGAGATCCGTCTATAGCATAATGCATATGATCAGAAGGATGCAGCGGTCCCTTGGACAGATCCCTCACAAATGGCCTGGTCAGGAGCTTCTCATTCCGGTCGACCAGAATCACAACGACCGGTGTAAGAAGTGAGCTGCGATTAATCCGGATCACAAGGCCCTTTTCTCCCGACTTCAGCTCGACAAAGGAACCAACCGGGTATATCCCGATGAGTCGTGCAAACTGTTCCATAAGGGGCCGAGGATACTCGTCGTCAGCCCGCTGAAATATAATCGCCAGCGCCTCCTGAGGAATAGTAGCTGACCGGTAGGGCGTGGGCGTGGTGAGCATATCATACACGTCAGCCAGTGCGCACATCAATGCCGATTCGCTGATCAGATCACCGGAAAGATTTTTAGGATAGCCGCCGCCATTCCAGCGCTCATGATGCTGGGCGATTATCGCTCTTGCCGCTTCAGGCAGTTTCTGTTTATTACCGTCAATGATATCGATGCCAAATGCGGGGTGTTGTTTGAACAGCTCAAACTCTTTGCGGGTGCAGCTGCCGTTCTTCAGACAAAGCGCCTCGGGCAGCCTCATCTTTCCGATATCATGAAGCATGGCGCCGATGGCAATCGAACGAACCAGGTCTGAGGAAAAGTTGAGTGTGCTGGCGAAGGCTGCGGTCATGATCGCCACATTGACCGAGTGGATATAGACATGATCATGCAACGACCGTATCTGCATCAGTCCGAAATAGAGGTCCGGATCCAAAACAACCTGTTCGATCATCTGTTCGGTCGACTTGACCACCGCCTGGGATTGAAAGAGTTTGCCCATCCTGACCGCTTTCATGGACTCTCGAACCGTGGTCAGGGTCTGCTCGTGAAGCACGCTTGCCGCCTTTAATCGCTGCTGGTAGTGGGCATAGGCAAGCACACTTTCGCCCGATGGAGATTCGCGGTCAAAATGATCCCCCACTCCCTCCTCTCCCGGCGCTTCGGCATGATCGAATGAAGGCTCATCGGAGAGAACAAATACCGATGAAACACCCTGGTTTCTCAGAAATTCTATCTGATGATCGCTTGTTATGAGGGTTCGCGCAGAATAAAGAAGAATGTCCTGCTCATTAAACACATCGGCGACAAACATGCCTCGTCGCAGATTTTTAAGGGGAATTTTTCTGCCACCACTTGCCGTCGACATGGCATTGCACACCCATGGGTGAGGTGGAAGTTCCGGGGTAAAGGCTAAATTTTATTATATCTAATTCACTTGGAAAAGATCAATACAATAATACGCTTTTTAATAAACCGGAGCAGAAAGGGCCGTTTCCCTTTCATGAATGCCGTGCTGACAAAATCCCGTTGGTGATACGGTTGGAGCTGTTTTATTGCTTTATTGCGAGAAAAAGGGCACTATAATTCTCTTCTCTCGGTCTGCGGCCTTTAAATGCGCAAAATATGTTCCCGGAGACAAACAGGAAATTTGACGTGGAAACTCATGCGTTCCGGCCGGAAGTGCCTGTTCAAAACTGAAAACCGTTTGTCCTCTCAGTGAAACCAGGGTGATGGTTACCCGTGAAGCCGTATGCAGCGTATATACGATTCTCCCGTTGCGACAGGAGAACCATGCACCGGGCCGCAGCGTTTCTCCCTGACCGGCATGAGTGGAAAAATTCACGGTAAATTTCGCTGCCGTGGAATAGGGACCCCAACCTGCTCCATTTTGTGCCCTGACGCGCCACCAGTAGGTTGTTGCATCCACCAACTGTCGTTTCATGACCATGGTGTCAGTGATGGCGCTGTCCACAACGGGATTGGTCATGAGTGAATCCGCCGCACACTCAAGGCAGTAGCCGTTCACCGTCTCTCCCGCGCTGCGCCACACGAGCAGGATACTGTCAACTCCAACCGCAGCGCCGTTCGTTGGTGATACCAGCATCACGGTGTCGGGGGGGGCAATTGTCGCGAAACGACGGACTTGAGACCATTAGCTCACGCCGCCCGCGGTAACCGCTTTGACGCGCCAGTAGTAACTGGTATTCGGCGCACATCCGGAAACGGCGCGCACGGTGTCGGTCACCAGGCTGTCATGAATAACAAGCGAGGAAAAATCGGATTCCGTCGAGACTTGCAGCGTATACGACTGCGCTATCGCCATCCAGCGCCACACAAGCAGGGAGGATAGGGCCACATTGACGGCGCTGTCGTCCGGAGCGACCAAAGAGGGAGCGGTCGCGAGTGACGGAATTGAGCTGATAATCGTTCCGTGGGCGCCAACCGCAACAAACTGGGTATCGCACCACGCAATACCCAGGATATCAGCGGCCGTGCTGGAGTTTTTCGGCGACCAGGTGGCTCCATTCAGCGACGTGCGGATTTCCCCGTTGGTCCCCACCGCAATGAATTGCGTACCGTTCCAGATCACATCGCTCAGGTAAAAATCGCCACTTCCTGAGATACGGGCGGTCCAGGAAGCTCCATCCGGAGAGGTAATGATCGAATAGCCGTGGCCGGCAGCCGCGAACTGGGTCCCGCTCCATGACACAGCATACAGTTCCTGAGAAATCGCTGGCGAGCGCGAGGTCCATGTGATGCCGTCCGGAGACGAATAGACGCACCCGTCGGTTCCGGTTCCGGACCCGCCCACAGCGACAAAAACAGCATTGCCGAATGCTACACCATTCAAATTCCCTGTCGCGCCGCTTGATCTGGTTGTCCAGGCAAGGCCATCCGGAGAGGTGATAACGGTCCCGTTCAAGCCAACCGCCACAAACGAAGAGCCGCTCGAAGCAATGCCGTACAAGGGCTGGCTCGTACCCGAGGTCCTGGATGTCCAGGTTTGACCATCAGGCGAGGTGTATACCGAACCATTGCTTCCAACCGCTATAAACATTCCGTTGCCATAGGTTATGGCCTTGAAAGCCTCATTTGTTCCTGATGACCGGTTGATCCATGATATGCCATTTGTCGAAGCGAGTATGGTACCGCTCGCGCCGACCGCGACATAGCCTGAGTCATGTCTGACGACATGATTCAATAACGCGGTAGTGCCCTGGGTCTGCAATGACCACGATGTCCCGTCCGCAGAAGAAATGATCGTGCCGGTTTCGCCGCACACGATGAACATCGAACCGTTCCAGACGGCCCCATATATTATCGAAGATACTCCCGAGGCCCGGGCCGTCCAGGTGACCGCATCCGGCGAAGTAAGGACCGTACCGTTATTCCCGACCGCCACATGGAGGGACCCGCTTGAAACCACATTAAGAAGATCATCGCCCACACCGGAACTGCGATCCGTCCAGGTAGTACCGTCCGGCGATGTTGCGATGATTCCGCCCCCGCCAACGGTGATAAACTGCGATGACTGCCATATGACTCGAAACAAAATGGAAGAAGTGAACCCGGACCGTGATGTCCACGAACTCCCGTTTGATGAGGTGATCACGGTTCCGGCATCCCCTACCGCGACAAAGACCGAACCATTATGAGCAACGCTGAGGAGCACCTGGGAAACCGGGGATGTCTGGGCGGTCCACGAAGATCCGTCCGGGGATGTCAGGATGATCCCGTCCTGGCCTACGGCAACAAATTGAGAGCCGCCCCAGGTCACGCCATACAGTGCATTGCCGGTACCGAGCGTCACCCGCGCCCATGTGGTCCCATTGCTCGATGTAATCACCGTTCCTAGCAGACCCACCGCAACAAAGAGCGAACCGTTCCAGGCCACCGACCGGAGTTCTGCGGCCGAGGGTGAGGTCTGCCGGGTCCAGTTTGCACCGTCAATTGAGGTGATTATTGCGCCGTCGCTGCCGACACCAACCACCAGAGAACCGGTCGATACCATCGAATAAAGCGTGCTGTTGGTCGGCAAGGGATTTCGCCATGTCCATGTTTCCTGGCCGACGACCATCGAAAAAAGCATAACGATGAAAAGCAGGGACGCGATTGCCTTCATTTTCTGGTTTTTAAAAGGTTTCATACCAAAATCCTTTATAAACGTTCCCTTTCTACTATTCTATCACCCGCGCAAATTGCCTGGCAACGGTAAACGATTTCCAACACCTAATGATTGTATGGTATTCCAATATGCCCCAAACCATTTTATAGCTGAAAAATAGGGATTCATATCTTTTCTGACCCATTTTCCAGATGGAAAATAGGGTTCGCTCTCTTTCATGACCTGTTTTCCGGACGGAAAATGGTGTCCCATAGCTTCCATACCTGGTTTTCCAAGAGAATAATGGTCTTCCAATGGTTTCAGCAACCATTTTCTGACAAAAAAGCGATTTAAAGGCTTTCAGCAGCATTTTTTTATACTTATATTGATACATTTCAACGTTATCACACACCTCAGTGTCATCCATAAACGAAAAACTCCGGAAATCGCCCACGCATGTTTTTCGGCAACTTCAGGAGTTTTGAAAAATGGTGGAGCTGGACGGGTTCGAACCGACGACCCTCAGACTGCCAGCCTGATGCTCTCCCAACTGAGCTACAGCCCCAGCATATTTTAGTGGTTTGAAAATTACTTCACGGGGCCGTGACCGGTCAATAGCAGGCCCGGCCGCAAGACCTGTTTTCGTCAGCAACGAAGCGAAAAAAGGCGGTGTTTCGTTGAAACACCGCCTCCGTTACCTGCATAATTAGTCAAGCGCCGAATTACTTCACAACGATTGTCTTTGCGAGCGTGACCCTTTCGCCAATCAGGCGGCAGATATAGCTGCCTGCGGCCACTTTAGCGCCGCTGCTGTTCCTGGCGTTCCAGGTCACCTTGTAGAGATTATTCGCATTGACCTGGCGTTCCGTGACCCTGAATATCTGCTGGCCGGAAAGGTCATAGATGGCCAGATGGATCTTCTGCCGGTCCTTGACCCTGAACTTGATGGTGGTCTTCCCCACAACCGGGTTTGGATAGTTGCCGAGTATCTGTGAACCCTTTGCGACCTGATTGGGTTTGACAGAGACAACCGGTCCGACATTGTTAAGGTTGATTCTGTTCAGACCCCGGCCATAGGTACAAATATAGAGGTAGTTTGTACGACGGTGAATTGTCGCGTCGTTGCAGGCAACAATGGGCAGCTGCTGGTCGCCCAACCAGCCCCAGTTAACACCACCATTGGTCGAATAGTACATGCCGAAATCGGTTGCGCAGTAGAGCCAGCCGTCCCTGCCCGTTGCATGGTCCACAACACATCGGTTCGCGGTGATGGTTGTGGGAAGGTCTCCGGAAATGTCCTTCCAGTCCGCCGCAGTCAATCCGTAATTGGTGATTTTGAAGACCTTGGGCATATGATAGTAGGTCCATCCCCAGCGGAAGTACCATACCGTAATATAGGCCGTGCCGGCAGTCTGATCGGCCTGGTCAATGGTGATCTCCTTGATCCACCCGTCATACCTTTTTCGCTCATCACGGGCAGGCGCCGAAGAAACAAGACCGTTGCGGATCTTGGTCCATGATGCGCTTCCGGAGCTGGCGTTTCTGCTGACCCATACGTTTCCGTCATCGGTTCCGGCATAGCACACCACGTCCGACTGATTGCCCCTGAACGCGGCCAGGGAGCTGACCGATCCATACGGATACTGGGGTACGGAATGGTCGCCGTTGGTGAGATCATTACTGATTGCCACAAAAGAACCTGATCCGCGCGGCGCAGTGAACACACGCTCGCCCGCTATGTACGCTCTCCCGGTGACTGAATCGAACGCAGCCGGGCAGTCCCAGGTCAACCGTCCGGAAATGCTGATCCTGGACCAGGAGGTCCTGTTGGAGGTACGATAGTACCCGCCATACTGAAGACTGCCAATTGCGTATTGCGTATTTCCCTGGTCAATACGCGGATCAAATCCATCACCACCGATTGCGTTTCTCCAGCCGCTATAGAGAGAACTGCCGCTCGTTGTATAATTCGTTCCCTCATCCTGCTGCCCAATGATACGGAAATTCGGGTCATCCTGCGCAATATCGAGTGCATACTGCTGGGAGATGCTGATACCACCCTGATTGAGCGCCTGTCTGCCAAGATAGGTGAAAGAAGTTCCATTGTTAGTGGATTTGGCAATGCCGCCATCATCCCCCTCATAAATGGTGTTTTGGTTCTGCATTGACCAGGTGACACCATGAAAATCGAGGTGAAGCGAGGATGGAAATGTGCCGCTCCATGATGTTCCACCATTAGTGGTCCTGTTGCAGGTCATTCCGAGCACGATAACATCATTTGCATTATGCGGATTGCAACGGATCTGGCAGAACGTATGTCCATAATATGAAAAAATACTAGAAGAGGGTTGACCCGGCGTCCTTGACCAGTTCAGACCGCCGTCGGTTGATTTGTAAGTCCCCTTAGGGAGGGGAGGATTTGCCGCGGTCATAGCAATACAGTATAAGACATTTGGATTTGATTTGCAGATGGTAAGCGTATGCCTTCCAAGGTCGCTTGTGGGAAATCCATTGGCCTGTACTGCCCACGTGGTGCCGCCATCGTCGCTCCGGTACATTCTGCAGGCATTCGAGGACCAAACTCGGTCATAGGGGTAACGCATGGCTGTCCACATACAGGCGAATACCCGGTTAGGATTGGTGGGATGGATCAGCACGTCAGTGCACCCGGTAGAATCGTCGGCTTTCAGCACCTGCACCCAGTTTGTGCCGCCGTCAGTGGTCCGGTACAGACCGCGCTCCGGATTATTGTTATAGAGGCTGCCCATTACCGCGGCAAAAACAGTATTTGAATTTGTCGGATGGACCGCCATTCTGGCTATGTAATACGATTTTTCCAGTCCCTTGTATTGCCACGTAGCCCCGGCATCGGTGCTCTTATACACGCCGCACCCCGGATACGGCAAAGAGCCGCCGCCGGCAAGACATTCACCGGTCCCAAGCCACAACGTTCTGTTGTTCTGTGGATCAAATGCCAGATCCCCCATGCTCTGCGAACGCATCCCACTGGAGATATAGCTCCAGTTTGTTCCGCCATCAGTCGATTTCCATAATCCCCCCCCTGATGATCCTAGGATGTATACGATTTGATCGCTTGTGGGATCAACCGCAACCTCCCATACCCGGCCCCAGCCGGTTGGGCCCACATTCTCCCACGTGGCCTGCCCCTGCTGAGGCGCCATTGCCCGAAGGTCCCATGCCTGCAAAGAAGTGTTTTCGGCATTGGTGTAGGTATACTTTTCCGACTCAGGCATCTGGGCAAATGCAGTAATCCAGCAGAACATTACAGCAGCAAAACTTGCGATTAACATAATGCTACGCTTTTTGCAGGTCATGACACACCCTCCCCTTTGATAAGATGTAATATAAACTAATCAATCAAAAACATTCTTCCGTTTTCTATATTTAACCGGAAATTTTCCTTTCGTTTACCTTATGCGGAACAAACAACAATCCTCTCTCTGATCACCAGTTCATTTGGTTTTACCGTGCAGACTATTATGCGGGAGAGCAAGTAAAATATTCTGCACTCAGATCAACTGCCTGAGTACGATTCTAAATATAGAATTCCGTCCCTTACTCCTGTCCAATCATCTTTTCTGTTTTCAGCAACCCCTTTGGACTCTCCCCTTATCTATAATATAAAGAAAAAGCATGGCAAAAAACCATTTATTTGTCATTTTTTAATTAAAAGTTGGCCGTATCTATGAATTGCAATACGGCCATTGGTGTATCCTTCCTGAAAACAATTACATATCAAACTGCAGCAGAAATCCCAGCGCGTTCCAGATGCCTCCACCCGCATTTATACCGCCACCAAGGTCGCTTTGGGAAAATTCGGGTATAAACAGCAGATGACCATCGAGCAGATTGAATTGAATATTGGCATACCAGGCGGCACGCCTCATCATGTTCGCGATTACTTCTTCCTGTTGCTTTGTCCCATATTCCTCATGGTCATTGATAATCATGCCGCCACCAACTTCTAAAGCAAGCCAGTCGAACGCTTTAAGCGTCATTACCACTGTGCCTTGCTTTGTGAAGGTGTTGCATATACCGTAGGAGGTATCAGTTTCACTCGTGAGACCCCATCTCGGATAGAAAATGTCCATGTCCTGGTTGCCGCGCCATCCCCATGGATCACCCATGTAGACGCCATAACTGGCGAGGTTTTGTCCCATTGAGAAGGTAACGCTGGATTTCAACTTCCAGAGAGTCAGCTCCAGGTTTTCTCCCAGCACATACGTTGCAATAAGATCAGTCCTCATATTGGTAGGATTTGCCACACGGTTCGTGACGAGGTTATACCGGTTCACGCCCCCCATGGTGGTTGTCTTCAATCCGAGCGGTATTCCACCAAGGTCCTGGTTGCGTTCAACGACAAAGTCACCTTCAAATTTTGGAATGATCTC
This sequence comes from Chitinispirillaceae bacterium, assembly GCA_016932075.1. The sequence goes on along the minus strand of JAFGDP010000113.1, from coordinate 23,187 downwards.
CGACGCTTCCACGTTCCAGACGTCATCGCTGGTGCCAACGATAAAGGTATCGGGTTTGACCGCGGCAAAATCAAGCTGCATCTTCAAGCCTTCGAAAAGATCGGTTTTGGCAGTTGCCCTTACCTGCGGCCTCCGGCTGGTATACAGTGCACCGGTATAATAAAGCCCCGCCTCCATTTCAAACGTCTGTGAACTCACAAGGAAATTGGAAAGACACCACTCCTGGCCGATGAGAAGGGAGAGGTTGTCGTTTATAAACCATTCACCGTACAGTCGCCTTAAAATCAAGCCGTCCTTGAATTTCGACGCAACGAAAATCTCGGTACCCTGCACCGATATCATCATCTCCCGCAGCACCGGGCCCCATCCTGCCTCGAACCTGAACGCATAGTTGTCCTTTTTACAGTAGGCGCCAAAGCGACTCATGTATTCAAGGTCCCAGATCATCCGCGTAAGGTGGGGAAACAGGGTGTCTACGATCCCGCCATTTACCGTATCCTCGGAATACTGATACCCTCTGTCCCAGTACCAGCCGCACATGCGGGCGCTGCCGTAGAGGTCCCAACTATCCGCGGAAACACCGGCCACTGAGGGCAGGGTAAACGAAAAAACCGTAGCAATGGACAACAGCAACTTTTTCATACGCTTTCTCCCTCCTTCTGATGATGGTAATAACCGTTAATGGTAAAACAATGCAGTAAAATAGTTTTATTCCCCTAGACGATGAAAAACAATAAACTTACGGCATGTTCGCCAGCCGCGAAATATCGTAGCACTGCGCAAACTCCTCCGGTTGCAGCTCTTTCCAGGTTTTTAAAACGATTTTGCCCTTATAGGTAAAAAGCACCTTCCCATAATATTCCCGTATGGCCTTTTCGTCCTTGCAAACAGGCAGGGTGTCTGCTGCTGTTCCCTGGTTCGCGGTATCCGCACCTGTTGATGCGCGTTCAGGTTTTGCTCCGGAGCATTTCTTGGAGCTGTCTTTTTTCCCGGGCGATGCAGCCAAAGTATCGACTGCCTCCTTTTTCCGCGCTGAATCGCCTGCAGCTTTGAACAACGGATAGAGAATGTAGTAGTTGTATTTTTCATTCCAGGAATCGAGTTTTGTTTCGTTGCCGGACATCGGGGGCTTGCCGACAAACACGCCGCAATTATCCCCGAAATTATAGAACCGGCGCGCTTCATCCGGAGTCAGGTTGCTGATGTTTTTCGCGAACCAGACCTGGGAGTATACAGTGAATGCTGTAGACAGTACCATGATAACGATGGTCTTAATGGCCTTCACTCAACGGACCCCTGGCTCGCTACGGAGAACCGATTCAGTTTCTTCATAAACACCAGCACCAAAATGGACGAAAGCGCTAGCAAACCGGTAAGCACAAGAAAATACTGATGGTGCGGCACCTTATCGTAAAACGCGCTAAAAAGACCAGATAAAAATCCGCCGAATCCCGTGGCAAAGAACCAGGCGCCCATCATAAGACCTTGCAAGTTTGGCGGTGCGACTTTAGAAACAAATGATAATCCCATTGGTGAAATCAAAATTTCAGCGAGACTGACTATAACATACGTTGAAATCAGCCATGACGAACTCACACTGTTGGTGTTGCCGTTCCCTCCGAATATAGAAGCCGCAACCATTATTACCATGGAAATTGCCATGATGACCATCCCCCAAAAAATCTTTCCGGCAGTGGAGGGCTCTTTTCCGAACCGGTTGAGAAACCGGTAAAACGGCAGAATCGTCAATGTCAGCCCGATGATGCAAATGCAGTTAAAAAAGGAATAAAACTGTGGCGGGAAAGTCTTTACCGTTGATTTATCAGCAAAATAGGTAAGCGCGCTGCCGTTCTGATAATAACATACCCAAAAAATAATAGAAATAAGGAAAAGCGTCATAAGCGTGACGATCCTTTGCCGCGCTTCGCTTTTCGACATGGCGAACGAAGATTGAGCTGACATGGTTTCAGAGACCCTCTTTTTCATGTTTTTCACATCAGCATGCTGTATGAGCGACTGGAACAATGAAAAAGTAATTATAGAAATGACCATGCCTACCGCAGCGGCCCAAAAGGAATAATTGTAATTTTTAAACACGTAGCTAATCACGATGGAGGCCAAGAGTGCGCCGATATTAATACCCATATAATAAATGTTATACCCTGCGTCTTTTATATCCTCATTTTCTTTTGCATATAAATTACCCACCATAACAGAGATATTTCCCTTGAACAGTCCTGTTCCTAAAGAAACGAGAATGAGCCCCAAGGTAAATGGCCATTGAAGCTGTACCGATGAAAATGCGACCGCGCAATAGCCCAGAATCATCAGGAACGCGCCAGTCTTAATAGCCTTTATCTGACCCGTAAACCTGTCGGCAATCCATCCGCCTATGAAATTGAAGGCAAACACTGCCCAGAGAAACGTGCCGTAGTACCATCCCGCCGTGAGCTTGGTCCAAGCAAAATTATGGTCCATATAGAGGACAAGAAGCCACAAAAGGGAGTAAAAGCCAAACCGCTCCCACAACTCGGTCATAAAACAGACCCACAATCCGGCGGGATGTTTTTTCTTCATAGTTTCTCCGATTCGGGTGAAGTAATTACTGCAAAAAATTCATTATGGCCACGAACCACGTTCCTGCTAAGGAACAACTATCCGATCATCAACTCAGCACCATCAGTTTATTTCTAACTAAAACTTGCTATCATGGCCGTTCCGACCACGGTCATTGACGGTATATCAGGGAGAGAATGGGTCGGGAATTCTTGCTGTCAACCAAGTTAGACAAAATAGGTAGAAAATAATAATGATGGCAAGAAAATTTTACATCGTCCTATCGTAAAAAATCACCGGTCTTTGGAAAGCAACAAATACAGCGCCTGCGGCGACTTTCTGTTCCGCGCGGCGATTGCTGAAAGCGTTTCAGAGGAGTCTGCAACGATGTCCGCTTGTGAAAGCCGCGCCAGGAGATTTTCCGGACTAGTCTGACGCATTGCTGCCAGCTCTGCAATCGTCAGCCGGTCTGCGTTCGGTAGCGGCGGTGCGACGGCGAGCGAATAGGTCCCCTTTTTTATGCTCCCCCGCAGATGGACAAGCCATGATATCGGCGGCAGCTGCAGCAACGCGACGACTACGATGAAAACAACGCATGCCAAGGCGACCGAAAGCTCGGAAACCGACCGTTTTATCGCACCGATCTTTCTGCGGGTATAATAAATAAGAATGCTCCAGTTCAACGCGAGATGAATCGCAACCGTGATCGTCAGCACCAGGACCAACGCGGTATGGACGATCTCCCACTGTTTTTTCCCGAGACCAAGAAAGCTCCATGCCACCCAGTCGGCGATGCTGCCTTCGGGCCTCAGGTATAAAACGACGCCGGAGAAGGCGGCAGCGGTGAAAACAAAAGCGAGAAGAAAAGAGATAAACGGCCGGAATCTCAGTTTCACGGTTTTCCCCGCTCCCGTTTTTGAATCCGCGCCCACTCGTCCTTGAGCGTCACGGTCCGGTTAAAAATCAGGCGATCCGGTTTCGAGTCAGGATCAACGCAGAAATAGCCGAGACGTTCGAACTGGCAGCCAAAGCCCTGCATTGCCTTGGCAAGATTCGGTTCGATCTTGCAGGGATAAAGCGTGGTCAGGGATGAGGGGTTGAGGCTCGAAATGAAATCGCCTTCCGGCGCGCTGTCGGGATTTTCCCTGTTGAACAGCCGGTCGTAAAGCCGCACCTCGGCATCAATCGCATGCCGCGTTGAGACCCAGTGAATAGTGGCCTTGGGCGAGCGGCCGTCGGGTGCGTTGCCGCCTGTGGTCGCGGGATCGTAGGTGCAGCGGAGCGCCGTGATCTCGCCAGTCGCGCTGTCCTTTTCAACACCCGTACAGGTGATGAAATAGGCATAGCGCAGTCGCACCTCCCTGCCTGGTGCGAGGCGAAAAAATTTTTTAGGCGGCTCCTCCATAAAATCGTCGCGCTCGATGAAAAGCTCCCGGGAAAACGGCACCTTACGCGATCCCGCCGACGGGTCCTCGGGATTGTTTATGGCGTCAAGCTCTTCGACTGATCCTTCGGGGTAATTGTCGATGATCACGCGTAGCGGTCTGAGCGCTGCCATGAAACGCGGCGCGCGCCGGTTCAGGTCCTCCCGCACGCAGTATTCGAGCAGCGCCACGTCGACCATGCTGTCGCGCTTGGCAACGCCGATCCGTTCGGAAAACATGCGGATCGCCTCGGGCGTACAGCCGCGGCGGCGCAGTCCGGAGAGCGTGGGCATGCGCGGATCGTCCCACCCCGAAACCTTTTTCTCGTTCACGAGCCGGAGCAGCTTCCGTTTGCTCATGACCGTGTAGGTAAGGTTGAGCCGCGCGAACTCGATCTGCCGGGGGTGATGGACCGGGAGCTGGTCCAGGAACCAGTCATAGAGCGGCCGGTGGTCTTCGTACTCGAGCGAGCAGAGCGAATGGGTGATGCCCTCGATGGAATCCTCGAGCCCGTGCGCCCAGTCATACATCGGATAGATGCACCACTTGTTCCCCTGCCGGTGGTGCGGTGCGTTGATGATGCGGTACATGACCGGATCCCGCAGATTGATATTGGGCGATGCCATGTCGATCTTCGCCCGCAGGGTACGGGAACCCTCGGGGAACTCGCCCTTGCGCATGCGCTCGAACAGGTCCAGGTTTTCTTCGACCGAACGGTCTCGGTTCGGGCTGTTCTTTCCCGGTTCGGTAAGCGTGCCGCGGAGCTCCCGTACCTCGTCGGCGTTCAGTTCGCATACGAACGCCTTGCCGGCTTTTATAAGCAAAACGGCCCACTCGTACATCTGCTCGAAATAATCTGATGCAAAGCACAAGTGTTTGCCGAAATCGCACCCGAGCCATTTCACATCGTCAATGATCGCCTGAACGTACTCCTCCTCCTCCCTGCTCGGATTGGTATCGTCGAACCTGAGATGGAACTCGCCGTTGAATTCAACCGCCATGCCGTAGTCGATATGGAGCGCTTTGGCATGCCCGATATGAAGGTGCCCGTTTGGTTCGGGAGGAAACCGGGTAACCACCTTTTGAAACCTCCCGCTTTTCAGATCCTGGACAATCGCATCGCGGATGAAATTGGAAGGAATGTCTATGGTATTATCTGACTGTTTTCCATTATCCATAATTCTTATTCCTCGTTACCGTTGAAAAAGTATCTGCGTTTCCGCCATGCTTCGGATATATTGGCGCAAACGGAACGGGAAGATCGCCTGATCTGGTCGGTTGCCCATACGCCCACACGCCAATACGCCCAAATCCTGTCATGCCTCATAATCCACCGCCGCCCTGTCGATTCTTACTTTTCTGACAAATTCCACGCAAGCCTTGTGAGCAGGATGGTTCTGATACACCAAAAGGTCGGGGAGACTATCGAATTCCGACAGCAACGCCACATCCCAGGTTTCGTTTGCATTGCAATTAATGCCAACCTCGACCCTACGTATCTCATTGATCTTTTCTTTTAATCCTTCCAGCATAACCTTCATCTTCTGCGCGTTTTCCTGCTTTACCGCCCCTTCGGCTGATTCGGCAAGCTTCCACATCACAATATGTTTGATCATGCCCTCTTCTCCCGGCAGCTCAATTTACTGCCTGTTCAATATGCGCGATCGCGGCCTTCATCCTGCGGACAACGGTCTCCCTGCCAAGCAATGTCATAAGCTCGAAAAGACCCGGACCAAAACTTACCCCGGTGACCGCAAGACGGGCAGGATGGATAAGATGACCCGCCGGCCGGTTCGTCTGTCCGGCATAGGCCCTGAAAGCGGACTCAAGTGATTCAGGATCAAATGAAGGGCAGTTGCTCACCAGGTCAACCAAAGCGGAAAGCAGTGGTATGATGTTTGGCCCAAAATGATTTTTTGCAGCTTTCTCCTCATAATGGAGGGGGTCTATGAAAAAATACCCCGCGCTTTGCGCCAGTTCCGTCACCTTTTTCGACCGCACCTTTAAAAGATCGATAACAGAGAGACAAAACGGATCATCGACAGGACGCGCTGTATCGATCCATCCATATTCCTTCCACAGAGGAAACAGTTCTGAAACGAGCGATTCTGCAGGTTTTTCCGCAAGGTATACCCCATTCATCCACTCCAGTTTTTTTTCATCAAATACCGCCGCTTTGGGGGATATTCGTTCTATTGAGAAAGCTTCCGTCAATTCGCCAACGCTCATTTTTTCGCGTTCGTCCCCCTCGCCCGGCGCCCACCCCAGAAGCGCAAGGAAGTTGAAGAGCGCTTCAGGAAGGTAGCCGGCCCATTTGTAGTCCATGACCGACGCCGCGCCTTTGCGCTTGGAGAGCTTCTTCCCGTCCTCGGCCAGAATAATCGGCAGATGCGCGAAGCTCGGCATGGTCCAATCGAACGCTTCGTAGAGAAGCACATGCCGGGGGGTTGAGGCGATCCACTCGTCACCACGCAGCACATGGGTGATACCCATGAGATGATCGTCAACCACGTTCGCCATGTGATAGGTCGGGAAGCCGTCGGACTTTATAAGCACGATATCGTCCAGCACATCGCTTTCATATGCGATGGCTCCCCGGATCATGTCCGCAAAGGTTATGGAGCGGCCGCCGGGTATTTTCAGTCGTATGACGAACGGAGTGCCGGCCTCAAGCAACCGGTCGATTTGAGTCTGAGAAAGGTCCCGGCATTTCCGGTCGTATCCGAGCGGCAGCTTGTTTTTTTCCTGGTCGGCGCGAAGAGCAGCCAGCCGTTCCGCGGTGCAGAAACAGCGATAGGCATGTTTACGGTCAATAAGGATCTGCGCATATTCCTTGTATAAAGCCGTGCGTTCAGACTGAAAGTAGGGTCCGCAGCCGCCGCCGATTTCAGGCCCTTCATCCCATTCGAGCCCGAGCCAGCGAAGACTTTCGAAAATCTCCTGCAGAGCGCCTTCAACATACCGGCTCCGGTCGGTATCTTCGATACGAAGGATAAAAGTCCCGCCGGTGTGCCTGGCAAAAAGCCAGTTGAAAAGCGCGCTGCGCGCGCCTCCGACATGGAGGTATCCGGTTGGCGATGGTGCAAAACGCACGCGGATTGGACTTGACATGCGCATATCTCTTTCTGGTGATACGTCTGCCGGAACATCGACCGCAGAGAACAGCAACCGTTAAATATACCTTCTGAAAGCCGGCGGCAGCACCAACGGATCAGGAACGCTCGGTTCGATCCCACACCGCGGTATGTATCCCGCCAAGGAATCTGAATAATCCGGCAATAACGGCCATGTTCATGAGAAGAAAGTAAAAAACAGGACGCAGCGGAGGGAGCGGGATGATCCGGTGCAACGCGCTCAGGATAACGATTGCGCCGCCTGCAGCAAAAAAAATCTGATACAGGAATATGTTCTCTGCCAACGCCAGGTAGGTGCAACACAGAGCACCCAGCAGGACAAATAATGGTGAAAGCCAGCGGGACACCTTATGCGAAACATAACAGTACCATGGCCAGCCTTTGGCTGGATTCAAAAAATCAAGAAGCCAGAAAAACGCTTGGAAGTTCCCGGCGCCGATCCGCACTCTTCTGCCGAATTCTATGTCCGGCTGTTCAACCGTCTCCTCATATGAAACCGAGTGCGGTTCAAAATACATACGATACCCCTGGCGGATGATATTCATGGGCATCATCACGTCGTCGTTCGAATAGGTGTTGGGATGGAAAGGAACGAACAGCCGCTTCCGAATGGAATAAAATGACCCGAACGCTGCAATCGTGCTATGCAGCCTGGCCTCAAAGGTTTTTTGATATGCCTCGAACCGTCGGTAGCGCGCTTCCTCGTTGTTGATATCTTCGCCTTTTTTCCGCTGCACGGTTATTCCTGCCACGCCCCCGACTTCGGGATCCGCGTAATGGTGCACCATTTGTCTGATACAGTCATTTTCAAAGAGAATGTCCGCGTCGGTGAAGACGATGATCTCGGCATCAACCAGTGGTACAAGCTGATTGAGAATCCCTGCCTTGCCGCTTCGTGAAGGAGCGGTCCAGAGATGCACGCGGGGATCATCGACCGACCGCACTGCTTCTTCGGTCCGGTCAGTGGAGCAATCGGATCCGACCCAGATACTCAATTTCTCGGCCGGATAATCAACCGCAAGCACATTGCATATCTTTTCGGCTATTATGCCGGCCTCATTATAAACCGGGATCACTACCGCTACTGACGGCTCGTGACCTGTCGCGCTTGCAGACGGCCTGCCGAACCACCGGGCGGCCAACTTTAACAGCGGAAGATAGAGCAGGTATGAATAGAAAAGCTCTGCAGCACAGCACCAGAAAAGAGCAGCTATTATGATTGCCTCAAGATTTGCCATAACAGTTCAAAATAACGGATCAATTCCCGGCGACCTGCGCAGTAATACAATACAGCTTGCCTATTTTTTCAATCGTATATCCGGAAAAACCGGCAGTGTTCACAAGGACGCCGATCTGTCGTTGTGAAAAAAAACGGACATTGCAGCCGCGAATAGCCAGCCGGAGCTTGCGCACCGGGGCCCGCCATGTCCACAGCCGGGGAAAACTTGCGATTACCTTGTCAAGCGCGCATTCACGCATTTTTTTCAGGACCGGGAGAGGATTGGATATATAATCAAACAATCCGATGCCGATACAGGTATGAAATTGGCGGGCATCAGTAAAATCAAGCAGATTAGTGACGATAAATTCAGTTTTTCCTTCGATTCCCTCCTCAACAGCCTGACGCTTGCAGTGATCAATCATCTCTTCTGAGATATCAATACCCGTGACATGCCTGCAGCCGCGGCGCACCAGTTCAAACGCGTACCGACCCGTCCCACATCCCACGTCGAGGAAATCCCGGTTTTTAATAGGCTCGGCATGCGTCAGGGTGTATTCATACCGTTCATACATATCCTTGCGGAAGGTCCAGTCCAGCCAGCGTCCAAACGCGTTTTTTTTCTTTGAATAGATGGCATCAAATGAGACGATCTCTCTGTTCCAGTAATCGCGCTGCCGATCATGTTCCTCACTCATGAAGAATGAACTTTCTATCATTGATATAACGCCACCCTCGTCAGTGCACAACGCACGATACGGCAGCGATTTTGAAAATACTATTATGCGGCCTGGTAATACAGGAGCGGATAGGGTTGCCCGGGCCGCAACAGCAAGGTATTTTTCATAAACAATATACCTTCGTTTGAACCGTTTGATTGCCGGTGTGCGGTACAGCCGTGAAAAACGCATTTTCAATTGACCTTGAAGACTGGTTCTGTGTACACAACTTCGCAGAGCAGATCCCTTTTTCCGAGTGGAAGGACAAAGAATTCCGCCTGCGGAAAACGGCCGAGCGTCTTCTCTCAATTCTTGAACACCATTCGGTCAAGGCAACCTTTTTCGTGCTCGGCTGGATCGCGGAGAAGGAGCCCGGTCTCATTCAAGAAATCGCAGCAGCCGGTCATGAAATAGCCTCGCACGGGTACGGGCACCTGCTGGCAAAAACCCTCACGCCGGCGACCTTTGAAAAGGACCTGTCCCTATCGCTTGAGGCGATCAAGGCGTGCGTTTCCAGCCCGGTCATCGGGTTTCGCGCCCCTTCGTTTTCAATTGACCATACCACCTTATGGGTGTTCGATGTCTTGACAAAATACGGGATCCGCTATGACTCGTCCCTCTTTCCCATCTCCTTCCATCCGGATTACGGCGTAAGAAACGGTGTCCTTTCCATATATAACGTCACGGAATCGCTCATAGAGTTTCCCATGAGCTGCTTTAAAGCAGCAGGCATGACGGTTCCCTGCTGCGGGGGCGGATATTTCCGTTTGCTCCCCTACGCAGTGACCCGTTACGGCATTAAAAAATGCAACCGGGAAAACCGGCCGGCGGTATTCTACCTTCACCCATGGGAGATCGATCCGGACCAACCGCGCGTGCCGCGCATTCCCGCAATAAAGCGACTGCGCCATTATGCTAATCTGCACAAAACCGAAGATCGGTTGCATCGCCTTCTTTCCGACTTTGAATTTGCCACCATCGCCTCGGTCCTTGGCCTGCAATGAGCATGTCCCCGGAAAACCGCATCTCCGGAGAGCGATTTACAGCCAGGTACCGTATAGCCGGCGCTGAGCAGGAAGCCCTCGAACGCGCACACGACCTCTGTATCGAACAGACTGTTGAGTGCGACAGAGCGCTGATTACCGACGGTCTGATACGCGACCATCTGGTGGGCCGCGTCGCTCTGCAAAAACGAACAGACGTTCCGCATTACGATGCGTGAGTTCTCCGATCGTTTGAACGGTCGTTCCCCGCAGTTCAGCCAGCCGGTGTACCACCATTGTCAAATTCGCCGGTTCGTTTGATGCCTTTGCGATCCCTGCGGGCGGGATATCCGGGGAATCGGTCTCAACGAGAAGACGGTCATCTGGAACAAGCACTGCTGAGCGAGATCCCCTTTTATTGTGGTTATAGGTAATGGATCCTGAAAACGAAAAAGAGACATTGAGTCCTGCGAGCGTTGGAATGAGATCAACCGGTCCGGAATAGGAGTGTATGGCGCCGCCGAACGGAAGCCCGCACTGTTGCTGCAGAAGCGGGATCAGGGCGCCCCATGCCCTCCTGCAATGAAGGGAAACAGGACGTTGCAGTTCACGCGCAAGCTTGAGCTGCTCAACCAGCACTCCGGTCTGATGATTCGCATTGTTGTATTCGACGGCATGATCAAGGCCGATTTCGCCCAGTGCAGCGCCCGGATACCGGGTCAGCAGGGATGCCAGACGGTCCAGCCACTTTTCGGACCGTTCCTGAACGAACCACGGATGCAGGCCGAACGCGGGAATGATCTCTTGATAGCTTTGCGACAGTTCCGCAACGGTTTCCCAATCATTCTCCTTTGTTCCGCAGCAGAGAATGCGCCCCACACCCGCCTCCTTTGCGCGGGCCATGATCGCTGCGCTATAGCTCCTGATCCGGTCGTCGTGAAGATGGCAATGGGAATCAAAAAGCCGCACAAGGGCCTTCCGGAGTTATGCGTGCCGCAAAACGGTCAGGCATGATCAAAACGCATTGAAAAAATCCCTCTGTATGAGGCGCCACTCCTTTTCGAGTTCTTCCATTGCATACAGCTCCGGACCTTCCACCGCATCGCCGAAAAAGAACCGAACAAATGCCCGGTATCTGACTGTTTTCCCGAATACCGATGTCAGTGAATTGATCGAAACTCGCGCCGTATCCATCCGGTTCGCCTTTTGATAGACGGCGCACAGGCCGATATAGGAATCAATATGCGGTTCGGCACCGGCAAGCGTAATGCTTTTTTCAAACTGCCTGAGCGCGGCCATGAGATCGTTCGCCGCCAGAAAGACCTTTCCTGCCATGAGCGCCGTCTCGGGCCGGTCCGGAAAAACGTGAACAGCCGCCGCCGCTTCCCGCGTTGCCTCTTCGGTACGGCCACGTTCAACAAGGATCCTGAGCAGCCGCAATACCGCCTTTATGGCTGCCGCACGGAAGTCAACGCCTACCTGGCCCGGCTCAGGTTTCGTTTCAAGAATAGAGCGCAGGCACTCGATTGCCTCTTCGAACTCTCCTTTGAGATCATAGGTTACTGCCAAAACATACATTGCATCGGTCCGCCACGGTGCCAGGGTCACCGCTTCCCGCAAATGGCGAACCGCCTCATCATATCGCTCCAGTTTATTGCAGATGGTACCGAGTCCGGTATAGGCCTGGCTGGCGATCGCAGGCACATCATGCGAAATCCCGGAGACGGCCAGGACCCTTCCATACCACTGCACCGCATCGTCGTATTCATCAATCAGCTGGTAGGAGTCGGCGATTTCAACTGCCGTGACCGGGTCTGGTGTACGCGGATCGTACTCTTCAAGCATAAGCCCGATATTGCGTTTCGCCTTGGTTTTAAGCGTTGCCGGGTCAGCATACCCGTGGTGCTCGATAACCACCGCCTGTCTTTCCATGGCAAGACCGATCCGCAGCGCGCTCGGCATCATCTGCTCATGCACCCGCCGCTCAAATCTGATTTCAGGACGGTTTGGAAACATGCGTGCCTGTATGAATTCCGTACCCGTATCGCTGGGCCTCTGGTTGCGTACAATGAACCCGAACACGCGATCAGGCTTTTCTTTCTTCAGCCGCCGCAGCATCTGAACCGACTGGGCAGGCACGACATCATCGGCATCAAGCCACAGGATCCAGGCGCAGGTCGCATGGTCCAGTGAGATATTCCGGGCATAGGAAAAATCGTTTCGCCACGGTGCGTTCACCACACGCGCGCCAAACGACGCCGCCACCTCGGCAGTATTGTCGTGGGAACCGGTATCAACAACCACGATCTCGTCCGCGACCAATCGGACGCTTGAAAGACAGCGTGCAAGGAAATCCGCCTCATTTTTGACGATCATGCATACGGAAAGCGTTCCCTCGCTTTTCACGCGTGTCGAAGGCATATCAGGCGCTGCACACCTTTTTTATGACCTCACCGAAATGATCAAGGCAGAATGGCTTTGAAACGCAGGGTACGTCCTTGCTCAACGGATCTTTCTTTTCTTCGGGTGAATCGGCAAGAAGAATGATCCGTTCCATCAGCCCGGGAAACTGCCGCTCGACCGTCCCGAGAAGATTAGCGCCGTCCTCTTTGTTCATGCGGATATTGAAAAGAATGAGGTCATAGGGGTTTTTTGCGTCATTGATCTTTTGAAGAAAGCTCTGGCTCGTCAAGGCGCGGTCAATGGTCACCTGTTTCAAGCTGATCTGCAGGATATCATACACCAGTTGATGCACATCCAAATCGTCATCTGCGACGAGTACTTTTTTCACCATAAAAACGTCCCCTCTTTAAACCCTGGTATAAAAAATAGTGTTTCCCCGGCTTGAACTCAAATTTGCTTAAGCTGGATATCATGAAGTGCGTGTCTTGAAAACGGATGAGCGCATGAAACAAACAGGATAATACGGTCAGGCGCAACGCGCATTTCATAAATATAATCGAAGAAACGGAAAATGGGCGAAGAGAATTGATACCGGCCAACAACATTTTATTATAAAACAAATTAAGCTGTTCGTTCATGCTTCTTTTTTCACCAATGATGCCGTGACTGCTCCTGCAAGGCCCATCCGTTCTTCCCGTTTCAGCCTCCTTGCCGGACAATCGAGGCATGAACGATTTTTCTCCACCATCAACCGGACCGGCATCCATGAAAACGAGCTCGATATCCATGCGCTCCACCACCATCCTTCTCATAGTCCTGTTTATTGCGTCGCTCCTGTTTCACGGCATCGTGTATCAGACCATCCTTTCAAAAAACGATCCTTTTTTGAAGTACCCGAACTTTGCCCGGGACTATGTCTCCAATTCGTTCGACAATGAGCGGCTCGCGGACTTCAGCCCCCTTTACCTTGCAGCTCATATCCTGGCAAAGAAAACAGTTCCGGCTCCAAAGGCCTTCATGGTCTGGCTGCAGATTGTTTTGATTGCAGGATCAACAGTGCTCTTTTATCTTCTGCTCAAATCCTGCTTTCCGTTCTATTGTGCGCTTGCCGGCGCGATCGTATTCACTAGCTGTCGCAGCATCATGCTCTATGCGACCGTGTTTGAACCTGAGGCCTTCGTGGTGTTTTTCCTGCTCGGGTTCCTTGTCCTTGTCCGGAAAACCTCTGCTTATGCCGCCGCCGGTGCCGGCACGTTCCTTGCACTCGCCCTCTGCACCCGCCTCAACCTGTTTTTGCTGATCATCCTGACACCGCTCTTCCTGTATCTGGACAGGAACAACAGGGGTCTGTTCAGGAAGCGCACGACGCTGTTTCTGGCGCCCATTCTGTGCGCGCTGCTTGCCTTGGCGGCACGGAACAAAGGCGCGACCGGGGAATTCACCCCTGTCGTCATGAATCCGGGTTATGTGTTTTATGAAGGCAACAATCCGAACGCCAACGGCCAGAACGCGGTCTATCCACCCATGATCGACAACAGCGCGGAGGAGTTCGACGGGCAGGTGGACGCGGCGCACGAAGCATACCGCCATTTCGCACGCGTGATCACCGGCGAACCGATGCGTATTTCACAGGTGAACCGGTTCTGGTCGGCCAAAGCATGGAATTTCATTTTCGACCATCCCGTGCGGTGGACACAACACCTGGCACAAAAACTCTTTTACTCATTCAACCATGCGCGCTGGCATGATATCGTACCGGTATTTGCCAATGACCGCTCCCTGTCCCGAAGCGGCATTCTCTCGGTACCGTTCGGTTTTCTCGCGGCTATGGCAATCGTCGGCATGGCGCTTTCCATTGGGGCCTGGCGGGAGAGGCTGATAGAGTATTCCGTTGTGTTGTCCCAGCTCGCGGTCATGGTGCTGACTTATGCCTCTGACCGCCAGCGGGTCGCGCTGATTGCGCTCATTGTCTTTTTTGCTCTTGTCACGGCGACGCATATACTGGCATCTGAAAAACCAGCGAGGAATCGTATCATCACCGCCATCGCCGCTCTCTGCATGGCAGTTCCTCTTTTTTTAACAAGCGAACGCATGAGGGACGCCGCCTATTGCCGCGGCAGGATCGAACAAGCTCACAAGGTTTTTCAACAGGCGCACCGAGAGCGCGATCAATGGGACCTTGAGAAGGCCTCGGCAAGCAATGCGCTCGCGTTTGCGCTCATTCCCTACCTCACCGAGTCACGTATGGCCGGGCTCAGGTTTCAAGAAAGTTATGAGAAACAGGCGCTGGCCGCCGCAAAAAGACTCCATGCCAATGATTCAAGCACGTCATCAAGCCTTGACCTTGCGCTCATGTTCATGGAAAACGGGAAGCAGGACAGCGCGGAAGCGATTCTCACACGGCTCGCAACAGAAAAGAATACCTTCAGCCGGACGTCCGCGCTCTCGTCCCAGCCGCAGTTTTACCTTGCAGTCATACGCATGCACCACGGCGACACTGCCGCGGCAACCGACCTGCTGCAAAGGACCCTTCGCAAAAATCCGGGAGACCCGTGGGCGCTTTCATGGCTTGCGGTCATTTCCGGCCAAATCCGATACCGGGACAGGATCGCCCGCTATTTCAGCGAAATTGACGCCCACTATTTTATGGGGCTGGCATTTCATAAAAACAACCGCTTTGCTGAAGCGGCAAAAAGCTTTTCCAATGTTGTGGAAAAAGTGCCCCGGTATCAGGTCGGACAGATGTACCTGAGCCTCGCATCAGGCCAGAGCGGAGACATGCAAACGGCTGCCGGATTTTTCATCCGGGCAATGCAGGAAAAAGGAGAACCGCTGTTTGCGGAAAAGGAGTTCATTGCCATTTTCCGCAAGTGGAAATCACGCACCCGCAATACAGAAGCGTCCTATTTTCTCGGCATGGTACTCAAAGCGTTCGGCCACTACGATGAAGCGCTCGAGGTTTTTCGCACGATCCTCCAGGAGAATCCCGGCATGAATGCAGTTATTGACCAGATACAGTGGCTGGAAAGGGCACGCCAGAGCTATGACGAATAGCACCGATAGAACAGACATGCCTGACATGCCTGCAGACCGCCTGATCTTCCTTTTCGAATCGACGCATGCCGTGATCAGGGCTGAGAGGCTCTGCCGCTCGCAGGGCATCCCGTGCAAGGCGATTACCGCACCGCGTGAAATCTCGTCAGACTGCGGGATCGCATTGGAACTTCAGCAGAACCGGGAAGCGGCGCTTAAAAACCTTCTGGAAACCGACCAAATCACCTTCACCGTTTACCGGCCTGAGCGTAAAGACATTTGACTGTATGCCACGCCGTTGGTGCCGCGCCAACGACCTGCGCGCTGTGCGCGGTTGCCAGCGGTCGCCTGACCGCAGTGGTCCCGGCCGGGCTTCAACCAGTCATTTCCAGCACAAAACCAAGGTGGGCCAGCATACCGGTCTTCATGGCGGTTTCATCAGGGGAAAACCGCGCATTATGAATGCTTATCAGTCGCGTTGTGCGCCGCGGCGTTACGCCAAGATGCGCATACAGGCCCGGCGCTTTTCTCTGGTAATACGCGAAATCCTCTGCATAAAAAACGGGTGCGCCTCTCCTGATCACATTGGCGCGGCCGAGAAGCCGGCCATACATCCGTTCCATGCGATGAAGAATGCCCTTGTCATTAAAATTCGGAGGATACGACTCCTCAAAGGTCACCGCTGTCACCGTGCCAGCGCGCCTCGCTTCCTTCGTGACGGCCCGGCGAATACTTTTTCGGATAGCCTGCTCCTCTTTTTTCGAATGGCTCCGTACCGTACCGCAGAAGGTCACCTGGTCGGGAATGATATTGCTCCGGCTTCCCGCATTAATGGCGCCGACCGCGATAACCGCTTTGTGCGCTACGCGGGACCCTGCCAGGCGTGAAAGCCCGCTGATCATGTTCGCGGCCGCGAGTATGGGATTTACCGTTGCCTTCGGTGCAGCGGCATGCCCGCCCATTCCCGTTACCCTGACCGTGAAATTAAGGACACCGGCGAAATCGCTGCCGCTTTTGAGTCCGATGGTGCCTGTTCTGTGCTCCGGATTTACATGCAGGCCGAATACCGCATGGGCATCTTTTGGAAATGCCCCTTGCTTCAGGAGCCTGATCGCGCCGCCCGGCTCCATCTCCTCTGACGGCTGGAACAGAAGCACCACGGTGCCGCGCCACGCCTCGCGCAACCGCACGAGCGCATGCGCCGCGCCGAGCAGGACAGCGGTATGAAGGTCGTGGCCGCATGCATGCATCACGCCGCGGTTTTTGGACGCGTAGGGCAGCCCGGTCATCTCCTCGATCGGCAATGCATCCATGTCGGCCCGCAGAACAACGGTCCTGCCCTTCCCGTTTTTGATCCTGCCGACCACCGCCGTCCTGCCAAGGAACCATCGGGGCGCGCACCTGAGCCGCTTAAGCTCGGCGTGCGCGAGCGACGCGGTCCTGCGCTCGCTGCCTGACAGTTCAGGATGTGCGTGTATGGTACGCCGCAGCCGCACCGCCCGAGGGTAAACCTCTTCAACGATTGCGGTAAGGCGGCGTGGATCAATCATCGGACAAAAATAACATTATGCAGGCGTGCGCCGGGTATCAACCGCATTCACGAAACAATGCTGCGAAACAGCACAAGCGCTACCGCGCCAGTTTCTCCCGTCTCTTGAAAAACCTGACCAGCGGCTCGACATAATCCGTGGCGGTCGACACCATGATCTCATCGACGCCGGTCGAGGCAAATACCTGCGATACCGCTGCCCGCCGCTCTTCCATTCCCTTTTTATAGTGCTGCCTGAATTCTCTGGATGAGGAATCCACCAGCACCGCGTCACCCGATTCCGCATCCTCGAGCTCAATGAGACCGACGTCGGGCATTTCGCTCTCACGCGGATCATGCAGCGTTACCGCAACGAGGTCGTACCGTTTTGCCGACACGCGAAGCGGCGTGGCAAAAGGCGCGGTCATGAAATCGGACACGAGAAACACCACCGCCTTTTTCCGCTGCACTTTGTTAAGAAACGAAAGCGCCTGCGCCACATCGGTTCCGGTATGCCGCGGTTTGAAGTAGAGGAGCTCGCGGATCACGCGCAGCACATGGTTCTTCCCCTTTTGCGGCGGGATGTACCGCTCGACCTCTGACGTGAAAATAATAAGGCCGACACGGTCGTTGTTTTTAATGGCCGAAAAAGCGAGCAGGGCGCAGAGCTCAACGCCCATTTCTCCCTTGAATTTGCTCACGCTGCCGAAACCGCCCGACCCTGAAGCATCAACGAGGAGCATCACCGTGAGTTCGCGCTCCTCAACGTGTTTTTTTACGAACAGGGAATTCATCCGTGCCGTGACGTTCCAGTCGATGTTCCGGATGTCATCACCGTCGACATAGGAGCGGACCTCTGAAAATTCCATGCCCCGCCCTTTGAACACGCTCTGGTATTCACCGGACAGGATCGCGTCAACCACGCTCTTGGTCCTGATCTCGATCCGTCTGACCTTCTGCAATACTTCCTTAGGTATCATCGCTGTCTATTACCTAACACTTGTTTGAAATTGACGGCCACCGCGTCATCTGCACACTATCTGTTCTATGGCCGCGCCTCCGTCCGTTACATCGACCGGACATCGAGTGCCGCAATGTTCTGCCGCACTTCATTAATATGGCCTTTTCTGGCGTTGAGCCGTATAAACAGACCAAGGGACAGCAGGATATTGAGAAATCCCGCGGCGCCCGCGATGACGGCCCACAATGTGAAACGCCGTGCCTGTTCCTGTACCCGCTGGTTCTGCTTTTCGCGCTCGACCATTTGCTGATAGGTCTTTTTTATCAGTGCCACGGTGGCCTGATCGCCCACCCCGGTCTCCTTCAAACGATGGTTTCGCTGGAACTGGCGGTAATTTTCTTCAAGCTCCTCATCCGTGTATCCAAGAATTGCCAGCATGTTGCTCATTTCCGCGCGCATGAATTTGCGCTGGTCCCGCGCAACATCAATGTATCGCTCACCGGTCGAATAGGATTCACCAAAAGGGTACCGTTCTGCAAGTCGTGTGTAGAGAATCTCCGCCGTATCGTAGTCGTCAATATCCTGATAGTGGGCCGCCATCTCAAATAGCGCGTCGTCGGCCACGTCCGCCGCTTTCTTGTCCTGGATGATGCTCTCCATGATCGCACGCATCTTCTGGGGCTTGCCGAGCTGGCGCCAGCACTTTCCCACCCACAAATGGTAGATCGGATTTTTCCCGACCGAATCGGCATACCTGAAATTCTGCATCGCATGATCATAGTCGCCGTTTTTATAGTATTCAAGACCAGACATGAAGTACAGGGTCGGCGGGTCCTTTTTCCTTCCCACATGCAGATCGGTCGAATCCCTGCCACCCTTCTCTGACAACCGCGGCCGGACGCTTGTGGAAACCGTATCGCGCGAGCCGCCTTTTTTTTCAAACGAGATGAGCGGCTTTGCGCCTTTGTCTTTTTTCAGCGTGTCTTTTTTATCCACGAACATAATCCCCTTCTCAGGATCATACAGGATCTCATTCTGCGCGCATGCGTTCATATTCATGCCGCCGGTCGCGAAAAACAGAATCACGCTTGCGTTGAAAAACGAAAACCGCATTCGGGCAACCCCCGCAGGAGAAAACCGGCCCACCGGTTAAAAAACCCCTATCGTGGCACCGGGTCGTATCCTTATAATGGTATCAGGGAACCTCAATGCGGTCAAATATCTTTTGTACGATGTCTTCAGGCGTGATATTTTCCGCTTCCGCTTCGTACGTCACAATGATACGATGACGCAGCACGTCCATGCCGATGGATTTGACGTCCTCGGGCGTCACATACCCCCTGCCGCGGATGAAGGCATGCGCCCGCGCCGCCCGCACCAGGAAAAGCGTGGCACGCGGCGAAGCGCCCCAGGCGACCAGCTCCTTGACATCACCCAGGCCGACCGCTCCCGGCTCGCGACTGGCGTACACAAGGTTTACGATGTACTCCTCCACCTTCGGGTCCATGTAAATCTCATTGACGATGGACCGTGCCTTGAGGATCCGGTCCACGGAAATGACCTTTTTCACCTCCGGCAGTTCGCCCGGCCCCATGCGCTGCAGAATCTGCCGCTCCTCTTCGCGCGAAGGATACACGATCCTGAGCTTGAGCATGAACCGGTCCACCTGCGCCTCGGGCAGCGGATAGGTTCCCTCCTGTTCAATCGGGTTCTGCGTGGCAAGCACAAGGAAAGGCTCGACGAGCGGATAGGTGGTATCGCCAATGGTCACCTGCCGCTCCTGCATGGCTTCAAGAAGCGCGCTCTGCACTTTTGCCGGCGCCCGGTTGATTTCGTCGGCAAGAATGACATTGGAAAACAGCGGCCCTTTTTTCGGCACGAACTCCCCGCTCTTCTGGTTGTATACTAGGGTTCCGATAAGGTCGGCAGGAAGCAGGTCCGGCGTGAACTGGATCCGGCGGAAACCGGTGTCGATCACCTGCGCGAGGGTCGAGATGGCAAGGGTCTTTGCCAGGCCTGGCACGCCTTCAAGCAGGATGTGCCCCCGGGTCAGAAGACCGACCAGGAGCCGATCAATCATTTTCGTCTGCCCCACGATCACCTTGCTCACTTCACCCTTTAAGAGCGAAACAAAACTGCTCTCTTCCCGTATTTTTTCATTAAGCTGGGCAATATCAACACTCATGGACAACTCCTCTTCAGAATAGTACAATTAGTGACACAGTAACTCTTTCGTTTTCAATAACGATATGAGTATACGGATTGGCTGAGCAATTATTATAATTCATCCATACGTTCCGCAAAAGTGGCGGCTGGCGCGTTTTTACAGCGAACAAAATACCACTTTTCCAGACTTTTTTCAAATGGATGAATGGTGCTTTTGCTGAAATTACTCTGGCTTGTCCTTGTTGTTCTGATCATCCATGGGCTTTTCCGGATGGTCCGCAGCGTGTCGAGAAACGATGCGCGTGGGAATAAAGAGCCCTCGGGAGCCAAACGCTTTGATGCGCGCGGCGAGGATATCGAGGACGGTGAATTCAGGGAGTTACAATAACATTTCAAAAAGGCCTTGGCTTTTGGGGAGGTGTGTATGGATCTGTCACTCAGTGATTGCGGAAAATTCAAAGTCATCAAACCGGCCGGCCGTATCGACTGGGAAAACGCCCGTTACCTCGATCAGGAGATCCACCGGATCATCGATGAAGGCCATGTCAACATCGTGTTCGACCTCGACGAGGTGACCTTCATCTGCAGCGGCGGCATCGGCGCGCTTGCCTACAATCTCAACAAGGTCAAACGCAAGGGCGGGTCCATCTACATCGTGTCCTCCAACGATTACATCAACTATATTTTTGAAACACTTAAATTCAACATTGTGTTCGAGGGATACTATTACAAGACCTTCGAGGATTTCCAGGCGGAAATGCTCGAACGCGAGAAAACCGCATCGTGATTCTTCCGCAAGAACCGCTGTTTCCGGAACCGATCTATAAAGAAACCATCTGGGGCGGCAGCGCCCTGTACCGCCGATTCAACCGGCCGGTCCCGCCGGACCGCACCATCGGTGAATCATGGGAAATCGTCAGCCTCGGCAGCGACCAGTCCGTGATCACAAACGGCCCGGCCGCAAACACCACGCTGGCCGCTCTTCTCGCAGAATGCCGCACCGACCTGCTCGGCAGAGTCGAATCATTTGCCGCATTCCCGCTTTTGAATAAATTCATCGACGCGCAGGAACGGCTCTCGGTCCAGGTCCATCCGACTGACCGGCATGCCCGCACCTATGGATGGGGCGAATACGGAAAAACCGAGTGCTGGTACGTGGTCGATGCCGAGCCCGGCGCGCAGATCATCGTCGGGTTCAAGCGCGACGTCACTCGCGAGCAGATCAGCCATGCCATCGAGCGCACCGCGCTCGACGAACTGCTTAACTATATCCCCATACAATCCGGCGACGTGCTCTACCTTCCTGCCGGAACGGTCCACGCCATCCTCAAGGGCACGCTGATCTATGAGGTGCAGGAAACCTCTGACGCCACCCTGCGTCTCTATGACTGGGGAAGGGTTGACGCTCACGGCAAATCGCGGCCGTTACACGTGCATGACGCGCTGACCGTGGTCGAGACCCGTGCGGGCGGCTCCTGCATGATTCCGCCAATCACTTTCAATGAAAACGGGTATCGCCGTTCCCTGCGCATGGCGTGCCGCTATTTTGCCCTGGAACAGTACGTCTGTGAAAGCGACGCAGCGTTCATACTCACGGCGAAAAACTCCTTCAGGGTCCTCACGGTACTGAGCGGTTCGCTGCGCCTCAGATATCCTTCGGGCAGCGTCGAGGCAACGTCAGGAACGACCATGCTCCTGCCCGCGGTGCTGCGCAACCTGTACGTTTCCGGCACGGCCGGCACCGACCTTCTGGTCTCATGGGTTCCGGACCTGCAGTCTGAAATAGCGGCCCCGCTCAGGGGCATGCCGCCCGAACAGGTCGAGCTTCTGGCCGGATGCGTCACGCCCAATGACCTGACCCGGTATGTCCGTCCCTGATCGCTGCCTCCCGCGGCGCCGCCGCCCCGGCCTCCATTTTTACAATTGACACGCATGCAATCATGCATTAATTTGTTCCCAATAGCCGTGCTCTTTCATCGCATACACTTTCACCCGGAGGTTGCAGTATGGGTAGTATCATCCGCAGTGTTTTCGCGCTGTGCGCATTGACGTTTGCAGTCCTTGTTGTTTCAGGCTGCGCCGGCAAGGCGATTGAAGACTATGAAACCAGGCTCAAAGCACTTGAATCGGGCGGCACGCCCGACAGCCTGCTCTCCAGCATCCGCGTCAACCTCATGCAGGCGAAATCGGGCAAGAAAACCGGCAACGGCATCCTGGTCAGGACCAGCCTTGATTCGCTCAAGGCGCAGGTGGCGGCCGCGGAGAAATGGTTTGCCGAACAGTCCGCCGCCAACAAGGCGCATGTCGACGGCCTGGTCTCACAGCTTAACGAAAAGAAAAAAGGCCTGTCGGGGATGCAGCTCAGGGAAGCGGACAGTCTCATGGGCCTGGCCGACTCGTTCATCGGCAGGAACTGGTACATCCAGGCGCGCCGCTTCGTGGACGAGCTGGACACGATCATGCCCACGCTCATCAAGGACGAGGCCGCAGCCAAAAAGGTCAGCGCACGGCTGCCCGGCACCTGGTACATGACCAAAAAGCACCGGGATAACCGCGCCCGGGCCATGGAGAAAAGGGTAGTGACGTTTGCCAAAGACGGATCATTTCAAATGGACGAGTCAATGAAGGGTCAGACCTCGCCTACGCTGAAGGAAGACTGGCAGTTCAAAACCTCGGGCTCTTACAGCATCAAGGGAGACACCATCCTGCTTTCGGTGCAGAAAGAGAAATGCCTCAAAGAGTCCTACTGGAACCTCCGCGCCGGAGGACGCTGGGTGCACCACTCGAAACCGTCGTACGATACGGTCATCACCGACGGCAAAAAAGACCGGTTTTTAACGTTTGAGTATTTAGCGTCAGAGTACAAGAAGAGATAAAAAAATTGCACGTTTTTATGGGGGGGAGGACCAGGCTGTCTCAAAAGTCATTTGAAAATCCGGGCGCCTGCCTTCGGCACCGGTTCTTCTCCAGGCTACCCGCTGGTCGGTCTGTCCCGCACTGCGGCACATTTGTGCCTGGTGCGCGACAGACTAATGGCTTCTCTCTGTTCAGCCATTACCTT